>NZ_JAYRST010000001.1:0-131801 GCF_041920015.1 Phenylobacterium sp.
GCGGCCAAGGGTTTTGGTCTCATCTTCGTTCCTTCGTCACTACGACGAGACCAAAACCCTCCTAAATGCGGCACCCTCAATCTGTCTCATCGGCGCTGACGCCGGACACGCGGTGATACCGGCGCCCTGGAACGTCGCCGCCCTGTTCCTGAACGGCCTGCCGCTGGGCCTGATCTGGGGCCTGGTGTTCGGCTTCATGGAAGGCCGGCGCACCAGCGAGGTCCTGGGGGCGATCCTCTGCGCCAGTTTCATCCTGTCTTCCGGCGTTGTGAAGTCGGTCGGCAAGGCGTTGATGGAGGGCCTGCACGTCAGTCCGTTCTGGATGCCGGCCGCGACGGGCGTGGTCTTCATGCCGCTGCTCGCGCTTTCGGTGCTGGCTCTCGCCCTCCTGCCCTCGCCGAGCGCTGCCGACGAAGCCGAGCGCGTGGCGCGCCGGCCGATGATGGCCAAGGAACGCAAAGCGTTCCTGGCCGCGCACTGGCCGGTGCTGGTGCTGCTCGTCGCCGCCTATGTGCTGCTGACGGCGTTCCGCGACCTGCGCGACAACTTCGCGGCCGAGATCTGGAGCGCCCTTGGTTATGGCGACGCCGCCACGGTGTTCACCGCCAGCGAGGGTCCGGTGGCGGTCCTGTCGCTGGTGACGATGGGCGCGCTGATCGCGGTGAAGGACAACGGCCGCGCCCTGCTGCTTATGCACGGCGTCATCCTGGCGGGTTTCGCCGTCCTTGGTCTCTCGACCCTGGCTTTCCAGCGCGAGTTGCTGTCGCCGATCGCCTGGATGATCGCTGGTGGCGCGGGCCTCTATCTCGCCTACACCCCTTTCAACGCCATGCTGTTCGACCGAATGATCGCTTACTCCGGCACCGTGGCGACCGCGGGTTTCCTGATCTACGTCGCGGACGCCTCCGGCTATCTGGGCAGCGTTGTCCTTCTGCTGGTCCGCAACTTCGCGGCCGTCGACCTTCCATGGCTGCCCTTCTTCGTCGGCGCCGCATATGTGACGAGCCTGGCCGGCGCGGCGCTGGTGGCCGCCGCCGCGCTGGTCCTGCTGCGTAAACGCAGTGACGCGCCCAACCATCCGATCGTTCAGGCAGCTGGCTAGCGGCGCCTCCCCCGACGCTCGCTGAACTGCCGCCTCTCCGCGCAGCCCGGACCCCGAGGGTGCGAAGGTGGCGGCGCTAGGCGTGAACCATCGGGAAGGCCAGGATCAGTCGAAGCCCTCCTTGCGGCGAAGCATCAAGGGTGACTTGGCCCTCGTAGAGGCCGACCAGATCCCTGACGATCGAGAGGCCCAGGCCATGGCCCGGCGTGCGTTCATCAAGCCGCTCTCCCACACCGAAGACATGCTCGTAGCTCTCGGGCGGCAGTCCAGGGCCATCGTCGTCGACGACTATCTCCACGATCTCGCCCCTGCGCCGCACCGAGACCTCGGCGCGAGCGTTCGCCCACTTTCCGGCGTTATCGAGCACGTTTCCGAGAATCTCAGCCAGGTCCTGCGCATCGACCGCGACCGTCGCGTCGGCTTCGTAGGCGACCGCATAGGTGACGCCGCGACGGCCATGCAGGCGACGCATTGCGGCGATGATCGGCTCCAGCGTCCCCTTGACCTCGGCCGCGACGCCCGGGGCGCGCTTGAGCGCGGCGGCGCGGGCCCGGGCGATCTGGTAGTCGATCTGCCGGCGCATGCGCTCACACTGCGCCTCGATCACCTCGGCCGCCTCGTCCTGTCCGGCCCGACGCAGACGCTCAGCCTCGTCCAGCAGGATGGCCAGGGGCGTCTTCAGGGCGTGGGCGAGATTGCCCGCCTGGGTGCGGGCGCGCCGCAGCATCTCGAGATTGCCCTCCAGCAGGGCGTTGAGATCGACCGCCAGGGGACGGACCTCGCTGGGAAGATCCTCGGGCAGGCGGCTGGCCCTGCCCATTCGGACCTCCGACAGCGCCTGCCGCATTCCGCTCAGCGGACGCAGCCCGAACCACACCTGCAGGATCGCCGCGGCGATCAGGCCCAAGGCCACGATGGCGAGCGAGAGAAACAGCGTCCTGTTGAAGTGGGCCAGCACCTCGTCCAGCAGGCGCTGGTCGACCCCGATGCCGATACGCAGCTGCGGCGCGCCCGGCGCTGCGACCGCCCGCTCGACCAGGCGCAGCTGGCCGGAGGGCCCGGTGACAAAGACGTGCCGCTCGGCGCCGGCGGTCGGAAAGGGGCCTGGCAAGGGCAGAGGCCGGCCAGCCAGCGACGGCGAGCCGATCGAAGCCCCGGTCTCGGCCTCGACCCGCCAGTAAAACCCCGAGTCCGCGGGCAGGAAGCGCGGATCGCTAAGCCGCCGATGCAGGAACAGCTTGCCGTCGGGCGCGACGCCCACCAGGACGGCCAGCTCGGCGGCGTGGCCGTGCAGCTCGTCGTCGAACTGCTGCGTCACGTGCGCCTTGAAAAGTTCCGACAGCAGGAAGCCGCTGAGGGCCATGCCGGCGATGATCCAGATGGCGGCCCCGACGAGCAGGCGGGTGCGGAAGCTGGTCCAGAGATGGCGCATCAGATGAACTTGTAGCCCAGCCCGCGGATGGTCCGGATCGCGTCCTTGCCCAGCTTCTTACGCAGCCGCGCCACATAGACCTCGATCGTGTTGGACTCCCGCGTCTCGTCCAGGCTGTAGACATGATCGATCAGCTCGCCCTGCGACACGACGCGGCCGGCCCGATGCATCAGATAGACCAACACCTTCAGCTCGCGCGCCGTCAGCTCAATGGTTTCCTCGCCGCGCTGGACCGTGCCGGCGACAGGATCGAGCACGATGTCGCCACGCCGCATGACGGGCGATGAGCGGCCGGCCGAGCGCCGGGTCAGGGCGCGCAGCCGCGCCACCACCTCTGCGTTCTGGAACGGCTTGCCCAAGTAGTCGTCGGCGCCGGCGTTCAGGCCTTCGACGCGATCGGTCCAGGCATCGCGCGCGGTCAGCACCAGCACGGGGACGTCGCGGCCTTCGCGCCGCCACTGCTTGAGCACCTCCAGGCCCGGCAGGCGTGGCAGGCCGAGGTCGAGGACCACCGCGTCGAAGTCGTTGGTCTGGCCCAGCAGCAGCCCGGTCTCACCGTCGGCGGCGTTCTCCACGACGAAGCCAGCATTGGTCAGCGCCGCGCCAAGGCGGCGGGCGATTTCGGGATCGTCTTCGACGAGCAGGACGCGAATGGGCGGCGGTCTCCCTGGACTGGCTTCCTCTTCTAGCACAGACGGCTGAAGCGAACCTGACTGCGTCTTGTCAGGTCCGTTTCAGCTTCGCTTCAGGATGACTTCAGCCTGGCGGCGCATCGGGGGACGGCTCAAGCCCCGAGGAGTCCATGCCCGCCGTCCGCTCAAGCCTCGCCGCCGCCCTCGCCATGGCCGTCTCGACAACGCCAACGCCAACGTTAGCCGCTGGGCCCTTGACCCTGAGCGCGGCTCAGGAGAAGGCGATGGGCGTCGTGCTGGCCACGGCCAGGCCCGCCTCGGGCGCGCCGCTGGCCGCCGTCCCGGCCACGGTCACCCCGCCGCTGAACGACCGCCGGGTGGTCGCCGCGCCATTCGCCGGAACAGTGCTGCGCGTCCACGTCCTGGAGGGCCAGGCGGTGACGGCCGGCGCGCCGCTGGTGACCTTGTTCAGCCGCGACGCGCTGGCCGTGTCCTCCGAGCTCATCCAGAACCAGGCCGAGCTGCGCGTGGCCGAGGCCGCCGCCCGCCGCACCCGGCAGTTGGCCAACGAGGGCGTCATCGCCGGCGCCCGCGCTGAGGAAGCCCAGGCCCGCGCCGCCCAGGCCCGGGCCATGGTCAACGAGCGCCGCCGCCTGTTGTCGGGCGCCGGCGGCGCGTCGGGCGAATACGTGCTGCGCGCGCCGAGCGCCGGGCGCGTGGCCGCCCTGAACGCCCAACCGGGCGGCGGGCTGGAGGCCATGGCCCCGGCCGTCACCCTCGACCGCGCCGACAGGCTGTGGATCGAGGCGCGGGTTTCGCCCGCCATCGCCCAGAAGCTGAAGATCGGCTATCCCGTGCGGGTCGGCGATACGGCCGGCCGGGTGGTCGCCGTCGGTGCGAGCATCGATCCCAAGACCCGCTCGCTGCCGCTGCGGGCCGAACTGGACAGGGGCGCGGCCCTGGCGCTCGGCCAGACCGTCACCGTCACCTTGCTCGCCCCGGCGCCCGCGGGCGCCCAGGCCGTTCCGCGCGGGGCGCTGGTCCAGGACGCCGCCGGCGCGCGAGTCTTCGTCAAGACCGGCGCGGGCTACGAGGCGCGCGCCGTCGCCGTGGTCGGCGTTGCGGGGACCGAGGCCGTCGTGAGCGGCCTCCCGACCGGCGCGCGGGTCGCCGCATCGGGCGCTGCGCAACTGAAGTCGGCCCTGGGGCGATAGGCATGCGCAAGCTCATCGCCTTCGCCCTGTCGCAGCGGCTGCTGGCCGCGGTGCTGGCGCTCGCCCTGATCGGTCTCGGGATCAACGCGTTCCTGAATCTGCCCGTCGACGCCTTCCCCGACATCTCGCCGACCCAGGTGAAGATCATCCTCAAGGCCCCCGGCATGACGCCCGAG
This sequence comes from Phenylobacterium sp., assembly GCF_041920015.1. Lineage (GTDB taxonomy): Bacteria > Pseudomonadota > Alphaproteobacteria > Caulobacterales > Caulobacteraceae > Phenylobacterium. The sequence goes on from NZ_JAYRST010000001.1 coordinate 4,557, forward strand.
GAGGTCGAGAGCCAGGTCATCGCCCCGTTGGAGATGGAGCTTCTGGGCATCCCCAGGCAGGCCATGCTGCGCTCGACCGCCAAGTACGCGATCGCCGACCTGACCATCGATTTCGCGCCTGGGACTGACGTCTACTGGGCCCGCCAGCAAACTGCAGAGCGCCTCTCCAACGCTCTGGGCGCCCTGCCCGCGGGCGTCAGCGGCGGCCTCTCGCCGATCTCCACGCCCTTGTCCGACGTCTATATGTTCACCATCGAGGGGGAGGGCCTGACGCTCGAGCAGAAGCGCACCCTGCTGGACTGGACCATCCGTCCTGCCCTGCGCGGCCTTCCTGGCGTCGCCGACGTGAATGTCCTGGGCGGACGGGCCAGGACGTTGGAGGTCTCGCCCGACCCCGCCGCCCTCGCCGCCTCGGGCCTGACCTCCCAGGCGCTCATCGACGCCATCCCCGCCTCCAACCGCAACGACGGCTCCGGACGTCTGAGCGAGGGCGAGGAGGCTCTGGTGGTGCGTGTCGCCGGGGCGATCACCAGCCTGGACGACCTGCGCGACACGGTCGTGCCGCTGCCCGGCGGTGGAACCGCCCGGCTCGGCGACCTGGCCGAGGTTCAGGAAGGCGCCCTCACCCGCTATGGCGCGGTCACCCAGAACGGCGAGGCCGAGGCCGCCGAGGCCATCGTCATCGCCCTGCGCGGCGCCGACGCCAAGGCGGTCGTGAGATCGGTCGAGGCGCGCCTGAAGGAGATCGAGCCCTCGCTGCCCAAGGGCGTGAAGGTCAGCCCGTTCTACAACCGCTCGGACCTGATCGAGCGCGCCACCGGCACCGTCAACAAGGCGCTGGTCGAGGCCACGGTGCTGGTCGTCATCCTGCTGCTGCTGTTCCTTGGGGACCTGCGGGCCGCCGCGGTGGTGGCGGTCACCCTGCCGCTGGCGGCGCTGACGACCTTTCTGCTGATGCGCGCGTTCGGGCTCTCGGCGAACCTGATGAGCCTGGGCGGCCTGGCCATCGCCATCGGCATGCTGGTCGATGCGGCGGTCGTCGTGGTCGAGAACACCGTCGAGCGGCTCGACAATCCGAGCATCACCGGCTCGCGGCGCCTGCACGTGATCTACGAGGCCGTGGCCGAGGTGGCCGCGCCGGTCGGTTCGGGCGTGCTGATCATCTGCCTGGTCTTCCTGCCCTTGCTGAGCCTGCAGGGGTTGGAGGGCAAGCTGTTCGCGCCCGTCGCCCTGACCATCGTCTTCGCCCTGGGCTCGTCGCTCCTGCTGTCGTTCACGGTGATACCGGTCCTGGCCTCGCTGCTGCTGAAGGCCCACGCGCACCGCGAATCCTGGATCATGCGCAGGATTGGCCCGTTCTATGAACGCCAGCTGGCCCGCGCCCTGGCCAGGCCCAAGCCCGTGTACGCGGCGGCCGGCGGCGGCATGGTCCTGGCGGCGGTCGCCTACGTCCTGATCGGCAAGAGCTTCATGCCGACCCTGGACGAGGGCGCGATCCTCATGCAGCTGGCCAAGCTGCCCTCGATCAACCTCGACGCCAGCGCCCGCCAGGACCTGGCCGTGCAGCGCGCGATCCTGGCCCAGGTGCCGGAGGTCGAGCGCATCGTCGCCCGCGTCGGCTCCGACGAACTGGGCCTCGATCCCATGGGTCTGAACGAGACCGACAGCTTCCTGGTGCTGGCGGACCGCAAGGACTGGCGCCGGAAGGACAAGGCCTGGCTCACGGAGGAGATCCGCAAGGTCGCCGCCCAGTTCCCCGGCGTGGAGGCCACCTTCACCCAGCCGATCGAGATGCGGGTCTCGGAGATGCTCACCGGCAGCCGGGGCGACCTGGCGGTCAAGGTGTTCGGCCCTGACCTGAAGACGCTCGGCGACCTGGCCGGCCGCATCGAGGAGACCCTGAAGACGACGCGCGGCGCGTCCGACGTCTACACGGTCGCGGGCGACGGCGTGACCTACCTCCAGCTGGACGTCGACCGCGCCGCGGCCGTCCGGGCCGGCCTGTCCGCCGAGGTCCTGCAGCAGGAGTTGCGCGCCCAGCTCGAGGGCGCCCTTGCGGGCGTGGTCTTCGAACAGGGCAAGCGCACGCCGATCCTGGTCAGGGGGCCCCAGGACCTGCGCGAGGATCCGGCGCTGTTCGAGCAGGCCCAGATCGCCACGCCCGACGGCGGCCTGCTGCGGGCCGGCGACGTGGCGCGCATCGAGCGCCGGGAGGGCCCGGTGAAGATCGACCGCGAGAACGCCTCGCGCTTCGCCGTCATCCAGGCCAATGTCCAGGGCCGCGACCTCGTCGGCTTCGTCAAGGAGGCCCAGGCCAACGTCGCGCGCGACGTGCCGCTGCCGGCCGGCTACCGCCTCGCCTGGGGCGGCCAGTTCGAGAACCAGAAGCGCGCGGCCGCCCGCCTTGGGGTGGTGGTGCCGATGGCCCTGGGGCTGATCTTCCTGGTGCTGTTCATCAGCCTGAAATCGACACGGCAATCGCTGCTGATCCTGGCCAACATCCCCTTCGCGATGATCGGCGGGGTCGTGGCCCTGTGGATCTCGGGCGAATATTTGTCGGTGCCGGCATCGGTGGGCCTGATCGCCTTGCTCGGCATCGCGGTGCTGAACGGGCTGGTGCTGGTCACGCATTTCAACGAGCTGGTCCAGCGCGGGCGCGACGTCGCCACCGCCGTGACTGAAGGGGCGCGCCGGCGCCTGCGGCCGGTCCTGATGACCGCCAGCATCACCGCCCTGGGCCTCGTGCCGCTACTGACCGCCACCGGACCGGGCTCGGAGATTCAGCGCCCGCTGGCCATCGTCGTGGTCGGGGGCCTGGTGACCTCGACCCTGCTCACCCTGATCCTGCTGCCCATCCTCTATCGCCGGTTCGGGGTCGAGCGCGGCGCCGCCGTCCTGGAGACTGCATGATGCGCCCCGCCCCCTTGATCGCTCCCCTGTTCGCCCTCCTCCTGCTCGCGCCTGAGGCCACGGCGGCCGAGTCCGGCATGGCTCGCCCAGCCTTCCTGCCGCCGGATCAGAAGATTCTTGAGGTCCTGGAGGGCTCGCCCGCCCTGATGGAGGCGCGCGCCATGCTCGGGGGGGCCCAGGCCCAGGCTCGGATGCTTGCCGTCGGGGAACATGAAACCACCTTCACGGCCGCCTTTGACGACCGCCGCGTGCGCGGCGAGCGAACCTACGGCGAGTGGTCGCTGCAGGCGGCGCGGGGCGTTCGCATGCCCGCCAAGGCGGCCCTCGATCGCGCCGCCGGCGAGGCGGGCGTTAAGGCCGCCCATAACAGCGTCGACGACGCCCGCCACCAGGCCTCGCTCGATCTCGCCGAACGCTATCTGAACTGGGCCGAGGCCGCCGAGTCCCGCGCCGTCGACGCCGAGGAGCTCGAAGTCTACGGACGCGAGGTTCGCGCCTTGGCGCGCCGCGTCGAGCTTCAGGACGCCGCCCTCCTCGATCTGGAGCAGGCCCAGGGCGCGGAGGCCCGCGCCCGCGCCGCGCTCGCGCGCTCGCAGGGCGCCGAGCGGACCGCCCGCGCCGAGCTGGAGGCCCGCTACCCAGGCCTGGCGCCTGACGCCGCGCCGCTGACGCCCGCGCCGGCGGCGCCCGCGCGCCCGCTCGCCGAGTGGAGCGATCTGATCGTCCAGCGCAGCCATGAGGTCGTCATCGCCCGCGCGCTTGCCGATCGGGAACGCTTCCTAGCGCGCAGGTTCAGCCAGGACCGCGTGCCCGACCCCGTCATCGGCGTGCGCACTTTCAGCGAACGCGGCGGCGAGGAAAGCGGCGTCGGCGTCTTCATCTCCGCCCCGTTCGGCGGCGCCCGCCGTAGCGCCGCGGCGGACCAGCAGTCGGCGCTCGCCTCGGCCGCCGAGGCGCGATACGCCATGACCGCCCGCGAGGTGCGCGCCACCGCCCATTCCGACGTCATCGCCGCCTCGGCCGCCCTCGACGCCTGGCGGGACGCGGCCCTGGCGCTCGGCGCGGCCCAACAGGCCTCGCGCCGGGTCTCCCGCGCCTACGAGCTGGGCGAGCGCGATCTCTCGGACCGCCTGCTGGCTGAACGCCAGACCTACGAGGCGCGCCGCATCGAGCTGGCCGCCCGCTCCGTGGCCCATCGCGCGCTGCTCAAGCTCGCTCTCGACGCCCACGAACTGTGGTTGGCGGACGAGGACTGACGATTTACCGGCGCGCCGTGCTTCAAATCGCTACAGGTGGACGCTCCAGTTGGGGGTTGAAGCGCCACGTCGGCCCACGGCCCAGCCCATCTCGTCGGCGTCACCGCGAGCCACGCCATCGTGCTGACCTTCCCGCCGGTCGCTCTCCGGAGAGACCGGGATTTCGCCCCGACAGGCCGCCTTTCGCAGGGTCCAAGGCGTCGCGGCGCCTCATCGTCCCCTCGCGCCTTGGGCTCGTGCGGCCTCAATTGGAACCTCGAACACCAGATCAGCGCGGGCTGTCCCAGCCGGCGGCGACGGAAGGGGCGCGGCCGCGCGAACCGACGCTAGGCAGGCTCTGTCGAACGCCGGGCGACCGCTGGAGCGCGCAAGTCGCACGAAGAGCACGCCGCCGGTCTCATCGAGCCCGAACATCACCCTCGCCGACCCTGTTCCCGGGGGAGCCGAAGGCGCATGCGTCGCCAGATGGGTCCACACGCGCCGCCGGTAGTCATCGAGCGAGGGGCTCGCAGGTCTGGCGTCGGCGCCATCATCAGTCGGGATGACCGCAACTGGCGGGCCCATTGGAGCCACGGCTTTCGCCGTGGGTCCGGTGAGGCTCGCTGGGACCAGGGACGGATCCGGCGTCGGAGTTGGGCCGGCCGCCGACCTCGCCATGGCAAGGCCCGTCGGGGCGGGCCGGGTTTGGGCTGGCTCGGTTTGAGCGGGCAAGGCTGGCGCAGGCGGCCTTTGCGCCAAAGCCGGCGCCGCAACCAGCTGGACGACCAGGATTTGCCGCGCCGCAGGCTCGGCCGGCGGCCCATGGGTCGCTGCCACCCACGCCGCGGCGTGCAAGATGGTCGAGGCGCTGATCGCCCCGGCCAGTCGGAGATCGATATGGCGGCGCCTCAAGCTCAGAACGCATAGGCCAGATTGAGGTTGATCGACCGCCCCAGCCCCGGCAGGGGATGGATCGGGGGGACGCCGCCCTCGGCCTTGAAGTCTCCGAACGACACGCCTCCGAGCGGCAGATCGTAGGAGGCGTCAAGCAGGTTCTCGACGGCGAGATCCACCCGCACACGCTCGCCCTTCCAGCCAGAGCGCAGGCTGAGCAGGGCATAGGCGGCGGTCATCGGCTCGCGGCGCAGTGCGTTCACCGCGTCCTTCTCACCGACGAGCTCCAACTCAGCCTGGTTGGTCCAGCGCCCTTTCACCTGCTCCACGCCCAGCCGAAGCGTAAGCGGGGTCATGTGATAGAGACTGTCGCCGCTGTCGCGGTTCTCACCCTCGACCCACGACAGCCCCCCCGTAAAGGTCCCTCGCCCGAACGCCGAGGTGTCCCAGAGCTGCGCGTGACCGCTTGCGTCGAAGCCATAGATCCGGGCGTCCACATTGGTGAAGCGAAGCTGCACAAAGCCCTTGGCCAGGTCCGCCAGTTTCACGGCGTCGATGAAGTGCTCGACACGCGAATCGTAGGCGCTGAGCGTCAGGCCGCGCCTTCCGTCCAAACTGGCGAACTTAACCGTCGCAGCCAGATTGTGCGCCACCTCAGGCTCAAGATCAGGATCGCCGACATAGGCGTTGGCGTCGCCGGCGAAGGACGTCATTGAGCTCGACATCATCCCCATGCCCCAGGCGTAGCGCTCGTAGATCGTGGGGCTGCGCGTTTTGCGAGCGTAGCCGAACTCGACACTTGTCGTATCATTCGCCCGCCAGATCGCCTTGGCTGTGACATCCACATTGTCATCGGCACGGCCCCGGTCGCGGGCGTTGAAGGCGAGCGCGGCCTTGGCGTCGGCCATGTTCATCATGCCGCCCCAGGCATAGGGCTGAACCGGACCGGCGTCCGTCTCGACATGCTCGACACGCGCGCCGAGCAGGGTGGTCCATTGCGCCGAACGCCTTCCTTCCCACTCCGCCCAGAGTCCCGTCCGTTCCCGACGGCCGTTCTTGATGTTCCAATAGGTCTGCGGCCCCATCATCGCGCTGCCCGCCACGGGGGGCCACCAGTCGTCGACGTCGGCACGATGGGCCTCGCCCCCGACGCGCAGCGCTCCGCCGTCGTTCAGCGGCATGCTTGCCGCCAGGGAGGCGCTAAGATCGCGTCCCTGAGTGTTCATCGGCATGCCGCCGGCGGCCGATCCGCCCTTGTCGCTCAGGAAGTTCATCTCGTGGTCGACCGAGCGCCACGACGCCTTGGCCGTCACTTCACCCCAGCCGTAGGTCCCGTCGTAGCGAAGATCAGCAAAGCTGCTGTCGTTCTCGGTCAGGTCCATGCGCTGGGTGGGAAACCCCTCGTATGGGGAGAAGTGCTTGCCGGCGCGCAGGCTGAGCACGCCCTGGTCGGTCAACAGCGCAAGCGTCAGCGCCTGGTCGTATGCCTCGTACAGGGTCGAGCGGACGCGCCGCCCCCCGCCCGTCTTGTAGTTGCCCGCGCGGTTCCAGGCGCCCTCGTAGCCAATGCTGTACCGCTCTCCTGCGACCGAGGCTTGGACGGTCGCGCCGACGGCGTCGGCGACGCTACGATAGCTGGCGCCGACCTCGCCGGTCACGAGCAGGCCCTTGCCCTCGGTGGCGAAGGTTGGCGCCCGCGTGGTCACGGCAATGACGCCGGCGATGTTGTCCCCGCCGGCGCTGACCGGCGAGAGGGTCGGCAAGATGGAGATGCCCTCCACCCGTCCAGGCAGGATGTAGGAGCCGGGGGGATTCATATTGTTGGGGCAGAAGGTGGTGATCTCGACGCCATCGACCGTCACCAGAACCCGGCTATCGGCCAGCCCCCGCATCACCGGAAGGCTGGATATGCCGCCATTGGCGGAGACAGCCATGCCCGGCTCACCCGCGATCAGCGACATGGTGTCGGCCGAGCCGGCGGCGCGCCGCGCGAGCGTCTCGCCGGTCAGCTCGATCTGGCTCGGCGATCTGGACGCGCTGGCGTCCTCTGACGCCGCGCGGGCTTGAATGGGGGGGAGCGCGGTTGCGGGCTGGGCCTGGGCGGAAAGCGGGGTAGCGAGGGCGGCGACGCAGGCGCCAGCCATGAGCACGGCCGTACGGCCGTTGAACGAACGAGACATGAAATGAGCCTTAGATCTGATGCACATGCGCGCGAGCCGTCGCTGTTGCGCGCGGGAGTTCGGCGGGGTCAGATCTGAAGCGGGGGTCCGGTGGCCGGCGGCGGCGGCGCGGCAAGTCCGCGGCCGGGCGTTGTCTGGGGCTCAACGACTATGGATTGCCGGATCCAAGTCCAGTGCGCTGTCGCAAAGAGCATCGGGGCCTGGGCAGCGAAAGCGCCGCCGAAGCCCGAAAACGCGCAAGGACTATCGCCCCTCTGATCGCCGGGTTGGTCAATCGGGGCGTGCGGCTGAGGCGAAACGACCTGGCCCGCCTCATCAATGATTACGGTCTGCGCACCCTGCGAGGTGCAGAGCACAATCGGAATTGTCCCCGAAGGCGCGGTCGTGGCCACCATGTAGCCATGCGGGACGAAGACGCGCAGGGCGATGGCCATGCACGCCAGCACCAGCGCGATGGCTGGCGTCCTGAGGCCTGTTGTGCGCGAGCCCGACATTGCAGCGCCTACTAATGCCTAGGCCGCGAAAGTCCACCCTGACGCCTGCGGCCGGGCGCAATTGTCCCATTCAGGGGCTCGGCGCCGAGGTGCGATCACACGGCGTCGCCTGACGTCTGGGCGGACCGGACACTCGCTCAGGCGCTAGGTTCTAGAAGCGGCGCCAGGGCCGCTCGGCGACTGGCGCATCTGCGGCGCCCTTTTCCATACATCGTCGAACACAATGGCGCTCGCCGGGCCGCCGACGATGAAGGGCGCGAGGCCGATCAAGGCATGACGAGGCCCGTTTGTTCCCATGAGGCGCTAGCGGCCATGCCCGAGGCGCGCCCTTGCACGAGCAGTGGCTCCTGACGACAACCTGATCGAGGTCTATGCTCGTCTGACGGAACAGCAGCTCCTCGAAAAGCCGACGGACGAACCGCCGGTATTCCTCGTCCCCGGCACAGCTTGAGGTCTCCGATGCTTGAGTACCACGTCACCGCGCGACGACAGGATCAACACGGCAGCCTCGCCGCCTGCAAGGGGGCCGAAATCGTCTTGGATACGGACGTGAACGGACGCCCCGACGCCTTCAATCCGGCCGAGCTTTTTCTAGCTTCAATCGCCGCCTGCATGATCAAGGGTATCGAGCGCGCGACGCCGATGCTCAACTTCGATCTCCGAGGGGTGGAGGTCAGGCTGCATGGGGTCCGGCAGGACGCCCCGCCCATGATGGTTTCGGTCGACTACGAGCTGATCATAGACACAGACGAGAGCGATCAACGCCTTGAGCTGCTGCATAAGAATGTCCGCAAGTACGGCACGATCTCCAACACCGTGGCGCAGTCGAGCAGACTTGAGGGTTTCATCAAACGCAAAGCCTGACTGGCCCCATCGCCGCCCTGGACGCCAGCGCCCCGCACTTTCGGGCGCCCGACGTCTCTGGCGGTCAGCCTGCGGACCGCAGGGCGAGAAGGAAGGCTCCAAGGGGCTGGAAAGTCTCGAAAGCCCCCAGGCTGGAGAAAGGTGGACGAACTCGCGAGTACGCCTACGGCTGCAAAGGCGCCGCTCGACGCCGCGGCCACGCAGCCGCCGGGAAGATCTGACACCAGACGCCGTACGGCTGCAGGCGAGGTTCGAACTGCCGTAGGCGGCTCAAGCTCCAGGCAGACCGGTCCTCTTGGTGATCGCTTCCCGCGCGCCCCTCATCGTTTCGCGCCAAGCGCCGATAACATCGGTCCGGCATCAAGCGGGAACGGGAAGACGATGGTGTTGCTGCGGTCGTTGGCGATCACCGAGAGCGCGCTGAGGTAGCGCAATTGCATGGCCTCGGGCTTCTGGCCGAGGATCAGCGCGGCTTCGTAGATCTTCTGCGCGGCCTGCTGTTCACCCTCGGCGCTGATAACCTTGGCGCGTCGCTCCCGTTCGGCCTCGGCCTGGCGGGCGATGACGCGGACCATGCTCTCGTCGATGTCGACGTGCTTGATCTCGACATTGGCCACCTTGATGCCCCAGGCGTCGGTCTGCGCGTCGAGAATCTCCTGGATGTCATTATTGAGCCTGTCGCGCTCGGCCAGCATTTCGTCGAGGTCGTGCTTGCCGAGCACAGAACGCAGGGTGGTCTGGGCCAGCTGGCTGGTGGCCTGCATGTAGTCTTCGACCTGGATGGTCGCGCGCTCCGGGTCGACGACGCGGAAATAGAGCACGGCGTTGACCTTCACCGACACGTTGTCGCGAGAGATGACGTCCTGGGCGGGGACATCGAGCACCATGGTGCGCAGATCGACGCGGACCATCTGCTGCACGAACGGGACGAGCAGAATAAGGCCCGGGCCCTTGACCCCGGTGAAGCGACCCAAGGTGAAGACCACGCCGCGAACATACTCACGGAGAATCCTGATCGCCGCGGCAAGCACGACGAGCAGCAGGATGACTATAGGGGCGTAGATGGCGAGGCTGGCCAGCATCGGAAGACTCCTCAACTAGGGGGATCGCCGCTCTCGTCCGGCGTCACGGTAAGGGTGAGATCGTGGATCGCCAGCGTCCGCACCCGATCGCCAGGCGCCAGCGGCGCATGCGAGACCGCGCGCCACCGCTCGCTGTGGGTGAAGACGTGGCCAGACCCATTCTCCCAATCGAGAACTCGGCCAAGAGCGCCCAGCATCTCCTCGCGCCCGCTCACCACGGCGCGACGGCGCGAGGCCAGGGCTAGCCTCAAGACCAGCAAGCTGAACGCGAGGCTCACCGCCCCAAGAGCGGCGATCAGCGGCAGCGAGACGCCAAAGCCAGGCGCCTCGGTGTCGATGAGGATCATGCCGCCAAGCAGGAAGGCCGCCACACCGCCGATGCCGAGCACGCCAAAGGATGGCGCGAAGGCCTCGGCGACCATCAGGCCGAAGAGCGTCGCCGCCGCCAATTCTTCAAACGTAAGCGGAGCCCGGACCCCACCTTTCAGTGGATGACGTGATCGCGGAGACTCCAGGCCGGTCTGGCTTGGTGTGGTGATGATGCCTAGTGACGATGTGCTGACGATGCCTGTGGCGCGTCGGATCGAGGTGTTTACGGGCGTGGGCCAGCGGCGGCGCTGGAGCGCTGAGGCGAAGGCGCAGATCGTGGCGGAGAGCTACGCGGCCAGCGTCGGCGAGGTCGCCGATCGATACAGCTTGTCCAAGACGCAGGTGTTTACCTGGCGGCGTGATGCGCGCCAGTTGGCCTTCGCCCAGGTCATGGTGGAAGATCCAGGATCGGGGTGCGCAGACGCGGCGGACGGCGCCATCGAGATCGAGATGGCGGGCGCTCGCGTGCGGATCGGCCGCGAGGCCGACGCACGGATGGCGGTTGCGGTGATCGGCGCCTTGCGGGTTGGACGGTGATTGGTCCGAGCGGCGCGGTCCGGGTGCTGGTGGCCGCCCACCCGGTGGATTTCCGTAAAGGCGCGGAGGGGTTGGCGGGGTTGGTGCGTGAGCAGATGGCCGCCGATCCGTTCTCCGGCGCGGTCTATGTGTTCCGCGCCAAGCGCGCCGATCGGATCAAGCTGGTCTACTGGGACGGCACGGGGCTGTGCCTGTTCGCCAAGCGGTTGGAGGATGGAGAGTTCCGCTGGCCCAAGATCCAGGACGGGGTGATACGGCTCACCTCCGCCCAGCTTGGAGCCTTGCTGGAAGGGCTGGACTGGCGGCGGGTGCACCAAGCCAGACGGCCCCGGACGCCGCTCGCCGCGGGATGAGGATCTGGCCTGCGGCGAGATGACTCAGGCCGCACGCGGGGGCGCCTCAAGGCGCGTTTGATGTGCTGTAATCCTGACCATGACGGGCCTGGCCGATGCTCTGCCGAAGGATGTCGAAGCGCTCCAGGCGCTGATCCTGGCCGAGCGCGTCGCCCACGCCGCCGAGGCCGAGCGGCTTCGCCAGATCATCAAGGAGATGCAGCGCCACCGCTTCGGCCGCCGGGCCGAGACCCTGCCGATCGACCAGCTGGAGCTGGCGTTGGAGGACGTCCAGCAGGAGGAAGCGGCGCAGGCTGCTGGCGTCGAAGCGCAAGATCCACCGCGCCGCGCCGAGCGGGCCGCCAAGCGCCGGTCTAACCGCGGCTCACTGCCCGAGCACCTGCCGAGGATCGAGATGCTCGTCGATATCGACGACAAGACCTGTCCCTGCTGCGCCGGCGCCCTGCACGCGATCGGCGAGGACCGCGCCGAGCGGCTCGACATCGTGCCGGCCCAGCTGCGCGTGCTGGTGGTGCGGCGGCCCAAGTACGCCTGCCGGGCCTGTGAGGACGTGGTGGTCCAGGCGTCGGCGCCGGCCCGGCTGATCGAGGGCGGCCTCCCCACCGAGGCCACGGTCGCCCACGTGGTGGTGGCTAAGTACGCCGATCACCTGCCGCTCTATCGCCAAGCTCAGATCTACGCCCGCCAGGGGATCAAGCTCGATCGCTCGACCCTCGCCGACTGGACCGGGCGGGCGGCCTTCCTGCTCCGGCCGGTCCACGCGCACCTGCTGCAAACGCTCCGACGATCCTCCAAGCTGTTCGCCGACGAGACCACGGCCCCGGTGCTCGATCCCGGACGCGGGCGGACCAAGACCGGGCAGCTCTGGGCCTATGCGCGGGACGACCGACCCTGGGGCGGGTCTGGTCCGCCGGCCGTGGCCTATGTCTATGCGCCCGACCGCAAGGCCGAGCGGCCGATGGCTCACCTGGCCGGCTTCACCGGGGTACTGCAGATCGATGGCTATGGCGGCTACCGGCCGCTCGCCGAGCAGGGCCAGGTTCAGCTCGCCTTCTGCTGGGCCCACGTCCGTCGGCGGTTCTATGAGCTGGCGGTCGCCGGCCCGGCGCCGATCGCCACCGAGGCGCTGGCGCAGATCAAGGCGCTCTACGCCGTCGAGGCCGAGATCTGCGGCCTCGAGCCCGCCGCCCGCCGCGCCATCCGCCAGGCGAAAAGCTGTCCGCTGGTCGAGGCGATGGAGCCCTGGCTGCGCGCCAAGCTCGCGACCATCAGCCAGAAGACCAAGCTCGCAGAGGCCATCCGCTACGCGCTCGCGCGCTGGGTGGGGCTGACGCTCTTCCTCGAAGACGGCCGCATCGAGCTCGACAACAACACCGTCGAGCGCGCCATCCGACCGCTGGCGCTCACCCGCAAGAATAGCCTCTTCGCCGGCTCCGACGGCGGCGCCGAGCACTGGGCCATCCTCGCCTCGCTCATCGAGACCGCCAAGCTCAACGACATCGATCCGCAGGCCTACATCGCCAGCGTCATCACCCGCATCGTCGCAGGCCACCCGCAGAGTCAGATCGACGAGTTAATGCCCTGGAACAATGTCACCTTGTCGCCCGAGGCAGACTGAGCACGGCGCCTATGTACGGCGCTCGGCCCTATCAATCCCGCAGTGCGGACACGTAGGTCCCAATGTCGAAGTAATCCCGCCAGACCTTGATGCGACCGTTTTGCATCTCAAAGACGCCACAGCAGGGAAGGTTGACGGGCCTGCTCCCAACTACAGTCCGATCCAGGCGTTCGGCAAAAACGATGTTGCCGTTGGACATGAGGTTAAGCACGTCCCACTCGGTCGAGCGCCAGTCCTTCAGAAAAGCGGATATAAAGGGGCGAAGGGCCTCATGCCCCGTCACCGGCTTCGTTGGCATATTGTGGTAAGTCCCGTCCTCGCAGAAGTATTGAACCAATTCCTCAACATCCAGTCGCGACCACGCGGCGATGAAGTCCCGAATGATCTGTTCATTGTTCGCAACCATGTTTCCCCCTCTTCACTGACCAAGCGCCGTTCCGTCGCTCTCAACCGAACCGCCGCATCGTCCGTTTTCGGTGTCCCAAGCGCAAGGGCCACGCTGTGTGTCAGGAACGGCGCTTCCTGAGCAACGGCCGAGGTGGTGCGGGAACGACGCTTACCTTCAAACGTCTTGATCGCGCGAATGCGGCGGCCGCAAACCGCCTGCCCCCCGATCATGGGGATCGCGCCGGCAAGGTCCATGATCGTCGCGCCCACGATCTGCGCGCCCACAGTCTCGGCGCCCATAGTCTCCGCGCCCAGGTCGGCAGTCTCTCTGGTCCCCAGTTCCGACCGCTTGAGCACCGGGCGAGGCTCCCAGATCCGCCCGCCAAAGCCGAGCAACGAACACCCCACGACCGGCGGCCCCGATGAACCGGAGCCCACGACCCCGGAATAGTCCCGGAGCCGACGAAGGCCGCACCGATTTTCGCCCTTTGATCAGCCACTTAGCTAAACCGCCAAGCGATGCTAGGGCGCTTGGGTCGTTGACGGAGAAGGCGTCCTCGCCCAGGTCAGGCAGCACATGCGGCGGCCCCGGACAATCCACAAGGTCGCACCTGCGCGCCTTGGCGGCCGGGCGCCGGGCCGATAGATAGCGAAGTTGGTTCGGGAAAGGGGCTTATGAGACTGACGGCCTACCACGCCAAATACGCGGCGCATGACCTGACCAAGCAGGCTCCGCCGGGCGCGGAAGACCAACTCTCGATGTCGCTATTTGACGCTTCAGTCGATCTCAACCCACACCAGATCGAAGCGGCGATGTTCGCGCTGCAGTCTCCGCTCTCGGAAGGGGTCATCCTCGCTGACGAGGTTGGCCTCGGCAAGACAATCGAAGCGGGCATCGTGCTCTGCCAGAAATGGGCGGAGCGAAAGCGGCGGCTTGTCATCATCTGCCCGGCGTCGATCCGCCAGCAGTGGGCCAACGAGCTAGCCGAAAAGTTCAACCTCCCCGCTATCGTTATCGACGCCAAGACTCACCGCGCCATGCGGCGAGAAGGCCACGCTCTCCCCCTGGAGCAGAAGGCCGTCGTGATCCTCTCGTACCATTACGCCGCAAAGCTGCAGGACGAGCTTCGCCACATCGCCTGGGATCTGGTCGTCATCGACGAAGCGCACAAGCTGCGCAACGCTTACAGGCCCAGCAACCGGATCGGTCAGGCTCTGCGCTGGGGTACCGAAGGGCGCAAGAAGCTGCTGCTAACGGCCACGCCGCTGCAGAACAGCCTGATGGAGCTCTACGGGCTCACTTCGTTCATCGACGAGAACATCTTCGGGGACCCGAACGCCTTCCGCGCGAGGTATGTGAACGCAGGGGGCGACATCCCGGGGTTGCGCCAGCGGCTGGCGACCTTCTGCAAACGCACCCTGCGCAAGCAGGTGCTTGAGTACGTCCGTTACACCCAGCGCCGAGCCGTCACTCAGCCGTTCTGTCCGACGGACGTCGAACAAGCCCTCTACGAGGCCATCTCGAAATTTCTGCAACGGGAGGACAGCTACGCGATCCCAGCGCGGCAGCGGCACCTAACCGTCCTGATCCTGCGCAAGCTGCTGGCCTCATCCTCGCACGCTATCGCAGGCACGCTCACCGCGCTCTGTCAACGGCTGGTGGACCTGCGCGATGGCGCCGAACCCGACAATAACTGGACCGACGAGATCATCACCGCCGAAGAGATCGAGGAGGAATTGCTCGACGAATGGCTATCTGATGAAGACGAGGCCAACGCCGCGCCCACCATCCTTGACCCCGTGCGGCTCCGGTCGGAAATCGACGAGCTCGCGGCGCTCGCTGAGATGGCCCGCACCATCGGCACCGACACCAAGTCCCAGGCGCTGCTGACTGCGCTCGACGTCGGATTTGCGGAGCAGAGGCGCATGGGCGCGGCCCGCAAGGCGCTGATTTTCACCGAATCGCGGCGCACCCAGGACTATCTCTACGCCTTTCTTGAAAAACACGGGTACGCGGGCCAGGTGGTGGCGTTCAGCCGCCTCCGACATCGCCGTGCTCGTGGCGGCGATCGGCGTCGATGCGCCGGCCTTCGCCGACGCTACGGCCTGGCTGCTGCACCACAGGCTGCTGCTAGCGCCGGACGACCTGCGCACGCCTCACCAGCGCTTCGCGATCGTCGCCCTGCGGGCGATCCTCATGGGTCAGGACCGTCCGGGTCGCGAGGCGGTGGGCGAACTCCTGAACCGCACGCTCGCGTCGCCCGGCCATCCGATCCTCGGGCTCCATCGCTTGCTCTCGGAGTGGCTGCACCTCGACCAGAAGTATGTGTGGACGCAGCTCGTTGACCTGGCGCGGATCGAACCGTTGATCGCGCGCTGCTGGTCCGCGGTTTCGCCCATCGAGCGGCGCGACGCGATGATCCTGCTCACGGGCCTGCACAGCTACTTGCCCGACGGGCTGGCCGAGCGCGCGCGCGACCGGCGCGAGTTGTTGCGGGACTGGCTCTCCCGGCCAGAGCATCCGACTGGCCAAGCCATCGGCTGGTTCGTCAACGCGGTGCGGTACAAGGACGAGGACCTGGCTCGCGAACTCATCTGCGCCGCCGACACGATCGCGGTGGCGGCCGCCGTGTCCGCCGCCACCGTCGAGACCGCCTATGAGCTCGCCGGGATCTTCGACCACACCCACACGACACGGACCGAGGCCTGGAACACGGCGGTCGCGGCCGCGCTGGACCGCCCCGCGCTGCTCCGCCTGGCCCGGAATTGGCCGGCTGACGAGGACCTCTTCGCCTATGCGGAACTGATCAACGCCCTGGCCACCGTCGAGCCAAACTTCGCCCTCGAGATGGCCGAGGCGTTCACGCCGGCCGTCCGGCACGGGCTGGCGAGGGATCCGATCGACACCTTCCACGCCCTCAACGACGTCTTCTCGCATGTCCTGCGGGTGATAGACGTCCTCGGCTTCTACCGCGGCAAGAACGGACCCGATCCACGACGCAAGGCGATTGCTCGGGGTTTTCTCGCCGACCTCGACGCAAAAGCACTCGCCGCCACGATCTCGGCCGCGCCGAAGCGCAGCTTCCAGATGGCGGCCTGGCTGCTCGACCTGATCCACGACCTGGACCGACCGCTCTTTCAACGGACGGTGCGGGCAGTAGACCTGGAGCGGTTGAACCGCACCATCGGCGAAGACTGGGGTCGCCCCTTCCACGACCTCGAGGTTCTGCTTGCTGTGATCTGCCAGGACAAGGTCGTCCTTGATCGCGTGCGGGACCTGCTCGGTCGCAACGCGGGGCACCTCCGGATTCTGCCCGCGCGGTTCGCGCTGTTGTTTCCGGAATTGGCAATCGCCCATCTCGCGTCCGGCGGCGAGATTGACCTCAGCCGCTGGAGCCTGTTCGCCCGGCGCCATGCCGACGCCTTCATCCGCCTGGTCGCGGTGGAAAGACCGGACCTTCTCGACGTCTTGCTGCGCCCGAGCGAAGAGGAATGGGCCAAGGCTCTCTCGCAGCGGGATCCGAGCTTCTATGAGGACGGCGCTGCCCTCCTGGCCGTCCGCGCGGAATTCGCGCCCGCCGGCCTGCAACGGATGCTGGAAAAGGTCGACGCGGCGACGGCCTCGGTCGGGTGGCGCGCGGCCCTTGCGAAAGGCGGAGAGTCTGCCCGTTCTGTCGCATATCTCGTCGAGGCGGCCATCGGCCGGGCCGACGCCTCTGGCGAGCTCGCGCGCGAGCTGCGGAAGCGGTTTCCGAAGGCATCTTTGCCGCCGCCGTCGAAGCCGGATCTAGCGACCTAGCGACCGCTGGCTGGATCACACAGGCTTGATACTGAGCTGCTGGAAGAGCGCCGCGAAGTCGGCGGCTCCTAACCGCCGCATTTTCGGGTGAACTTACTGCAGATTGGCGTTTAGCGGCGGGCCTGCCAGCGCCACAGCCCGCTAGCGTCGGATCGGTAGCGGAGATCACTTCCGGATTCGGATTCCCGAAAAGCCGCCAAGGAAAGACCACGGGTGATTTTCCATTCGCAAAGGTGAGCGACATTTCGCGAGCAGTCGCGGAAAGCGGTGGTCGATTGTCGACGGCTGTAAACTACGTCGATAAGAGCGATCTAAAATTTCTGAGAGCTAGACCTGTTCCGAAAGACTCAACGGTTTTTGCAAAGATCGGCGAGGCACTTCGCCTAAATCGTCGTGCGATTACAGAAACCGAAATAATACTTGACAACAATTGCATGTCCCTGACGCCTGACACAGAAAAGGTGCTGCCGAGATTCTTGTACATCTTCATGCAAACCATTGACCTGTCGCCTTTTGCCGTCGCGACTGCGGTTCCTTCAGTTCGCCGCGGTGATGTAGCTGACTTAGAGCTACTCTTGCCTTGTCTTGAGGAACAGACCGAGATCGTTCGACAAGTGGATGCGATGACGGCCGAGATCGACCGCCTCGTGGCCGAAGCCGCCGCCGCCCGTCGCCTACTGGACCGCCTCGACCAAGCCATCCTCGCCAAGGCCTTCCGCGGCGAACTGGTCCAGCAGGATCCTGCCGACGAGCCCGCCAGCGTCCTGCTGGACCGCATCCGCGCCGAACGCGCCGCATCGCCCGCCAAGGCCCGGCGCGGACGGCGCGCGGCGGCGGCGGTTTCCTAAGGCATTCGAACTGTTCGCGCCTAATCTGACGTCCCGGAAACCGGGTTCGGATCCGCGGCGGGCTCGGCGCGTGGGTCGGCGATGAGGCCCTGCCGGGCGCCCGTTCAGCTAGCTGAGACCTACGGCGTAAGTGGAAACGGGCTCGCCAAAATCTGTGACCGCGCATCCATTCCGTACCCACCGCGCGGCTATTGGGCCAAGCACGCGGCCGGGAAGCGCCTGCCGCAGCCCAAGTTGCCGTCGCTCAAGAACGCTCCCTCGTACCCGATAATCATTCGTCCGACGCCACAGCCGATTCCGCCGCCTGATTTGCCAGTGGCGGTGAAGGAAATGGCGGAAGCCGCGCGTGCTGAGACTACCAAGTCCCCAGTCTCAGAGCGTCTCACCAAGCCACATCCGATCATCGTTCGTTGGCTCGCTGAGCACGACGAAAAGAAGCGACGGGCGCGTCAAGAACGCGATCCTTGGATGAAGAAGTTGATCATGCCTGCCGAGTACACCGAGCAGGATCGTCGGCAGCACCGGTTCTTTGACGCACTATTTAAAGCGCTCGAGCGCAACGGAGCCACGATCAAGCAAGGCGATCGCAATGAACTGATCGCCCTTATGCAAGGCGAACAGATTCAGTTCCAGCTTCGTGAGAAGCACAAACAAGGCCGTCGCGCACTAACCGCCGACGAAAAGCGATGGGCTTCGCCAGGGGCGAAAGATTGGAAGCAAGAACTCACGCCAACGGGCAAACTGTTATTCGAGGTCAAGACCTACCTTCCGGAAGGTATGAAGTCCCAATGGTTGGAGACCGACGACCTACGTATCGAGGACATGTTGCCGGAGATCGTCGCCGCGTTTGTCGCCGCAACACCTATGCTTGTCGAGCGTCGCTGTGCACGTGAGGAAGCTGAGCGCGCTCGCGTCATTGCGGAACAACAGCGTTACGAGGCGCAGCAACGTCGAAAGCGGGACGCCAATCGATGGCGACGCTTCAACGAACTTGCGCAAGACTGGAAGGACCTCGCGCAAGCTCGGGATTTCCTGAACTTTCTGAAATCCTTGCCGGCAGACTCGGACGTTGAGATTGACGGCCGTACAATCGCCGATTGGCTGGAATGGGCAGATGATTGGCTACGCCGCGCAGATCCCCTAGCGGAGGGATTGACCGGCATCTTTCAGTCCGTGAGTTCAGTGAATGAGTGGGACTACCGCAACTAACGGGAGACCAGTCCCCTGCGCACTGCCCACGCCACCATTCTTCTCACCAGATTTACACTTCGCGCAGGCTCGCCAGCGGCCTGCCTAGGGCCGGCTCTCGTGCAGCGCCGTCCGTCTCGGTCCCCGTCGTCGCGCTTCTTCCAAGGCGGCTTCGGCAAGGGGGCGCATGACGGCGTAGCCGGCGCGGTTGGGGTGGACGAAGTCCTTGCTGAACGACGGGGCCATGGCGCCCGCGGGGGTCGCCATCGCCGCGTGGTAGTCGGCGAAGGCGTAGCCGCGCTCGGCGGCGAACGCCTTCAGCCAGGCGTTCAACTCGGCGATCTGCGCCGCCGGCTTCAGCTCCGCGCGCCAGAGGAAGCGGTCGGCCGGCGGGACCGCGCCGATGACGACGGCGACGCCGTTCGCATCGGCCATGTCCGCCATCGACTTGATATTGTTCTTGAAGTCTTCGGGCCGGCTGGGGCCCTGATTGCCGGCCACGTCGTTCGTGCCGGCGAGGATGTGCACCACCTTGGGCTTCAGGGCGACGACGTCGGCGAAGAAGCGTAGCAGCATCTGGGCGCTGGTCTGGCCGCTGATCCCGCGGTCGAGCCGTCGCGCGTCGAAGAAGCCAGGATCGGCCACCTTCCAGAGCTCGGTGATCGAATCGCCCATGAACACCGTCTCGACATCGCGCGCCGTGGCGTTCTCCTGGCGGTAGCGGCAGAGGTCGGCCCAATCGACGGCGGCCTTCTGCGCCTTGGCCGCCTCGGCGGCCGCGCCCCGGGCCGGCTCCATGGCACGGGCCAGCAGCGCCGGCGGGAACGGGGCGTCGGCGACCAGCGCCTCGGAAATCTCCTGGCCCAGGGGATCGGGGGCGGCCGGCGGCGGACATGGATCGGCGACCATGCCAAGCGGCGCGGCCGCCGCGCCGCCGCCCAGCGCCAGGGCCATCGCTCCGACCAGCAACCACCTCATGTCTCGGCCCTTCCGTGCAATGTTTCCATCAGGCGTCGCAGCAGCAGGATCGACTCGCGCACGTCGCCGACATCGGGCTCCAGCACCTGCGAGATCGACAGCCCCCGCACCGCCCAGACGATCAGACGCATCTCCGCCGGGGCGGCGGCGTAGTCGACGTCGAACCACTTGATCAGCCGCCGGCGCGACTCCTTGGAAATCCGCGCCAGCACCGGGGCCAGCTTCTCGCTCATGGCCGGATCGCTGCGCGAGCCTTGCAGGATTTCCAGCACCGCCACACCGGCTGGACGGCTCAAGGTCTCCCACACCGCCTCGGGAATGGCGAACACCCGCTCCTTCGGGTCGGCGATAGCCCCGAACCGGCGGTCGTAGAGCTCCATCTCCTCCTCGAAAGCCGCCTCCACCACCGCCAGCATCAGGTCGGCGCGGGTCGGGA
Organism: Phenylobacterium sp.; assembly: GCF_041920015.1. Lineage (GTDB taxonomy): Bacteria > Pseudomonadota > Alphaproteobacteria > Caulobacterales > Caulobacteraceae > Phenylobacterium. The sequence goes on from NZ_JAYRST010000001.1 coordinate 24,729, forward strand.
ACTGGTGCAGCATCGCGCCGCGGCTGCCCGAGCGTTGGGCCACCAGCGAGGTCGTGGTCGCCGCATAGCCGTGGGCATAGAGGCAGTCGATCGCCGTCGACAGCACCTTGGCCCGCGTCCTGGCGGTGCGTTCGGCCTGAGTCATGCGGCGGGGACGTTCGCTCATCGGGCTCGCAATTCGGACACTCGTGATTCCGGAAGATCACCGGCACTATCGGCGTTCGGAGCGCCGCTGGGCAAGGCTCGCCCGCAACTTACATGCGGGATTGACCGAATGTAAGTTCTCGACTTAGGGTCAGGCCGACTCCGGGGCATCGGGTCGAGTTTCCAAGACAGCGCCGCCGCCCGCGGCCGCACGTCCCAGTACAGCGAGGTCATCGGCACGCCTGCGCGCCAGCGTTCGGCCGCCGATGATAACGATTACACAAGAAAACTTCCGGCGTCCGCCTTGGCCGCCGCGCAGAATAAAACGGGGAGCAAACATGCCTATCTCTGCACGCCGCGCCTTCATGGCGTCGTCCGCCCTCGCCTTGATGGCGGCTTGGCCCGCCGCGGCGCAGTCCAGCGACACGGGCCTGCTGGCCGAAGTCGTCGTCACCGCGCAGAAGCGCGCCGAAAACGTCCAGGACATTCCAAAGCCGGTCCAGGTGGTCGGCGCCGACGAACTGGCCAAGAGCAACGTCACCGAGATCGCCGACCTGCGGAAGCTGGCTCCGTCGATTTCCGGAAGCGGCCTGTCGATCCGCGGCGTCGCGACCTCGGCCTCCAGCATCGGGGCGGAGAACAAGGTCGGCGTCACCCTGGACGACGTGCCCCAGCCCTCGCGCGCGACGCTCGCCAACAACCTCATCGACATCGACCGCGTCGAAGTCCTGCCCGGACCGCAGGGCACGCTTTCGGGGCGCAACGCCACCGGCGGTCTCATCAACCTGGTCACCCGCTCGCCGTCCAGCGTCTGGACCGGCTTCGCCACCGCCATGGTCACCGACGACGGCGAGCGCCAGTTCGGCGCCTATGTCTCCGGGCCGATCAACGACTGGGCGGCCTTCAGCCTCTCGGCCTATTCGCGCCACACCCAGGGGGTGCTGACCAACCTGACCACCGGGACCGACACCTATTCCGAGGTCAACGGCCTGCGCGGCAAGCTGAAGCTGACGCCGACGGAAAACCTCACCGTCACGCTCACCGCCTTCCACCAGCAGCGCAATGCGGTCGAGCAGGGCCTGGGCGCCCTGATCCTCGGCTATTCGTCGGTTCCGGCCTCGCAGATCTTCACGCCCTACGATTTCAACAATCCGCGCCGGCCGTATTCCGAGCTGCGTCCCGCCCCGGTGAGCTTCGGCGTGGACGGCTTCGCCTCCCCGCGCGACTCCAAGAGCCGCACCATGGACGACGGCGGAGTGCTGCGCTTCGACTACGCGCTGGGCGACAACACCCTGACCTCGATCACCTCGTTCCTGCGCGAAACCAATCCGGCCACCACCGACCTGACCGCCTCGACCCTGGTCAACATGGCCATGCGCCCCGATTTCGACGGCTTCGCGCACATCTACAACAAGACCAACTACGTGACCCAGGAGGTGCGCCTCACCTCCCCCACCACGACCGACCTGCAATATGTCGTAGGCGCCTTCTATTCGAAGACCGAGAACACCTACGACTACACGCGCTTCCTGCTGCCGGTGGATTGGCATCGGGTGTTCGGCCAGGAGGCCTTCGCCCTCTTCGGACACGTCTCCTACAACGTCACCGACAAGCTGACCGTCGGCGGCGGCCTGCGCTACGAGAGGGACAAGATCGACTACAACTGGGTGTTCAACCCGATCGAGGCGACCAGCCGGCGGCTGGAGAACGGCCTCACCATTCCGTTCCCGAAGATCAACGACCTGATCGTCAGCCAGGGCGACGCCGACGGGGACTACGTCAATTACGACGTCTCGGCCCAGTATCACCTGACCGACAACGTCATGGCCTACATCACCTACGGCAAGGCTTCGCAGGGGCCGGTCTACGACGCCGAGGACAACACGGTGGCCATGGTCCGACCGCTGACCGCGCTCGATCCGGAAAAGGTCAAGGCCGTCGAGGCCGGCCTGAAGACCGAATGGTTCGACCGCCGGATGACGCTGAACCTCAACTACTTCGACAGCCGCTACGAGAACTATCAGCTCCAGACGATCCTCTACGACGCCACCATGGCCAACACGATCCCGGTGCTGAAGCTGGCCTCGGTCGGCGAGGTGCGCACCCACGGCGTCGAGTTGTCCAGCGCCGCGGTCGTCAACGCGAACTTCCGGGTCAATGCGGCGGTCTCCTATACCGACGCCAAGATCGAATCCTTCCCCTACGCCCCTTGCTACACGGGCCAGACGGCCGCCCAGGGCTGCGAGACGATCGTCGTTCCAGGCGAAAGCACGGCCCGGCCCGTGCAGCGCGACCTGGCCGGCGCGGCCCTGGCCAGCGCGCCCAAGTGGCGCGGCACGATCAGCGGCGCCTACACTTTCCGCGAAGTGCTGGGCGACTACGACATGATCGTAAGCGGCACGCTCCGCGCCCAGAGCAAGTCCAACACCGACCTGCTCGGAGATCCGGCCAAGAACCTGGCCGCCACCACCTTCGTCGATGCGGCGCTCAGCCTGACCAACGGGACCTACAAGTTCGACCTGCTGGCCAACAACATCTTCGAGGAAAGCGCCGAGACCTACGGCTCCACCTTGGGGATATTCCTGCCGCCGGCCGGGACGCAGATCCGCACCCGCACGGGGATCAGCCGCGACAACACCCGCTACTTCGGGGTCCGCTTCACAGCCACCTATTGATCCCGCCTCCTGTCGGCGGCGCGTAGGGCCTTTCCCCGACGCGTCGCCCTTGGTCCGGACATGCCCCCGGACCGCCTGGCGGCGGTCGCTCCCTGCGCCGCCGCCAGGGACATTTTCAGCAGAGGCTGCCCATGCCGATCCTTCGCCGTCCCGCCGCCGCCCTGGCCGCCGCCTGCGCGCTCGCATTTGCCGGTGACGCCGCGGCGGTCTCCCTGATGCCCGCGCCGCAGTCGATGGTCGAACACGAGGGCGTCCTGGCCATCGCCGGCCGGTTCGCCCTCGCCTGGACCGGATGCCGCGAGCCGAGGCTCGACCGCGCGGCCGAGCGCTTCCAGCGCGACCTGGGACGGCTCTCGGGGATCGAGACCTTCGCCGCCGCCGGCCCCAGGCTGGAAATCGCCTGCCGCGCGGCCGATCCTGGCGCTCTCACCCTCCAGGCGCGCGAAGCCTATCGTCTCCAGGTAAGCGCGCAGGGCGTGAAGATCGACGCCGACGGCCCGGTCGGCGTGCTGCGCGCCCTGGCCACCTTGCGCCAGCTCGTCGAGACCGGCCCCGACGGCGCGGCCGCCCTGCCCCTCATCGAGATCGACGACCGTCCGCGCTTCGCCTGGCGCGGGGTGATGATCGACACCGCCCGCCACTTCATGTCGATCGAGAGCCTAAAGCGCCAGATCGACGCCATGGAGCAGGTCAAGCTCAACGTCCTGCACCTGCATCTCAGCGACAACGAAGCCTTCCGCGTCGAGAGCCGCCGCTATCCACGCCTGCATGAGGTCGCCGGCCACGGCCAGTTCTACACCCAGGCGGAGATCGCCGATCTGATCACCTACGCCGCCGACCGCGGGGTGCGCGTGACACCGGAGTTCGACGTTCCAGGCCATGCGCGCGCCATGACGCTGGCCTATCCCGAACTCGCCTCGAACCCGGCCGGCGCGCCCGCAGCCGGCGCCCAGGTGCTCAACCCCGCCTCGGAAGACACCTATCGCTTCGTCTCCCGCCTGTTCGACGAGATGGCCGGCCTGTTCCCCGACGCCTATTTCCACATCGGCGGCGACGAGGTGCCGGACGAGGCCTGGGCGGGCGACCCGCAGGTCGAAGCGCTCAAGGCGGCCCACAACCTGACGACCAAGGCCCAGGTCGAGGCCCATTTCCATCGCCGCATCCATCAGGCCCTCGCCCGTCGTGGCAAGATCGTCGTCGGCTGGGAGGAGGTCATCGACACCGGAACCCTGCCGCGCGACGTGGTGGTCCAGGCCTGGCGCACCTCCAACGCGACAGCCCGCGCCACCGCGCTGGGGCACAGGACCATCGTCTCGGCCGGCTACTATCTGGACCTGCTGAACACCGCCGCCTTCCACTACGGCGTCGACCCCGCCGACACCTCGACCGCCGGCATTAGCCCGGCAGACGCGCAGGCCGCCCGCAAGCTGCATCCGCTGGTCGCCAGGTTCGTCACCGACGGGGTGATCGTCCAGCCTATGGCCCCGCTGACGCCCGAGCAGGAGGCCCTGGTGCTCGGCGGAGAAGCGCCGCTCTGGGCCGAACTGGTCAGCGACGAGATGCTCGACAGTCGCCTCTGGCCGCGCGCCGCAGCCCTCGCCGAACGCTTCTGGTCTCCGCGCGAGACCCGCGACGTGGCCGACATGTACGCGCGCCTGGCCGTCCAGCAGGATCGCCTGCGCCGTCTTGGCCTCGAGGACGAAGCCAACCGCGCCCGCATGGCCTCGCGCCTGGCGCCGGGGGCCTGGGGACCGCTGCTCGACCTGCTCGACCTCGTGGGTCCGGCCCGCAACATGGCTCACGACCAGCGCGTCCCCGCCGCCATCGCCGGCAAGAAAATCGTCCAGCACCTGACCGCCATGGCCGACGCCGCGCCGGTCGACAGCCTGGTCGCCCGCGCCTTCCTGGCCCGCGCCGACCGTGCGGCCCTGGGCGATGCACAGGCCCGCGCCGCCGTGCGCGCCGATTTCGAGGTCTGGCGCGCCAACCATAGCCGCATCGCCGCCCTGGCCCAGGATCACCCTGCGGTGCGCGAGGCCCTGCCCGTCTCCGCCGACATCGCCGAGATGGCCGCGGTCGGCGTCCTGGCGCTCGACGCCCTGGAGGCTGGCGCGCCGCTGGCGCCTGACGCGGCGGCCCGCGCCAAGGCCGTCCTCGACCGGGCCGACGCCTTCGAAGCGGCCTCCGCCAAGCCGATCTTCTCGTTCTTCGGCAAACGCCCGCCGGCCGACCTGATCATCATGGTCACACCAGGCGTCCGCCGCCTGGTCGAGGTCGCAGGAGATCGCGGAGCGGCGCCGTGAGGCGTCATCTGCGCCCGCGGCGCAGTTCCTCGCGCAGTTCCAGGCCGTAGAGCGCCGGGTTCCAGGCGTTGCGGCCGAGGATCGGACGAGCCCGCCGCACGCGGGCCTTGCGCGAGGGCGGCCGATAGGCGCCGGTGAGCATCTTGGCGACGAACTGGGCCTGCACCTCGGCGATGGGCCAGAACGCCCCGGTCGGCCGGCTGACGCCGACGAAGAAGATATCTTCGCGCTCGGGCGCGACCACGCCCATGAAAAGGCTGAGGTCCTCGCCGCGGGTGTCCACGACGCCGGGATCGAAATAGGGATAGGTCAGACGATAGCCGGTCGCGCAGAGCACCAGATCCGCGGCCTGCCGCGATCCGTCGCTGAACACCACCTCGCCGCCGTCCAGGCGTTCGATCCCCGGCCTTGCCTTCACCGCCCCGCTCTCCAGGGCGCCGACGATCTCGTCGGAGGTGGTGGGGCGTTTCGACAGCGGGTGTTCCGGCGGCGCCGGCATGCCCAGCGCCTGCAGCCGCGCCATCCGCGCCCCGAACATCGCCTGGATACGGCGCTTGGCGATCTGCTGGAACGCCGCCTGACGAGCCCAGGTCGGCAGCAGGTTGAACCGGCGGATGACGGGGTCGGCCGGATGGGTCATCGGCGCCGCGTCCGACGCGGGCGCGCCATTGACCGTCTTTGGCAGGATCCAGGTCCCGCCCCGCGCCGAGATATGCACCGACGCAGCCCCGCCCGCGGCAAGCTCGCAGGCCAGTTCGCAACCGGTATTGCCGATGCCGACCACGACGACGTGCTTGCCGCGCGCATCGAACGGCGTCGTCGGATCGCGGTAGTCCTGGGCGTGGAGAACCGCGCCGTCGAAAGCGCCGTCCCACTTTGGAATGCGCGCGTCCCAATAGCTGCCGCTCGCCGCAACGAGCGCATCGAAGGCTTCGGTGCGCGTCTGGCCGTCCGCCGTGGTCAGCGACACCTCCCAACCGCCGCCCGCGCGCGGCGCGGCGCGGGTGACCGTGGTCTGCGTATGGATAGCGTCGCGGAAGCCGAAGGCGTCGACATACGATTCGAGCCAGGCGCGAACCTGCTCATGGCTGGGATAGGCCGGCCATTCGGCGGGCATTTCGAAGTCGCTGAAGCGGCTCATCGGCTTGGTGGTGTTGGTCCGCAACGAACGGTAGGCGGCCGCACGGCCGTTGGGATTGTCGATCACCCAATGGCCGCCGACCACAGGCGACATCTCGAAACACGACGCCTCAAGCCCGGCCTGGCGGAGGGTCTTGACGGCGGTGAGTCCCGAGGGACCCGCTCCAACGATGCAAACACGCTTCGCCACCGACCGCTCCGCCCCTGCCACGACGCCGAACCCGTCGTCAGCGCTACGGAACGGTGACTTAAGTGCGAATGACTTTCAATATCAGAGTTGTTCCTGGTTCCGGACGAGACGCCTCGCGGCGTCTTTGACTGTCCAGCACGCGCCGCAACCCGCATAAGGTCCGGCCATGAGCGTCTCGCGGTTGTTTCAACACATATCTCAGGCGGCCGAAGGCCGTCCGCTGCTGACCGTGGTCGTGCTGACGAGCCTCGGAGCCCTGGTCGCGCTCGGCCTGCGGCTGCAAGGAGCTCCACCGAAAGCCTTGACCCTGACGTCGGTGGTGGAGTCGGTACTGCGCGATGCAGGCTCGCCGCGGGCCGGCGCGGCCGACGCGGATGTCGTGGTCGTGGTGTTCACCGATTATCGCTGTCCGGTCTGCCGACGCACCGACGGCGCACTGGAGCGTCTGCTGGCGTCGGACCCGCACGTGCGCGTGCATTTCAAGGACTGGCCTATCCTGGGCGAGGCCTCGCGCCTGGGCGCGCAGGCGGCGCTGGCGGCCGAACGCCAGGGCAAGTACCTCGCCCTGCATCGCGCCCTGATGGAAGACCCCGCGCCGCTAAGCGCCGAGCGTCTGCCCGAACTCGCCCGGAAGGCTGGACTCGATGCGGATCGGCTGGCGCGCGACATGGCCGAACATGGGCGCGACATCGACGAGCAGTTGAACCGCCACGCCGCCCAGGCCTTCGCCCTGGGGCTAAGAGGCACGCCGGCCTATCTGGTCGGCCCCTATCTCATCGAGGGCGGCCTGGACGAGCGCAGGCTGGATCGCGCGGTCGCCAAGGCGCGGCGGGCCGGACCGCCCCGCTAGATCGCGCCGCGATAGAGCGCCCAGGCGCTGGCGAGGTCCTGAACGATATGGCCGAGCGACTTGTAGACCGTGATCTGGCGCGCATCCTGCCGCCCCTCGACCTGGCCGGCCAGCACCTCGCCGATCTCGCCAGCCAGGTGAGCGTCGTCGACGAGGCCCGCAGCCTTGGCGTTCAGGAACTCGGCTCCCTGGGCCAGCACGCCTTCGCGGCTGTCGACGATGAAGCGCGAGAGCCGCACGACTTCGTTGTCGGCCTCGGCCGGGCCGGCGCGGCTGGAGCCGACGAGATTGACGTGGGCGCCGGCCGGCAACCAGGCGCCGCGCAGGATCGGTTCGGACGCCGCCGAAACCGCGCAGACGATGTCCGCCGTCGCCACCGCTTCACGCACGTCGGCGGCGACGCCGACTTCGACGCCCAGCTCGGGCGACATGTCGCCCGCGAAGGCTTGGGCGCGCCGAGCATCGCGGCCCCAGACCAAGGCCTTCTCGATAGGCCGGACCTGGGCGATGGCCCGCAGGTGGGCGCGCGCCTGCTCGCCATAGCCGAGGATGGCGAGTTGAGAAGCCTCCGGCCGCGCGAGGGCGTCGGTCGCCACGGCGCTGGCCGCAGCCGTGCGGATGGCGGTGACTTCGCCGGCATGGACCACGCAGACCGGCGCGCCGCTTTCCGGCTCGAACAGCACGATGACGCCCTGGTGCGACTGGCGGCCGGCCGCGAAGTTCTCCGGATAGACGCTGACGATCTTGGCGCCGAACGGCGCATGTTCGCCCAGGGCGCCCGGCATGACCCCGAACATCCGTCCCTCGGCCAGCGGAAGGATCGAGCGCAGGAGTTGGCGCGTGCGGCCGGTCGAAAAGGCGATCATCGCCTCGCGCACGATGGGTATGGCGGCCTCATAGGTCAGCCGTCGCGCCACCTCTTCCCGATCGATGAACCGCATGGCTTCAGCCCGCGCCCTGGACGACCACCGCCGGGGCGAAGGCGCCGTCAAGCGGCGCGGCGAACGCCAGCCGCACCCCCTGGTCCGTCCTGTGGACCTCGACCGGCGCGCCGTCCGACAGCCGCCGCGCGGAGCCTGCGAAAGTCACGCCTTCGATCTCGATCGCCGCGCCGACGGGGCTGCTCATGGGAATGACATAGAGGTCGCGGCCGCGGCGGGTGAAGCGCACCGCGCTTCCATCGGCCGCCACGCCGTCCGCCGCTCGCCAGGGCTGCGCGCCGTAGATCGCCTCGCCATTGGCCCGAAGCCAGGCGCCCATGGCCGCCAGTCGGCGCAACTGCGGTTCGGGAACCTGCGCGTCCACGCCTCGCGGCCCGATGTTCAGCAACAGGTTGCCGCCCTTGGATACGCAGTCGATCAGTTCGCCCAGTAGGTGCTCGGCGCTTTCATAATCGGCCTCGGTGTCGTTGCGATTGAACCCGAAGGAATGGCTCATGCCGCGGGTCGCCTCCCACTTGCGATCCTGCACGCTGTCGAAGCGGACATATTCCGGGGTGCGGAAATCGCTGTGGGGCACCGGCGGCGGGACGACGCCGTCCGTTCCGCCGTTGCGCGCGGCCTGCTTCTCGATCCGCCGGTCGAGAACGCGGCGGGCCAGCTTGAACCGCAGCAGCTTGGCGGCCAGGGTCGGCGTCGTCCAGCGGTCGTTGACCACGCCCTCGGGAACAGCCGCATAGTAGTGGTCGAACAGCGAGAAGAGCTCCCGCTGCGTGCCGGGCCAGGAGATGTCGTTCCAGAGCACGCTGGGCTGATAGCGTTCGATCAGTTCGCGCGCCTGAGCATCGGCGTAGGCTGGATAGGCGCCGCCGGGGACCGAGCCCACGAAGTCCATCAGGGTGCGAAGCGGCTCGGGATTGAAGCTCCAGTCGATGCCGCCCGAATAATAGACCCCGAACCGCAGGCCCGCCCGACGAACCGCGGCGGCCAGTTCGCCGACGATGTCGCGTTCGGTGGTCCAGCCGTGGCGATGCGGGTTCGCGACCCTGGACGGCCAAAGGCAGAAGCCGTCGTGATGCTTGGTCACCAGGACCACATAACGCGCGCCCGAACCGGCGATGGCCTCGGCCCAGGCGTCCGGGTCCCACTGGCGCAAGCCCGCCAGGAACGGCGTGCGGAAGTCGTCATAGGGCGCGCCGCCATAGGTCTGACGGTGAAACTCGGCCGAAGGCGTGTCCGGCGACTTGATCGCGTTCTCGTACCACTCGGTATAGGGCGAGAGCGCCACCGCCCGGCGATAATCGGTCTTGAAGATGTCCGAGATCTTGCCGACACGCGGCGCAAAGGCCGGGATCGAGAACAGGCCCCAATGGATGAAGACGCCGAACTTGGCCTCGTCGTACCAGGCGGGCGGCGTCCGCCCCATGAACGCCGCATCCTGCGCCATCGCGCCCCTCCCCCTTGTTCGCCCCGCTCGCCGGTTTTCAGGCGGCCATGTCACGCCGCGCGGCGGGCTCGGGCCGGGAGAACACCATGGCCCCGTCCTCAAGCGAGCCGAAGCGCAGGGCCATCATGTCGAGCGCATAGTTCTGGTGCAGCTTCCAGGGCTTGCGGGTTCCCTGCTTGGGGAACTGGGCCAGCGCCCGCTGGACATAGCCGGACGAGAAGTCCAGCCACGGCGCCTCGCCGACCGAAGGGTCGCGCTGGGGCGTGCAGATCGGCTGGCCGGTCCGCTCCATGTGATCGAGCAGGCGGCAGACATATTCGCACGTCAGGTCGCATTTCAGCGTCCAGGAGGCGTTGGTGTAGCCGAAGGCCGAGGCGAGGTTCGGCACGCCGCTGTACATCATGCCCTTGTAGCTCATGGTGTCGGCCATGTTCACGCGACGGCCGTCGACCACCACCTCCATGCCGCTGAGGAGCTGCATCTTCAGACCGGTGGCGGTGACGATGACGTCGGCCTCCAGCTCCTGGCCCGACTTCAGCTTCAACCCGGTCTCGGTGAAGGTTTCGATCTGGTCGGTGACGACGGAGACCGAGCCGGTCTTGATCGCGTCGAACAGGTCGGCGTCCGGCACCAGGCACAGCCGCTGGTCCCAGGGATTGTAGCGCGGCGTGAAATGGGTCTCGACGTCGTAGTCGGGGCCCAGATGCTCGCGCACCATGCCGATGATCCGCTGCTTGGTCTTTTCCGGCTTCTTGCGCGCCAGATTGTAGAACAGCATGCCGAACAGCACGTTGCGCCAGCGGGTGATCCCATAGGCGAGCTTGGCCGGCAGCCTGGCCCGCAGCCAGTTGGCGCCCGCATCCTCGGCCGGGCGCGAGACCACATAGGTCGGGGAGCGCTGCAGCATGGTCACGTGGGTGGCGGTCTTGGCCATTTCCGGGACCAGGGTGACGGCGGTGGCGCCGCTGCCGATCACCACGACCTTCTTGCCCGAATAGTCCAGGTCCTGCGGCCAGTTCTGCGGATGGACGATGGCGCCCTTGAAGCGCTCGGTCCCTTCGAAGTCGGGCGTGTAGCCCCCCGCGTAGTCGTAGTAGCCGCTGCACATGAAGAGGAAATTGCAGGTCAGGCTGACGGCCTGCCTGTCCGGCCCGACCTCGGCCTCGACCGTCCAGCGGGCGTCGGCCGAGGACCACGAGGCGCGCGCCACGTGATGGCCGAAGCGGATATGCCGGTCGATGCCGTTCTCCACGGCGGTGTCGCGGACATATTTGAGGATCGAGGGGCCGTCGGCGATGGCCTTGGCCTCGCGCCACGGCTTGAAGGCGTAGCCCAGGGTGTACATGTCGCTGTCGGAGCGGATGCCTGGATAGCGGAAGAGGTCCCAGGTGCCCCCGATCGCCTCGCGCCCCTCCAGGATCGCATAGGTCTTGCGTGGGCAATTGGTCTGCAGGTGATAGGCCGCTCCGACGCCCGACAGGCCGGCGCCCACGATCAGCACGTCGAAATGTTCGTTCGCCAAGCCGAAGCCCCCAAGGCTGCAAGATGAATTGGCAGGCATGATGCGCCCTTGGGCCACGTTCGCCAACCGCAGGCGCATATTGCGATCAACGATACGCGAAGACCGCGCCTTGCGGGCGACGTCCCGGGCGAGCGGCTGTAGAAACGCCCGGCGTTCCGATGCAGCGTGACGACGGGCCGGGAGTTCAAGCGTGATGGACAAAGCGGAAAAGTCGGCGCCTTCGGAGCTGAGGACCAGGGTGCGGTTGCTGGGCCGGGTGCTGGGCGACGTCATCAAGTCGCAGGACGGCCAGGCGCTGTTCGACCGCATCGAAGACATCCGCAAGACCTCGGTCGCGTTCCACCGCGACGGCGGGACCGCCAACGCCGCGCTGCTGGAGGAGCGGCTGCGCAGCCTCGACCTGCGCGAGACGGTGCGCTTCGCTCACTCGTTCGCCTGCTTCCTGCAGATCGCCAATATCGCCGAGGACTACGTCCAGCGCCTAAAGGCCGCACCGGGCGATGTGCGCGCCGACACCCTGGCCGGCAGCGTCGAGGCTCTGGCCGCCGAGGGCGTCGACCGCGCCGCGGTGGCCCAGATGCTGCAGACCGCCGCCATCGCGCCGGTGCTGACCGCCCACCCGACCGAGGTGCGCCGCAAAAGCGTCCTCGACCGCGCCGGCGCCATCACCGCGGCCCTCAGCGCCTGGGAGCAGGCGGCGAGCGAAGCCGCCCGCCAGGACCACGAAGTCGAACTGCTGCGCGAGGTGGCGATCTTCTGGCGCACCCGCCTGTTGCGCGACGTCCGGCTGGGCGTGATCGACGAGATCGAGACCGCCGTCTCCTATTTCGAGCGCAGCTTCCTGGCCGAACTGCCCCGGCTCTACGCCCGCTGGACGCGGCAGCTTCAGACGGGCCTGCCAAGCTTCCTGCGCATCGGCTCGTGGGTCGGCGGGGACCGCGACGGCAATCCGTTCGTCACCGATGCGGTCCAGCGCCAGGCTTTCGCGCGGCAATCCCAGGCCGCCTTGCAGAACTATCTCGACCGCATCCACGCCCTTGGCGCGGAGCTTTCGATCTCCAGCACCCTGGCCAAGATCAGCCCCCCGCTCCAGGCCCTCGCCGAACGCAGCGGCGATACCTCTTCGCAACGGCAGGACGAACCCTATCGGCGCGCGCTGCGCGGAATCTACGCCCGGCTCGCGGCTGCCTATCCGATCCTGACCGGCGAGGCCCCGCCCCGCCCCTCGCCGCTGGCCGCAGAGCCCTATCCGGACGCCGTGGCCCTGAAGGCCGACCTGCAGGTGATCCTCGACTCGCTGGTCGAGAACCATGGCGAGATGTTCCGCGCCGGCGCCCTGGCCGACCTGATCCGCGCCGTCGACTGCTTCGAGTTCCACCTGGCGACGCTCGACCTGCGCCAGAACTCGGCGGTCCATGCACGGACCCTGGCCGAGTTGATGGCCGCTGCGGGCGTCTGCCCCGACTACGAGGCGCTGGACGAGGCGGACCGCTGCGAACTGCTGCTCGGCGAACTAGCACACGGACGCCTGCTCTATTCGCCCTACGCCCGCTACAGCGAGGAGACGCAGCGCGAATACGGCGTGCTGGCCCAGGCGGCCCGCTCGCGCGCGCTCTACGGCCCCCACGCGATCCGGGTCTACATCGTTTCGAACACCACCTCGGTCTCGGACCTGCTCGAGGTCTATGTCCTGCTGAAGGAGGTGGGCCTGTTCCACCCTGGCGAGACGCCCCGCACCGAGGTGTTCGCCGAACCGCTGTTCGAGACCATCGGCGACCTGCGCGCCGCGCCCCAGACCATGCGCGCCTATCTCTCCCTGCCGCTGGTCCGCGCCTTGCTGGCCGAGGGGCGGTTGCAGGAGGTGATGATCGGCTATTCGGATTCCAACAAGGACGGCAGCTACCTGACCTCGACCTGGGAACTGCACCAGGCGAGCCGCGCCCTGCTGGCGACCACCGACGAACTGGGCCTGCGGCTGCAACTGTTCCATGGCCGGGGCGGCACGGTCGGCCGTGGCGGCGGCTCCAGCTACGAAGCCCTGCTGGCCCAGCCGGAAGGCACGGTGCGCGGCCGCATCCGCATCACCGAACAGGGCGAGATGGTCGCCAACAAGTACGCCGACCCGCAACTGGCCGATCAGAGCCTGGAGACCATAACCGCGGGCGTGGTGCTGGCTTCGCTGCGCCGAGATCCGGCCGAGCGGCTGGGCGAGCGGCACGCGCCGATCCTCGACAGGCTCTCCCAGGCCTCGATGGAGGCCTATCGCAGCCTCGTCTACGAAACCCCTGGATTCGTGGACTATTTCTATGCGGCCACGCCGCTGACCGAGATCGTCGAGCTGAACATCGGCAGCCGGCCGGCTTCGCGCCAGCCGACCCGCAGCATCGAGGGCCTGCGGGCGATTCCGTGGGTGTTCTCCTGGTCGCAATCGCGGACCATGCTGCCCGGCTGGTACGGTTTCGGCGCGGCGGTCGCGGCCTCCGGGGTCTCGCTCAGCGAACTCAACGACCTGCACGAGGCTTGGCCGTTCTTCGCCACCACGCTCTCGAACATGGAGATGGTGCTGGCCAAGAGCGACATGCACATCGCCCGGCGCTACGCCGGCCTTGTCGAGGACAAGGCCCTGGCCCGCTCGATCTTCGAGCGCATCGAGGCCGAATGGGAGCGCACGGTGGAGGCCCTGCTGGCGATCAACGGCCAGACCGCCCTGCTGGGCCGCAATCCCGAGCTGGCCGAGGCGTTGCGAACCCGCCTGCCCTATATCGATCCGCTCAACCACCTGCAGATCGAGCTGATCCGCCGGCGGCGCTCGGGCGACGGCGCAGAGGCCGTTCGCGAAGGGATTCACCTGACCATCAACGGCGTCGCCGCCGGCCTGCGCAACAGCGGCTGAGAAATTTCCACCGGGCTGTCGGATCGGATCGCCCGCCGGCGTCCTTTGGCCCTGACCACTCGAAGGAGAACGCGATGTCGTATGTCGATGGCTTTGTCCTGGCCGTGCCGAAGGCCCGCCTGGAGGACTACAAGGCGCTGGCCCGCCTGGCCGGCTCGGTCTGGAAGGAGCACGGAGCCCTGGCCTATGTCGAATGCACCGGAGACGATACGCCCTATGGCGAACTGACCTCGTTCCCGCGCGCCGTCCAGGCCAAGGACGACGAGATCGTGATCTTCTCCTGGATCGTCTATCCCTCGCGCGCCGCGCGCGATGAGATCAACGCCAAGGTGATGGCCGATCCACGCCTGAAGAGCGATGCTTCCAAGGTTCCCTTCGATGGGAAACGCATGATCTTCGGGGGCTTCGAAGCGTTCGTCGAACTTTAGCGTGGCGGCGGATCGAACGGCCAAGCTAGACGTTGAGACGCCGAAAGCCGGAGGAAGCCATGAGTCTCGACAGCCTGATGATCCGCAGCGCCAACCTGCTGGGCGCGCCCCTGAAGGACGCCGCCGGCAAGAAACTGGGCGTCATCCGCGAGATCTTCTTCGAGCGCGACACCGGCCAGGCGCGGTTCGTGGTGCTGGAATTCGGCGGCCTGTTCGGGTCGAGCGGCAAGTTCCACCCGATCCCCTGGCGGGCGCTGCGCTACGACGAGGCCTCGGACAGCTATCAGACCGACCTGCCCAAGGACCTTCTGAAGAACAGCCCGGCCTATGACCGCGACCAGCTCAACGACACCGCCTACGCGTGGAGCGAACAGGCCGAGCGCTATTTCCGCGTCGACCCGATCTGACTTGAGATTTCAGGAAGGCCCTGGAAATCAGATAGTTACAGGAGAAAACTCGCGTCAGGCACGGGCTTCGCGGTTCATCGGCGGCTGATGCTCTTCGATGACGTCTTCCTGCTCGGCCACGCGGACCGCGCTGCGGACGTTGAGGCGCGTGAGGACGTCGGCGTCATCGCCGTACTGGTCCCGGGCCTGGGCGAGCTGATCGCGCCAGGCCAGGCGCGCCAGGCTGTCGGTTTCGCCCGCATAGAGGATGTCCACGCCCTTTCCGGACGCGGGCTTGCAGATGATGTAGTTCGCGCCCGCAGGCGGCAGAATCCGATCCTCTTCGAGGGCGGTATAACGGTAGAGGTTTCCGGACTTGCCGATGATTTCGACCTGACGGGCCAACGCACGCTCCCGACGTTCTTGTAGACGCTCCGAGGCCGGATCACCGCCCTCGCCCCCTTGTAAGGCGGGTGACTTGGGCGAAAAAGGGGCCACGTGCTGCGACCAGACATCATCTTGCCGCAAGACGCAAATGGCGCCGGGGGATGTCGGAACAACCTTCGCCATAAGGCGTTCGGCGTCTTGCGGTCGCTCTGCTAGGTTGTCCGCCCGGTCGTTTCGAGTCACGTGAACGCCGGCTGCCGTAGGCCACGACGCGAGTTCATGAAACTTCCCGCCGACTTCGCCCTGACAGAGACGCCGGACGGCGCCAAGGCCGTTCTCTCCGGGGAATGGACCGCGACCGACGCGGGCGATGCGGCCGCGCGCCTGGCCGCGGCGGCGCGCGCAACCCCTCTGCAAGCCGTCGATCTCACCGGGGTCGGCCGCATGGACACCGCCGGCGCCTACGCCGTGCTGCGGGCGCTGGGCCAGAGCGCGGACGAGGACCGCATCGAGGCGCGGCCGGAGACCCGCCGCCTGCTGGAACTGGTGCGCAATGCGGCCGCCCAGAAGCCGCAGAAGCGCCGGGAGCCGCGCGGCTTCTACGAACTGATGATCCGCATCGGCCGGGGCGTGTTCGACCTGGGCGCGGAAATCTTCGAGACCATGGTGTTCGTCGGCCACCTGCTGGTGGTCATCATGCGCACCATCGCAAATCCCTCCCGCATCCGCTGGGCCGCCTGCACCTCGCTGGCCGAGCGCGCCGGCCTGGACGCCATTCCGATCGTCACCCTGACGGCGTTCTTCATCGGCGCGGTGGTCGGGCTGCTGGGTGCCAACATGCTGCGCCAGTTCGGGGCGGAGGTGTTCGCGGTCGAGCTGATCGGCATCGCCGTGATGCGCGAATTCAACATCCTCATCACCGCCATCCTGCTGGCCGGGCGCTCGGCCTCGTCCTTCGCCGCCGAGATCGGGTCGATGAAGATGAGCCAGGAGATCGACGCCATGAAGGTCATGGGCGTCGATCCGTTCGAAGCCCTGGTGTTCCCGCGTTTCGCCGCCCTGCTGGCCATCATTCCGCTGCTGACCTTCGTGGCCACGCTGGCCGGCCTGCTGGGCGGACTGATGGTCACCTGGAGCGTGCTGGGCCTGGGGCCGTCCTTCTTCCTGCAGCGCATCCTCGACAATGTGGGGGCGACCCATTTCTGGATCGGCCTTTCGAAGGCGCCGGTCATGGCCGCCGTGGTCGCCGGCATCGGCTGCCGCCAAGGCATGGAGGTCGGCGGCGACGTCGAATCCCTGGGCCGCCGGGTCACCTCGGCCGTGGTGCAGGCGATCTTCGCGATCATCCTGATCGATGCGGCCTTCGCCCTGCTCTACATGGAAATGGATATCTGAGGTGAGTGACGTCATCGACATCGACGACGCCCAGGGCCCGGCGATCGAGGTGCGCGGGCTGCGCACGCAGTTCGGCGACCATATCGTGCACGAGAACCTCGACCTCGACGTGCGGCGGGGCGAGGTGCTGGGCGTGGTCGGCGGCTCGGGCAGCGGCAAGTCGGTGTTGCTGAACACCATCATCGGCCTGCGCCAGCCGGACGCCGGCTCGGTGCGTGTGCTCGGCCAGGACATCCAGCGCACCTCGCGCCGCCGCTGGTCGGACATCGAACGCTCGTGGGGCGTGCTTTTCCAACAGGGCGCGCTCTTCTCCAACCTCACGGTCCGCGAGAACGTCGCTACGCCGATGTACGAACACACCAACCTGCCGCGCCGGGCCGTCGAGGAACTGTCCGATCTGAAGATCGCCCTGGTCGGACTGCGCCGCGGCGCCGGCGACCTGAAGCCGTCGGAACTGTCGGGCGGCATGCGCAAGCGCGCGGCCCTGGCGCGGGCGCTTGCGCTCGATCCCCAGCTCCTGTTTCTCGACGAACCGACCGCTGGGCTCGACCCGATCGGCGCCGGCGCGTTCGATGAGCTGATCCGCGATCTGTCGGACAGCCTCGACCTGACGGTGTTCATGATCACCCACGACCTCGACACCCTCTATACGATCACCGACCGCGTAGCCGTTCTGGCCGACAAGCACGTGATCGCGACCGCTCCGGTCCAGGAGCTGGAACGCTCCGAGCATCCCTGGGTCCGTGAATATTTCCTTGGTCCGCGTGGCCGCGCCGCAGCGGCGGCCGCCAAGAAAGCCGGGACGACAGCCTGATGGAAAAAGACGCCAACTACGCCCTCGTCGGATTCTCGACCCTGTTGCTGGTGACCGGCCTGATCATCTTTTCCGTCTGGCTGGCGCGCCTGCAGTTCACCCAGGACTACGACCAATACGACATCGTCTTTCAGGGACCGGTCCGCGGCCTGAGCCAAGGGGGCGAGGTTCATTTCAACGGCATCAAGGTCGGCGAGGTGACGAAAATCCAGCTCGACCACGACGACCCCAACCGCGTCATCGCCCGCGCGCGCGTCACCTCCGACGTGCCGATCCGCGTGGATTCCTATGCGACGCTGGAGCCCCAGGGCATCACCGGCATCAACTATGTCCAGATCACCGCCGGCAGCCCCAGCAAGCAGTTGCTGAAGGACACCGTGGGGCCGGGCAAGGTCCCCAAGCTGCGCACCCAGCGCAGTACGCTCTCGGACCTGCTGGAAGGCGGCGGCACGGTGCTGACCCGCACGGTGGAGGCGCTGGACCGCGTCAACCGCGTGCTCTCCGACCAGAACATCAAGGTGGTCTCCGCCGCCATCGCCGACACCCAGGCGGTCACGGCCGAGCTGCGCGAGCGCAAGGCCATGATCGGCGACGCGCAGAAGGCGCTGCAGAGCATCGACCAGGCCGCCGCCCAGATCGCAGAGCTCAGCAAGTCGAGCCAGAACCTCGTCGACACCGACGGGCGGCGCACGCTCAAGAACCTGGCGGACGCTTCCGAACAGGCCCAGGTCGCAGCCAAGGACGTGCGCGTCATCGTCGGCCGTCTGGACGGCCCGACGCGCGAATTCGCCTCCAGCGGCCTGCCGCAGCTCACCGCCGCGGTCCAGACGTTGCAGCAGACCGCCGAGTCGCTGGACCGCCTGATCCGCGACGTCGAAGCCAATCCCCGCGGTCTGGCGACCAAGGCCCCCGCGGAAGAGATCAAGGTCAAGCCATGAACGCCCTGCCCCGCCTCCTGCGCATCGCGACCATCGGCGCGCTGGCCGCCTGTCTCGCCGGCTGCATCTCGCTGTTTCCGAACGACAAACCCGCCCAGCTCTACCGCTTCGACGGCGCGCCGACAGCCGCCGAGACTGGCGGGCTGGTCGAGGCGCAGTTTGGGATCGCCCGGACCGGCGGCGGCTTCGTCCAGGCCGCATCCGGCGACCGCATCCTGACCATGACCGGCGCCAAGGCGGCCTATATCGCCGGCGCCCGGTGGGTCTCGCCCGCCGCGGTGCTGTTCCAGGAGGCGCTGTCGCGCGCCTTCGAGCGGGCAGGCGGCCCGGCCCGGCTGCTGCAACGCGGCGAGGTCGGCAGGGCGGACTATCAGCTCCGGGTCGACGTGACCCGCTTCGAGACGGCCTATGATCGCGGGGATCGCGCCGCGCCGAAGGTGACCGTCGAGCTGCGCGCGACCCTGACCAACGCCGACCGCAGCTTCACCGCCGTCCAGCCGTTCCGCTCGGAGGTCCGCGCTTCGGGCAACCGGGTGTCGGCTATCGTGGACGCCTACGATCAGGCGGTCGGCCAGACCCTGGGCGAACTGACCGCCTGGGCCAACAACCGAGGCGCCGGCTGATCAGGCGATCCCGGCGATCCGCTTGGCCGCGGTCACGGTGTTCTGCAGCAGGCAGGCGACGGTCATCAGCCCGACCCCGCCCGGAACCGGGGTGATCGCGCCGGCGACGGCCAGGGCTTCCTTGTAGGCCACGTCGCCGACCAGCTTGGTCTTGCCCTGGGCGGCCTTGACCGGGTCGCGGAACGGCACGCGATTGATGCCGACATCGATCACCGTCGCGCCCGGCTTGATCCAGTCGCCCTTGATCATCTGCGGCCGGCCGACCGCGGCGACCAGGATGTCGGCCTCGCGGCAGACCGCAGGCAGGTCCTGGGTCCGCGAGTGAGCGATGGTGACCGTGCAGTCTGCCCCCAGCAGCAACTGCGCCACCGGCTTGCCCACCAGCACCGAGCGGCCCACCACGACCGCCCGCTTGCCGGCAAGGTCGCCGACCGTCTGGCGCAACATGATCATGCATCCGAGCGGCGTGCAGGGGATCAGGGCCGGCAGGCCCTGGGCCAGCCGGCCAGCGTTGACCACGTGCAGGCCGTCGACGTCCTTGGCCGGGTCGATGGTCTCGATGACCGCCTTCTCGTCCAGGCCCTTGGGCAGCGGCAATTGGACGAGGATGCCGTGGATCTTCGGATCGGCGTTGAGCTGACGGACCAGGGCCAGCAGTTCCTCCTGTCTCGTCTCTGCCGGCAGGCGGTGGGTCGCCGAATGCATGCCGGCGGCCAGGGAATGTTCGCCCTTGGAGCGCACATAGACCTGGCTGGCCGGGTCCTCGCCCACCAGCACCACCGCCAGGCCAGGCTGCAGGCCGTGCCTGGCCTTCAGTTCAGCGACCTCCGCCGCCACCTCGGCGCGCAGGCGCTCGGCCGTGACCTTGCCGTCGATGATCTGGGCCTGGGGCATGGGCTCTCCTGCGGATCGGAACTGGCTCCGCCACTACTCGTTCAGCCTGCGCCGCGCAATGCGGCCAGGAGCGCGTCGATGAGCAGTTTCACCCAGGCCTTCACTCGCTTCGCCACCGCCACCGCGCGCTGGACGGGACGGCCGCTGGTGTTCGTCGCCTGTTGCGCCCTGGTGATTCTCTGGGCGGTCTCGGGACCGCTGTTCGGATTTTCCGACACCTGGCAGCTCGTCATCAACACCTCGACGACGATCATTACCTTCCTCATGGTGTTCCTGATTCAGAACACTCAGAACCGCGACAACAACGCCCTGCACGCCAAGCTGGACGAATTGATCCGCGTGACGGAAGCGCATAACTCGTTCATCGGCATAGAGAATTTGGCCGACGAGCAGTTGGAGGCGATCCTGGCCGAGCTGGACGAGCAGTCCACGGAGCTCCGGGAGGCGAGCGGCGGGCGGCCGTCCGCGCAGCGCAGGAGCGCCTAGCGACGCAGCCAGGCCGCGAGCGCCCAAGCCTGGGAATCGTGGCGAAGGGCGGCGAGGGCCTCATGCGGGGCCAGCCAGACCAGCGTATGGTCGTCCTCGACCTTCAGGGACGCATCTTCCCCAACCAGATCGAGCACATAGAAGCTGCTACGATTGTTCCAGGGCACGCCCTCGGACCCGATGAAGAACTGGTCGGCCAGGGTCAGCGGCTCGCGCACGGCGACCTTCAGACCGGTCTCCTCGCCGAACTCGCGGACCACGGCGAGCTCCGGCGTCTCGCCTTCGTCGACCCCGCCGCCGGGCAGGTCGAAATAGGCCGGAACGGCAGGTTTGACGATACGAACCACAGCAACCTGCCCGTCGCGGACCAGCACGCCGAAGGCCGCGGGGCGGTCGCGATAGACCTTGTCGGGCCGCCGCTCGCCGAACTGAGGAACAGCCCGCACCGCCCTAGTCCTTGCCATACAAGAAATCGTAGGGGTCCGCCTTGCCCGCCAGCACGTCCTCGACCTTGAGGACGGGCCAGCCGACATTACTCGTCGCGCTCATCTTCCAGGCGATGACGATCAGGTTTCGCAGCTCCGAAGCGCCGGCCGCGATGCGGTCGGTCGTGAAGGCCACGCCCTGCGCATTTCCGTCCGAAAGGCCGCCGGCCTTTTCGAGGTCGTAGAGAGGCGCGACCAAAGCGCTTGTTTTCAGGAGATATTCCGTCGTGCGCCGCTCCAGCGAGGTGTCCTGGACGTCGAGCGGCGACATGGCTTTCGTCACATCGGCAGGTTTCACATTGGCAAAGACGAAATCGCCCTCGAACGGCCCATGTATCTTGCCGGTCGTGTAGCCGTTCGGGTTCGGATAGTCGCCCCAGCCGTTGTAGTGGACCGTGACGTGCAGCGGCTGGGCGCCGTCGCCGACGAAGTGCGACAGCTCGCCGATGGTCCGCAGGATCTGCGCCTGGCGGCGGGCGAGGTCCTGGGCGTACCAGGCGCGGCGCGCGCGGTTGCGCTCGTGGGCGCGGGCGTAGGTCAGGACGCGCCAGTAGGCGAAGTCCTTGGTGAGCTGCTGGCGGCGGTCGATGATCGAATAGGGCAGATAGCCGGCCTTCCAGCTATCGAGCCCGGCCGACTGCAACGCCTTTTCATAGTCGGCGCGGGTGGCCGGCAGCGGCAGGAAGGGCGGGCCGCCCAGCAGTTTGCCTTCGTCGTCCAGGTCGAGGAAGTGCGCGGAATCGCGGTTGTGGTCGTGGACCTTGCCCGCCCCCTTGGAGCGGTCCTCCTCGCGCGAGAGCTCGCCCACGTCGCGGACCGCGGCGGGCTGGCGCAGGAAGGCCGGGACCTCGGCCGGCAGGGCGGCCATGGCCGCCTCCCCCACCATCCGGTGGCCCGATGCGCCCCAGGCCAGGGCCTGGACCGGCAAGGCGAGCGAGAGGGCGGCGACGGCCGCGAGCAGACGGGCTTTCATGGCGCCCGGTTTAGGCGATCTTGAGCGCCGCCTCCACCCGCTTCACCCAGGCCTGCACGTTCGGATAGCGGCCAAGGTCGAAGCCGCCCTCGGGCGCCAGGCGCGTATAGGCGACGAGCGCGACGTCGGCGAGGCTGGGCGCCGCCCCGACCAGATAGGCCGAGCCCAACAGCCCGTCCTCCAGCCGCTGGAGCGCGGCGTTTCCCCGCTCCACCAGCCGGGTCTCCAGCTCGGAGACCGGCTTGCCCATGTAACGCACCTGGAAGCGGGCCACGGCCACATAGGGCTCATGACTATACTGCTCCCAGAACATCCATTCGAACATGCGGGCGCGTTCGTACGCATCCCGGGGAATGAGAGCCGAGCCCTCAGCCAGATGCAGGATGATCGCGTTCGACTGCGACAGCACCCGGCCGTCGTCCAGCACCACGACGGGAACCTGACCGGCGGGATTCATCGCCAGGAACCGGGGCGTCCGCGACTCGCCCTTGAGGATGTCGACCTCGATCCAAGCGTAGGGAACACCCAGGACATCGGCCACCCACTTCACTTTCAGGCAGTTTCCAGAGATCGAATCTCCGTAGATGCGCATGGTCCCGATCCCCTTTTTCGCAAGGGGTTGATAGCGGCTGCGAAGGGTTCCCGAAAGCGACTGCGCTCAAACGTCGCCGTTCGCCGAACGTCACGAGGGGTTGATCCGCCGTTCTGAGTCCGGGTAGGAAGTCCGCCGCTGACAAGATCAACGACGAAGGAGCCGCCGTCATGCGACGTCGCCTCGCCGCCCTTGCCGCCCTGCCTTTGTTCCTTGGGCTCTCGCACAGCGCGCAAGCTGCGCCACCGAAAGACCCCATCGGCGATCTGATCGTCTCGGCCCTGACCGGCGCCCTGCCCGGCACGCCCGAGTTCAGTGTCCGGGCCACGCTGTACCACGCCGGCGCCAAGGGCGTGGGCGCGCTCGACTCGCTGGGATGCCGCGTCGTGGCGATGCGCACGGTCGCGGTCGACACCAAGGTGATCCCGCGCCGCACCCGGCTGTTCATCAAGGAAACGGTCGGCCTGCCGATGCCCGACGGCACGGCCCACGACGGCTACTGGTACGCCACCGACACCGGCGGAGCGATCAAGGGCCAGAAGATCGACCTGTTCACCGGCCACGGCTCGTCGTCCATGAAGCCGCTGCTGGCGCTGAACCTCGCTAGACTGACGGTCGCCACCGCTGGCGAGTTCAAGGGCTGCCCGCCGGCCTAGGGGCGCCGACCAAGGCGAACCGACCCATGACACGAAGGACCCCAGCCCTCCAGCGACACGGGTTCGATGGTCGAAAGTTCTCCGACGACCTCCGATAGCCTCTCCGCAGCCAGGTGTTCGGCGTGCTCGCGCTGGCTGAACCGCGCGACCGTTACGGGCGGCCGATAGGGCAAGTCGCTTCGCAACTCATCGGCTAGCGACCCTAGATAGAGTGGGTTGCGATTTCGCTCGCGCCTGCAATCGCCAACATGGCGGTCCTCCTGCACGAGGGAATTCAACCATGGCCATATGCAAGCCCAATTTCTTCCTGCTCACGGGCGGGCCCGGCGTGGGCAAGACGACGCTCATCGAGGAACTTCGGCGGCGCGGCGAGCGCGTGGTCGAGGAAACCCATCGCAGGATCATCCGCGAGGCGCGCGCGCGAAGCGGAAGCGTCTGGCTGGGAACGCTAGCCGCGCGGGAGGACATCGCCCAGTTCGGAGCGATGGCGCAGGTGCAGGCGCGGGTCTTCTTCGACCGCGGCGTCATCGACAGTCTGACCGACACCGCGCCGGACTGGATGTGGGCGGCCGCCAGACGGTTGCGCTACAATGAGTTGGTCTTCGTCCCTGCGCCATGGCCCGAGATCTACGTCCAGGACGCCGAGCGGCGACAAACCTTCAGGGATTGCCTGAAGACCCATGCGACCATTGTCCAACGTTTGAACGAGCTAGGCTATCGGCCCGTCGAGGTCCCACGGGCGACTCCAGTCGAACGGGCGGACTTCGTGCTGGCCGTCGCCGCCAACGCCTGAAATCTCACGACGCAGCCTTCGGGTTGTCGCCGCCCGCCAGGAGGGGTCATATGGCGACCGGGTTGGACAACGGCGGGCGCCGGGCGTGGTCGGCGAAGTAGATCTGCAGATGTCTTCGCTGTCGGCGGTGCTGACGGCGTTGAAACAGGCGCCGCTGGGCGTGGCGATCTTCGACCGCCAGATGCGCTATCTGGCGGCCTCGGCCCGTTTCCTGACCGAACAGGGCCTGCCGGGCGACACGCCGCTGGTCGGGCGGCTGCACTACGAAGTCTTTCCCGAAGTCCCGCAGCGCTGGCGCGACATCCACGCCCGCGCTCTGCTGGACGGGGCCGAGCAGAGCCACGAGGCCGATCCCTACACCGGTCCCGACGGCCGCCAGGAATGGGTGCGCTGGTCGTTGCGGCCGTGGCGGGAGGACGACGGCCAGATCGGCGGGCTGGTGCTCTACACCGAATACGTCACCTCGGCGGTGGAGGCGCGGGTGCGGCTGGAGGCGGCCGAGGCGCGTTATCGGGCAGTGTTCGACCAGGCGGCGGTGGGCGTGGCCCGGGTCTCGCCGACAGGCCAGCTTCTCGAGATCAACGACCGCTTCTGCGCGATGATGGGCTATGGGCGCGAGGAGCTGAGCGCCCTGACCTTCCATACCATCACCCATCCGGACGACATCGAGGGCAACCTTGCCTATACGCGGGCGCTGCTGGCCGGGGAGATCGACACCTACGCGCTCGAAAAGCGCTATGTGACCAAGCTGGGCGAGGTGCTGTGGATCAGCCTGACCGTCTCGCTGGTGCGCGATGCGGCCGGGCGGCCGGACTATTTCGTCTCGATCGTCGAGGACATCGGCGCACGCAAGCGGGCCGAGGCCGAGCAGGCCCGCCACCAGGATCAGATGCGCCTGCTCATCAACGAGCTGAACCATCGAGTGAAGAACACCCTGGCCACGGTGCAGTCGATGGCCTCGCAAACCCTGCGCGGCGCCACGGACCCGGCGCAGGTCTACGAGAAGCTGGAGGCGCGGCTCATGGGCCTGTCACAGGCCCATGACGTGCTGACCCGCGAGCGCTGGCACGGGGCGGACCTGCGCGAAGTGGCCGAGCGGGCGCTAGCGCCGTTCGATTCCACGCCTGGAACGGTGCGGGTGTCGGGGCCGAACGTCTGGCTGCCGCCGGCGCCGGCCCTGACCATGGCGCTGATCTTCCATGAGCTGGCGACCAATGCGGTGAAGTATGGAGCGCTGTCCTGCGCGGGCGGCCATGTGGACCTGGCCTGGTCGCTGACCGAGGACGGCCAGGCATGGACGCTGACCTGGGCCGAGTCCGGAGGCCCGCCAACCGAGCCGCCGACCCGCAAGGGCTTCGGCACGCGCCTGATCGAACGGGGGCTGAGCGGCGAACTGCGCGGTTCGGCCAGCGCCGCCTATCGGCCTGACGGCGTGACCTGGACAATGCGCGCCCAAACGGCGCCGCGGGCCGATGCGGTCAATGTCTTCGACGAGGCGTGAGCGGCGGCTCGGTCCAAGACCACAGGCGAGATACGCTGGCGGGCGCATCGTCCTGGAAAGCGCGCAGCGCTTGTCCGAGGTCCATGAGCACTTCGGCTTTCAGGCTCTTGCACCGCCAAGACGGCCCCTGAACCGCATGTGTTCATAGGTCCCGGCCTTGCTTCGCAAACCGGGGGACACCCTCATGGAAGGGCTCAGGTCTCGACGAAGGCGCGTTCGAGGACGTAGTCGCCGGGGCTGGCCAGGGAGCCTTCGACATAGCCGCGGCTTTCCAGCAGCACCTTGAGATCGGCCAGCACCGAGGGGCCGCCGCAGAGCATCAGGCGGTCGACGGCCGGGTCGAGCGGCGGCAGGCCGAGGTCTTCGAAGATCTTGCCCGAGGCGATCAGGTCGGTGATGCGGCCGCGGGTCTTGAACTCCTCGCGCGTGACGGTCGGATAGTAGCGCAGCTTGCCGCCGATCACTTCGGAGAGGACCTGATCATTGGCCAGCTCGTGCTCGAAGAGGTCGCGATAGTTCAGGTCGGCGACGGCGCGCACCGTATGGGTGACGATCACCTCGTCGAACCGATCGTAGACTTCAGGGTCGCGGGCCAGGGAGAGCCAGGGGGCCAGGCCCGTGCCGGTGCCGAGCATATAGAGCCGCTTGCCGGGCTTGAGGCCGTCCAGCACCAGGGTTCCGGTCGGCTTGCGGCCGATCAGCACCTGATCGCCCACCTTGATCTTCTGAAGGCGCGAGGTCAGCGGGCCATCCTGGACCTTGATCGAGTAGAATTCGAGTTCGTCGTGCCAGGCCGGCGAGGCGATCGAATAGGCGCGCACCAGCGGCTTGCCGTCGACCTCCAGCCCGACCATCACGAACTGGCCGCTGGTGAAGCGCAGGCCGGGGTCGCGCGTGGTGCGGAACGAGAACAGCTCGTCCGTCCAGTGTTGAACCCAGGTGACGGTCTCGTAGTAGAAGGCCCCGGCCTTCTTCGCCGGAGCGGGAGCCGGCGCGGCCGGTGCGGTCACTTCAGTCATTACGCGTCTCTAGCTGAGAGTAGTTCGCATGTCAGCAGGCGGCGACTAGATGTCGCCGCCCACATTGGCGACGGCGCCAGGGGCGCGGGCGACGTGGATGCCGCATTCGGTCTTGTCCTGGCCGGCCCAGCGGCCAGCGCGGACGTCCTGGCCCTCCTCCACCGGATTGGTGCAGGGCCAGCAGCCGATGGACGGAAAGCCCTGGGCGACCAGCGGATGGGCCGGCAGATCGTGCTCGGCCATATAGGCGTCGAGCTCGGCCTTGCCCCAGTTGGCCAGGGGGTTGAACTTCACCTGGCCGTCGGCCTGTTCGACCACCGGCAGGGAGAGGCGGTCGCCGCCGTGGAAGCGCTTGCGCCCGGTGATCCAGGCGTCGAAGTCGGCCAGGGCGCGGTCCAGCGGCAGCACCTTGCGCACATTGCAGCAAGCGTCGGTGTCGGTCTGCCAGAGCTTGGCGTTGGGATCGGCGACGGCCAGGTCGTTATAGAGCGGGCGCAGGTCGCGCACGTCGGTCAGGCCGAGCCGGGCGGCGAGGGTCTTCCGATAGTCGAGGGTCTGGCCGAACAGCATGCCGGTGTCGAGGAACAGCACCGGCGCGTCGGGCTTCAGCCGCGAGATCATGTGCAGCAGCACCGCCGACTCCGCCCCGAAGGAGGAGACCAGGGCCAGCTTGTCCCCGAAGGCCTCGATCGCCGATTCCAGCACGGTGGCGGGATGGGCGTGCCGCAGTTCCGCATCCAGGCGGACCGCCAGGGAGGGACGCTCGATCTGATCGAAGGCCATGATCGACTACTCCGCGCGCGCCACGAAGGCCGGCTCGCGCGTGTCGGCCGCGCGCTGATAGACGTGGGTGAAGCGCCGGGTGGCGGCCAGCCATTCGTCGGGACCGGAGTCGTCGGCCGGCTCGAAGGCGTCGAAGCCGCAGCGGACCATGAACATCGCCTGTTCGCGCAGGACGTCGCCCACCGCCCTCACCTCGCCCCGATAGTCGAAGCGCTCGCGCAGCAGGCGGGCGTTGGTGTAGTGGCGGCCGTCGCGGAACTTCGGGAAGGCGAGCGCCACCACCGCGATGCGCGGCAGGTCGTAGGCCAGCCCCTCGATCTCCTCGCCCGCCTCGACGCGGACGCCGACGGCGCGGCCTTCCGACAGCAGGCGGTCGCCCTCGGCCTGGAACCGGGTCAGGGAGATGATCAGGTCCCCGCTGGGCAGCGGCTCTTCGTCGGCGACCTGGGTGAAGCGGTCGTTGGCCAGGCTGGCCTGGCCCTGGTGCAGCTTAATGAGCTTCGGCATAGACGGCCTCCTTGAACGGGGCCACGCCCGTCCGGCGATAGGTGTCGAGAAAGCGTTCGTCGTCCTTGCGCTCGCGCAGATAGACCCCGACGATCTGTTCAACGGCCTCGGCGACCTTGCCCGCCGGCAAGGCCGGGCCCAGCATCTGGCCGAGGGCGGCGTCGCCCTCCCCCGATCCGCCCAGCGTGACCTGGTAGAATTCCTCGCCCTTCTTATCGACGCCGAGGATGCCGATATTGCCGACGTGGTGGTGGCCGCAGGCGTTGATGCAGCCGGAAATCTTCACCCGCAGCTCGCCCACCTCCTCGGCCAGGGCCGGGTCGGCGAAGCGTTCGGCGATCTGCTGGGCCACCGGAATGGCGCGGGCGTTGGCCAGCGCGCAGTAGTCCAGCCCCGGACAGGCGATGATGTCGGACACCAGGTCGATATTGGGCGTGGCCAGTCGGGCGGCGGCCAGGGCGTCGTAGACGGCCGGCAGGTCGTCCAGCTTCACGTGCGGCAGCAGCAGGTTCTGCTGGTAGTTCACGCGGATCTCGTCCTGGGAGTAGCGCTCGCCCAGGTTGGCGACGACCTCCATCTGCTCGGAGTTGATGTCGCCGGGGGTTTCGCCCGGCTCCTTCAGCGAGACGTCGACGATCGCATAGCCGGGCGCCTTGTGCGGATGCACGTTGCGCCGCAGGAAGCGGGCGAAGGCCGGGTCGGCCGCCTTGCGCGCCTCGAGCGCCTCCGAAGCGGCCGGCAGGGTGTCGAAGGTTCCGGCGAAGCTGGCGCGGATGCGGGCCAGCTCGTGGTCGGGCAGGTCGACGCGGCTGTGGTCGGACTTGCCCCACTCCTCCTCGACCTGGCGAGCGAACTCCTCGGCGCCCAGCGAGGCGACCAGCACCTTGATCCGGGCCTTCCAGATGTTGTCGCGCCGGCCGTGGCGATTATAGACCCGCAGGATCGCCTCCAGATAGGAGAGCAGGTGGCGGGTGGGCAGGAACTCGCGGATCGTGGCGGCCAGGTAGGGCGTGCGGCCCAGGCCCCCGCCGACCATCACCTCGAAGCCCAGCTCGCCATCGCGGCCGCGGCGCATGGCCAGGCCGATGTCGTAGATGCGCGTCGCCGCCCGGTCCTTGGCCGCAGCGGTCACCGCGATCTTGAACTTGCGCGGCAGGAAGCTGAATTCCGGGTGCAGGGTCGACCACTGGCGGATCGCCTCGGACCACACCCGCGGATCGTCCAGCTCGTCGGCGGTGGCGCCGGCATAGGGGTCGGCGGTGATGTTGCGGATGACGTTGCCCGAGGTCTGCATCGAGTGCATCTCGACCTCGGCCAGATGGTCGAGGATTTCCGGGGCGTCCTTCAGCTTGATCCAGTGGAGCTGGAGGTTGGTGCGGGTGGTGAAGTGGCCATAGCCGTTGTCGTAGGTGCGGGCGATGAAGGCCAGCTTGCGCAGCTTGGTCGAGGTCAGGGTCCCGTAGGGGATGGCGATCCGCAGCATGTAGGCGTGGAGCTGCAGATAAAGGCCGTTCATCAGCCGGATCGGCTTGAACTGATCCTCGGTGATCTCGCCGGCCAGGCGGCGGGCGACCTGCTGGCGGAACTCCAGGGCCCGGTCGGCCAGGAATTCCTTGTCGAGGGTGTCGTAACGATACATGCGCTTCCCCTGTCAGCGCTTGATAAGCTTGACGCGGCCGCTGGAGCGGGCGGCGCCTGCGGCGTTCTGCAGGGCTTCGATGGCGCTGCCGCCCTCGGCCTGCTTGCCGTGATGAGGATGGTTGGTGGGCCCGAGCGCGCGGACGCGCTCGCGGAAGCTGAGCGGCGCCCAGAGGCCGCTGCTTTCCACCAGGTCGATCAGATAGGGATCGACGACCACGGTCCGCTGGGTCTTGGCCTCGGCTTCGGCCGCTTCGGCGGCCGCGGCGTCGTCGAACAGGTCGGCGTCGGCGAAGCGCGCGACCCAGGCGCCGGCCTTCCAGAAGACGACTTCGCCGTCGGTGAGGCGATTTCCGGTCAGGGCTTTCATTTCACACGCAGCTCGAGGTTCGATGTGGCGGCGAGGCCTTCGATCGCCGGGGTGGAGGCGAGCGCGAGGCTCATGGCCTCGCCGACGATCAGCAACGCCGGACCGTGCACGCTTTCGGCCGCCGCCGGCAGGCCGGCGAGCGTGGTGACGATGCGGCGCTCGTCGGCGCGGCTGGCGTTCTCGACCACCAGGGCCGGGGTCGAGCCGGCGCGGCCCGCGCCGATCAGCCGCGCGGCGATCCCCGCGGCGGTGGAGACGCCCATATAGATGACGACGGTCTGGTTGACCTTGGCCAGGCTCTCCCAGTCGAGATCGGGCTCGGCGCCCGAGGCGGCGTGGCCGGTGACGAAGGTGACCGCCTGGGCCGCGCCACGATGGGTGAGCGGCGCGCCCGCATTGGCGCCGGCCGCCAGGGCGGCGGTGACGCCGGGGACCACGTGGCATTCGACGCCCGCCTCGCGGCAGGCCTCCAGCTCCTCGCCGCCGCGGCCGAAGATGAAGGGATCGCCGCCCTTCAGGCGCACGACGTTCAGGCCCTCCTGGGCGAAGGCCACGAGCATGCGGTTGATCTCGCCCTGGGCGTAGGAATGGCGCGACTTGCGCTTGGCGACGCTGATGCGGCGGGCGGCGGACGGGGCGAGGTCGAGAATCTCGCCCGAGACCAGGCCGTCGTGGACCACCACGTCGGCGCGTTGCAGCGCCTTCAGCGCCTTGATGGTCAGCAGCTCGGGATCGCCGGGGCCGGCGCCCACCAGCCAGACCTCGCCCGCGCGGCGCGGGCCACGCGCGCCGCCCAGGACGACGAGACCTCTCGCCGGCTGATTTTCGGGCTTGCGGTTGCGCATCGTCTTTAGCTTCTCTAAACGCCGCCCTTGAAACTCAAGAGCGGGACGGACCTGGGCCCGCCCCGCTGTTTATCCGCCGACGAAAAGGGCCAATACCTCGGCGAACGGTTGCAAACTGGTCTTCGAGCGGCCAATTCGCAACCCAAGGACTTCTGCCGCGGGTGTCAGGAAATCTCGATGGAGCGCACGACCGAACGCCGACGCCTGCCGCCGCTGAACGCCTTGCGCGCGTTCGAGGCGGCCGCGCGGCACCTGAATTTCTCCAGGGCGGCGGACGAGCTGTCGGTGACCCCCGGCGCGGTCAGCCAGCAGATCCAGAACCTGGAGGACTATGTCGGCGCGGCGCTGTTCAAGCGCACGCCCAAGGGGCTGTTGCTGACCGACGCGGCCCAGACCGCCCTGCCCGCTCTGCGCGAAGCCTTCGATCGGCTGGCCGAGGCCGCCTCGATGCTGACCGCGGCGGTGGACGGGCGGCGCCTGACCCTGACGGCCGCCCCGTCGTTCGCCGCCAAGTGGCTGGTGCCGCGGCTGGGCCGGTTCGAGGAGTTGCACCCGCAGGTGGACGTGTGGCTGTCGGCGGGGCTGGAGCTGGTCGACCTGACCGCCGGCGAGGTGGACGTGGCGATCCGCTACGGCGCCGGGCGCTATCCGGGGCTGGAGGTGCGCCGGCTGATCGGCGAGACGGTGATCCCGGTGCTGTCGCCCGAACTGGCCGCCACGACGCCGCTGAACACGCCGGCGGACCTCTCGGGCCACATCCTGCTGCATGACGGCTCGCCCGAGCCGGACGATTCCTGCCCCGACTGGACCATGTGGCTGGCGGCCCGCGGCCTGCGCGGCATAGACGGGGCGCGCGGCCCGCGCTTCAACCAGTCGAGCCTAGTGATCGAGGCCGCCGTGAACGGCCGCGGCGTGGCGCTGGCCAAGCGCACCCTGGCCCAGGCCGACCTAGACGCCGGCCGGCTGGTGGCTCCGCTGCAGATCGCCACCGCCGTCGACTTCGCCTATTACGTGGTCCACCCGAAGGCCAAGGGGCGGCTGCCGCAGGTCAAGGCCTTCATCAACTGGATCGCCGCCGAGGCCGAAGCGCACGAGGCGGCGCTGAGAGCCCTGGACAACGGGGCCGGGATTTAGTCCTAAGCGCCCATGAACATCGTTGTAGACGAGCGGCCGCTGCCGGCCGACTGCGAAACCATGCTCGAGGTCCGCAAGGGCGTCGACGCCCTGGACCGCGCCCTGGTGCTGCTGCTGGCCGAGCGCCAGCGCTATATGGACGCCGCCGCCCGCATCAAGGGCGAGCGCCATACCGTGCTGGACACCGCGCGGATCGAAGACGTGGTGGACAAGGTCAAGGCCGCCGCCCGCGCCGCCGGGCTGTCGGAAGAGATCGCCGAACCGGTCTGGCGCACCCTGATCGACCGATGCATCGCCTACGAGTTCGGCGTCTGGGATCAGCTTCGCGGCGTGCGCAGGGACTGAAGCGCGCGCTCGTGCGCATAGGCCGCCACGTCGGCCAGGGCGATGTCCAGGGCATCGCGCACCGCATCTATGCCGCCGGGCCCTTCGGACTCGGCGCGCACGCACGCATCGCCAAGCTGGAAGGCGCCGATTCCGCGCGCCGCGCCCTTGATGGTGTGGACCGCGTCGCGCCACCCCTCCCCGGCCGGGTCGAGCAGGGCCGACCAGATCGCCGCCTGTTCGCGGAACAGGGTCAGCACCTCGTCGATCACCTCCCCATCGCCGGCGGTGAAGCTCTCAAGATATTGAAAATCAACGGCTCCGGTGAGGTCGCGCCTCGCCATGAAAATTCCCCCAAACAGCCCCTTGCTTTCGGTCAGGCTTCAAGTATGTTCCGCGCCCTTGCCGCCGGGCAACGCAAGGCCACGGTGACGAGACGGGTGTATAGCTCAGTTGGTAGAGCAGCTGACTCTTAATCAGCGGGTCCAAGGTTCGAATCCTTGTACACCCACCATTCATTCTCCCGCCAACGTGGCGTGATTTTTCTCTCCGCGAGTACCTTCAGGACGTCCGCGACAGGCGGCCATCTATCCCTGCGCCGGGCTCTCCGGGAGCCGCAATCACCATCCTCCCGCGAACCGAGACGTCGTTAACCGCCCGAGCGACGAACGTGACCTCGATCAGCCTTGATGCAGGATGAAGCCATGGCGATCCTGCAGAGGGTGAGCCGAGAATTCGACCGCAAGAATGGGACAAAGGTGTCTAAGTACCTGGACGGGGGCCTAGCAAAAGGTACGCCTTCCGCGTCCCCGCCTTTCCCATAGTGGAGCTTCATCCTTGCCCTCTGCAGGCCCGCCCGTCCAGCGCTGGCTATGGTACGACACCGAGACGGCCGACTGTGTCTCGCTGGATCGAACATCTTATGTCGAAACCATCTTTGATGGTCGACCCGTTCCGCTTCCGAAATGGGCCTGCAGAGCGCCCGATGGCGGCCTTCACAAGAACGCCGACCTCCTCGCGCTGGATGTGAATATCACCGAAGCGCCTAACACCCGCGATGAACTTAGCTGGACGTGCAACTATACTGTCCATCTACTTGCACATAGCTGGCTCGACGAGATTCGTGATCTCATCGACGAAGAGCGGATTGGGCTCGGCGTGCTCCGCCAGAGCGGCGAAGTCGTCGCGGGATGGTCGACGATTCATGAGCGTCGGCCGCCGCTTCTCCTAGCCACTGAGGGACATGTGAAGACCTGTCCCATCTGCGGCGGTTCCTACACGGTTCTTCATGGACGAGAGTACTTCTCCGATCCCGCGGTGATCGGGAGACCGCTCATCGTCAACAGCAATGGCCTGTTCGTCCGCGAAGACATCGCTAGAAGCCGACGTCTACGGACGCCCCGCGGGGCGTTCGAACCGGCGGTGGTCGAATTCGAACCTTCAGGCGTGTAGACGACGCCAGCGGCCGGGTTTCTCGTTCGGCGAGTTCGTCGGAGGGGGCGAGCGACCTATCCGAGCTGGAGGCTCGCCCCCTCCATTCGCCCGCGGGCGACCCCCCCGCCGCGGGCGAGGCGTCAGCGCCGGGCGCGCGCCAACTCGTCGACCGCCACCTGGTTTTGCAGGGCCAGGGCCTGCAGGGCCAAGCGCGTATAGGCTTCCGGATCGACCTCGAAGCGGCCCACGGCCGAAGCGTGCGAGGCGTAGCCGAGGCGGTTGTCCCAGGTGTCGACCGCGCGGCCTCCGGCCAGGGTGGAGACGGCGGGGCCGCGCCCCGAGCTGACCGATCCGAACGCCCCCGGCGCCTCGAGCGAGCCGTCGACCTTGTATTCCATGAAGCCGCCGTGCTGGCCGACGCGGACGCGCCAGGGCTCCATCGAGAACCCGCCGATTACCGGGCCGCCGTGGATCTTCGGCTCGAAGGACGCCTGCGCGCCGCGGGCGACGATGGCCATGGGGCCGCCGCCGGAAGCCTTCACATAGGCGTAGTTAACGGTGAAGCGCGGCGCGACCATGGTGGCGTCGAGCGACCGCGTCATACTGCGGACCGGCCCGAGATTGACCGGCATGGCGGTCTCCGGCCAGGAGCCGAGGCCGGTGGGATGCACCAGGGCGTAGGCCTGGCGGGCGCCGAGATTACCCATGGACTGGATCTCGATGTCGCCGGAGCCGGCCTTGAGCTGGGCTGCGCCGTCGGCGGCGCGCCACTCCTCCTGCGTCACCACCGTGAAGCCCGCAGCGGTCAGCCGTTCGATGAAGTCGGCATAGGCGCGGTCGGTGATCGCCTGGATCAGTTCGGGCTCGGCGCCGCTGAGCACCGTTTCGGCGCTGGCCGTGGTGTCGGTGGTCCGCGCGCGCGCTCCGGCGCTGACCATGAACGAAACGCGGTAGGAGGGCACGAACACCCGCGGGCGCACCTTGTCCCCGGCCAGCACGTTGCGGGTGAATTTCGCCGGCGGCGGGGATGGAAGCACGATCGGCGCATCGAGCGCCGCCGGACGCTCGGCCGCCGCCACGTCGCCCGCCATGACCACCGCCGCCAGCGCCGCCGCGCTCTTCGACCACTTCATCGTCCACCCTCCAGATCGAACTGCAGGGTGGAATCTGCAAAGGGCGCGGGGACGCCGCATCCCCGCATTGGATACCTGCGCCGACATCGCAGGAACGCCTGGACCTGCGTCCGTTGTGGCCGAGACGCCCCGAGCAAGGCTAAGCTGGCCGCCCCCGCAGGCCTGAAGAGTCTTCCTGGTGCAACGCCCACACGATCGCAGCTCGGCGCTCGAGGCCGAGCGCTTCTTCGAGCTTTGGGAGCGGCTGGAAGACGAGCTGGAAACCCGGGGCGGCGCAGGACTCGAGGCGATCCGGCAAGCCCACGAAGAGCCGTTCGCATGCCGCCCGCTGGCCCCGAGCTGGGGCCTGGCCGCGGCGGTCTTCGTCGGCGAACGCCCGATCTGGATCGGGCCTGCGTGGCGCGGCCTGTTCGGCGAGCCCCAGGGGGGCCTGCCCGCCATCGCCTTGCGCCCGCCCAGGACGGCGATCGCCTATGCGCCCCTGCCCGATCGGCGGGGCCAGCCGGTGCTGACCGCATTCGCCAGGGCGCCCGTCGCCAGCGCCTGGCCGGTCGCGAGCGCATGGCGCGAGACGGCGGGGGCCGACCGGAACGGCGCGGTGATCGCCATGGCCTTCGCCCCGACCAGGATGGGCGGCTTTGCGGACTTCGCCGCCCGCGTGCACGGGCTGAGCAGCGCCGAGCACGACCTCTTGGAGCAACTGGTCGCGTCCCGCGACTTGGAAACGGCGGCGGCGCGGCTGGGCATACTGGAGGCGGCGGCCCGCAAGCGCGTCCGCGGCCTGCTTCGGCGCACCGGGGCGCCGCGGCGCGCAGCGCTGCTGGCCCGCCTCACCCAGCTCGTGGCCGATGAGAGCGTCTGCGACTGGGCGCGGGAGGTCGGCCTGCGCCGCGCCCTGGGGCTTTCGCCCGCCGAGATGCGCCTGACCCACGCCCTGGCCGAGGGCCGCCCCCTGCCCGAGGCCGCCGCCGCGCTCGGCCTCAGCATCCATACGGTGCGCGACCAGGCGCGGGCGCTGCTGGCGCGGACCGGACTGACGCGCATGGCCGACCTGCCGCGATACCTGGCCGAAGCCCGCGCCCTGACCGCCTTCGCCGAAGCCGACGAGACCGGCCGCTCGGACCGGGAGGGGCTGCTGGGCGCAACGCGGATCTTCCACGCCCAGGGCCGCCAGATCGCAGCCGCAGACTTCGGTCCGCCGCAGGGCGACCCGGTGCTGTTCGTGCACGGCGGGATGGGATCGCGCCGGGTGGCCCAGCGCCTGCGGGAGGCGTTGCAGAAGCGGGGCCTGCGGCCGATCGGCGTCGACCGGCCGGGGTTCGGCCTCACCGATTTCACCTCGGACGGAACCGCGCCGTTCGCGGCGGCCGCCGACGACATGGCCCGGGTGCTGGACCAGATTGGCGTCGAGCAGGTGCGCCTGCTGTCGCGCGACGGCGGCGCGCCGGCCGCGCTCGCCTTCGCCGCGCGCCATCCGGGCCGCATCCTGGCCGGGGTGCTCATCTCGCCGCGCCATCCCCGAGCCGCGCCGCCGGGCCTGAAGATGATCGACGGCTGGGTCAGGATGGGCGCCGAGCGGCCGGGCGCCATCGTGGCGGTCTATGGCCTCTTGCGGCGCAAGGCCGGGGTGCGGCTCACCGAAACCCTGATGACGCGCCTGTTCGCCCGCCATCCGGCCGACGCGGCCCTGATCGCCGATCCGGCCTGGCGGCACGCCGCCGTCGCCGAACTCCTGACCTGCGGCGCCAGGACCGCCGCGGGGCTCAACGCCGAGCAGACCGCCTATCCGGACTGGAAGCCGCCGCCGCTCGCCGGGCCGGCGCCCTGGACGGTGGTGTCCGGCGCGCTCGATCCGCTCTGGGGCGCGGCAAGCGACGAAGACCCCTGGCGCGACCTTCCAGGCCTGCGTCACGTCAGGTTGGAGGGCGGCGGCCGGTTCATCCAGGACACCCACGCCGACGAGATCGCCGCGCTGATCGACGACCGCGGAAGCCGGCGCCTTCGCTAGGCTAGGCCGACGCGGAGACCGCCCCGTCGCCCGAGGCGGGCGGGCGGCGGTTCGCGGCCGCGACGATGGCGGCCGATGGAGCCGGGGCGACGGGCTCGACCGAAGGAAGCGTCTCGATCTCGCGCAGGGCGGCCAGGGCGCGCTCGATCAATTCGTGCGCCTCCTCGGCCGAGAGGGCGCGGCGGCAGGCGGTGAGGCCCAGCTCCAGCCGGCCGGCGTAGCTCTGCACGGTGATGTTCAGCGCATTGCCGTGATAGGGGATCGAGACCGGGAAGTAGTGAACCATCTCCGCCCCGGCGACATAGAGCTTGGCCGGCGGCCCCGGGACGTTGGAGATCAGCACGTTGCCGGACGGCGGCAACTGGCTGGCGATGCCCGAGCGGCCGATGAAGCTGGCCATGCCGCTCATCAGCCAGGGCGCGCCCAGCATGGGCACGTCGACGCCCAGGACGGGCTTGAGCTCGCGCACCACCGCCTTGCCCGCCTCCGACGAGGCGTGGATGGCCTTGAACCGCTCGGGCAGGTCCTTGATGTCGGTGGCCAGGTCGACGCGGATCATCGTCACCTGGTTGTTCATGGAATCGTCGTCGGCCGCACGCAGGCTGACCGGCACCAGGGCGATCACCGACTCCTTGGGCAGGACGTCGCGGTCGGCGAGAAAGCCGCGGACGGCGCTGCTGCACATCGCCATGACGATGGTGTTGATGGTGCCGCCCACCCGCTTGCCCAGCGCCTTCACCTCGTCCATCGGCAGGGAGAGGGTGGCGAAGGTGCGTTGATTGGTGATCGCGCAGTTGAAGATGGTGCGCGGTGCGGCCCCGACCGGCAGCGGACGCCCGCCATCGGGGCGGTAGTTCTTGGCCATGACGGTGGCGCTGGCCGACAGCGCCTTGGCCGCGGTCGGCAGGAGGTCGCCCAGCTTGCGGTACTGAGCCGCCGAATTGGCCACCGCCGCCTGCAGCAGTTCGCTGACCCCGAGCTGATAGCCGTGCCCCGTCCGGCGGCGGCGCGGCGGCGGCGTCTCGCGGATTTCCGGCGTGGCGTCGTAGAGCACCTTGGCCAGCTCGGCCCCGGCCTTCCCGTCGACGCCGCTGTGGTGGATCTTGGTGTAGAAGGCGATCCGGCCGTCCTCCAGCCCCTCGACCACGTACATTTCCCAGAGTGGCCGGCTGCGGTCGAGCAGGCTGGAGTGCAGCCGTGCGATCAGTTGCTCGACCTGGGCCATGCTGCCCGGCTTGCGCAGGGTCAGGCTGCGGACGTGGTAGTCGAGGTCGATGTCGTCGTCGTCGATCCAGACCGGCTCGGCCAGGTCGAAGGGCATGGTCGCCAATTTGCGCGTCAGGGCGCGGGAGAGATGGACCCGCCGGCCCACCATGTCCTTCAGTTCGTCATAGAAATCGCCCGCATAGCCTTCGGGCAATTCCAGCAGCATCAGGCTGCCGACATGCATCGGGGTTTCGGGCGTTTCGAGGTGCAGGAACGAGGCGTCGAGGCTGCTCAGGTGTTCCACTTGCGGATCCTCCCCACTCTTTTGATTTCCGAGGATGCGCCTGGCGGGCTCCGCGGTGTTTTCTTGGCCAAGAGCTTGGCGCTTCACAAGAAAGCCGTCAAACACGCGCGGCTGAGACGGCGAATTGTCCGGATATTCCGCAATATCGGCCGCGCACGATCTGCGCGGGGATCGCTCATTTTTTAGTGAGCGGCGCCCCGCCGCGGGGCCGATGGGGGCTTGCAGGAGCCGCCGCCTCTGGCCTGATGTGCGCCTGGGCGGCGATCGCGCCGCGGGGAGAACCTCATGACCTTGACGACAGACTTGACCGGCCGCGTGGCGCTGGTCACCGGCGCCTCCAGCGGCTTCGGCCATCGTTTCGCACGGGTGCTGGCCGCATCCGGCGCCGAGGTGATCGTGGCCGCGCGCCGGGCCTCGGCGCTGGAGGAGCTGGTCGCCGAGATCACCGCGGCGGGCGGCAAGGCCCGCGCCGCACCGCTGGACGTCACCGACCCGGCGGCGATCGCCGAGACGATCTCGGCCCTGCCGGCGCTGGACATCGTGGTCAACAATGCGGGCGTGGCCGGCGAGAGCATCGCCATCGACTGCGAGGCGGACGAATGGCGCTGGACCTACGACGTCAATGTCCATGGCGTGTTCTTCGTGGCCCGCCAGGCGGCGCTGAAGATGCGCGAGCAGGGCCGCGGCGGCAGCATCGTCAACATCGCCTCGATCACCGCCTTCCGGCCGGGCGGCGGGGCGGCGGCCTATTCGTCGTCCAAGGCTGCGGTCGCCCACATGACCCGGGCGCTGGCCATGGAGTGGGCGCGGTACGGCATTCGGGTCAACGCGCTGGCGCCCGGCTATTTCGAGACCGATCTCAACCGCGATTTCCTGAAGTCCGACTTCGGGCAGAAGATGATGAAGCGCGTGCCTCAGCGGCGGTTCGGCGAGGCCCACGAGCTGGACGGGCCGCTGCTGCTGCTGGCCTCGGACGCCTCGTCCTACATGACCGGCAGCATCATCACCGTCGATGGAGGGCATCTGGTCAGCGCGCTCTGACCGACGGGCCTGCTGGCCGCGGCTCCTCGCGCGGCGCGAATTGTCTTCTCTAATCCCTTACATTGCAAGGGCTTGACGGGAGGGCCGCGCCGCCGCCACGCTTCGCCTATTGGAGCGGCCCGCTGAGAGGTCGCCCGGGAGGTGCGCCGATGACTCGGCCGACGGACTTTTTGGACCTGTGGCGCGACGCGCTGCAGAAATGGGAGCGCCAGACCAACGAGGTGCTCAACGACGTCTCGGCCGACGAGGGCGTCAGCCGGGTGATGAACCAGTCGCTGGCGGCCATGTCGCGGCTGCAGGCGCAGCAGGGCGAGGCCATCGAACGCCTGCTGGTGCGAGCCAATCTGCCCAGCCGCGCCGACTTCCGCGTGTTGGGCGAGCGGCTGGACGGGATCGAAAGCCAGCTCGCCGAACTCAAGGGCCTCCTCCTCGGACAGGCCGCCGAGGCGCGGGGCGAACCGGCGAGCGAGGCGCCCAAGCCCGCGCGCACCCGCAAGCCGCCGCAGCCGGAGGCTCCGCGATGAGCGCCGCCGCCGCCGAGGCCCCTGACCCTCTGGATCGCATGCGCCGCGAGATCGAACGGGCGCGGGACCGCAACATCAAGGGCTGGAACTATCTGATCTCGCCGGGCGCGCGGCCGGGCGTGACGCCCAAGGACGTGGTGCTGAACCGTGGCACGCTGAGCCTCTATCACTACCGGCCGCAGGTGTCGGAGGTCTATCGCACGCCGATCCTGTTCGTGATGGCCACGACCAATCGCGCCTACATCTTCGATCTCGCCAAGGGGCAGAGCTTCGTCGAGTTCCTGCTCCAGCGCGGCTTCGACGTCTATGTCATCGACTGGAACCCGCCGCGCGAGGACGAGCGGCGGCTGCGGCTCGAAGACTATGTCCTCGACTTCATCCCGAGCTGCATCGCCGAGGTTCAGGCGCGGTCGGGCGAGGAGCAGATCAGCCTGGTCGGCTACTGCATGGGCGGGGTGCTGTCGCTGATGTATTCGGCGCTGCACGCGGACGGGCCGGTGCGCAACCTCGCCTGTTTCACCACGCCGTTCGACTGGAGCAAGTTCGGGCTGTTCAACCGCTGGGCCGACCCGCGCCACTTCGACGTGGACGGCATCGTCGACACCTTCGGCAACATGCCCGCCGACCTGATCGCCGCCTCGTTCGACATGCTGCGGCCGGTGACCAAGGCCGTGGGCCAGGTGCAGCTCTGGGACAACATGTGGAACGACGAGTTCGTGAAGTCCTATCGCGCCTTCGACCGCTGGGGCGCCGAGACCCTACCGTTGGCGGGCGAGTATTTCCGCCAGACCACCAAGGAGCTGATGTTCGCCAACAAGCTCTATACCGGCGAACTGGAGATCGACGGGCGGCGGGTCGACGTCGCCAATATCAAGGTCCCGTTCCTGCACGTCGCGGCCGAGCACGATCATATCGTGCGCACGGAGGCCTCGCGCGACCTGACGCCGCGCATCGGCTCCGAGGACAAGAAGGAGATCGTCCTGAAAGGAGGGCATGTGAGCCTCGTCGCCGGACCCAACGCCGTGCGCCGCCTATGGCCGCAACTCGACTCCTGGCTCGCCCCGAGGTCGGCATGAACGAGATCGCAAACGCACGCGCCCTGCCCCGCCAGCTCGATTGCGACGGCGAAGCGGTGACGCTTCGCCTGATGGAGGCCGCAGACGGCCCGGCGGTGCTGGCCTTCGCCGGCGCCCTGCCGGGGCACGACCTGCTGTTCCTGCGCCGCGACATCAGCCATCCCAAGGTGGTGGAAGCCTGGATCGGGGAACTGGGCTCGGGCCTGGAGACCCTGCTCGCCTGGAACGGAGACGAGGTGGCGGGATGCGCCACCATCGTGCGCGATCCGCTCTCCTGGTCGCCGCACGCCGCCGAACTGCGGATCGTGCTGTCGGAGAAGCTGCGCGGGCGCGGCCTTGGCAGCCTGCTGGCCCAGGAAGCCTTCGCCCGGGCCGTGGCCGGCGGGGCCGAAAAGCTGTTCGCCCAGATGACGGTCGACCAGAAAGGCGCGATCGCCCTGT
Source organism: Phenylobacterium sp. (assembly GCF_041920015.1). Classification (GTDB taxonomy): domain Bacteria; phylum Pseudomonadota; class Alphaproteobacteria; order Caulobacterales; family Caulobacteraceae; genus Phenylobacterium. The sequence goes on from NZ_JAYRST010000001.1 coordinate 65,969, forward strand.
TCGAAGGGCTGGGATTTTCGCCCGAGGCGGTCTTGCGCGACCATGTCCGCGACCGCGACGGCCGCAAACACGACCTCGTGGTGCTGAGCCACGACGTCGAGCGGGTGCGCGCACGCCACGCCGCCTTTGGACTGAACGACGCCTTCTGAGGATCAAGGAGAAAACGGCCATGGCCGAAACTGACAAGAGCGGCGCCGAGCGCTGGACCGATGGCCTCAAGGCGACCGGTGAAAAGCTGCGAAGCGCCGGCGAGCGGCTGGGCGAGAACACCCGTGCGGTCAATCTGCGGATGCTGGAACAGGCCGAGGAGAACGCCCGCGAGGCGTTCCGCGCCATGCGCGAGGCGGCCCAGGCCGGCTCGCTGAAGGACGTGGCCGAGATCCAGGCCCGCTACCTGCGCGAACAGGGCAAGCGCGGAACCGAGCAGATGCGCGAGATCGGCGAACTGATCGCCCGCTTCGGCCGCGATGCGGTCTCACCGGCCAAGGACGAGGCGAAAACCACCGCCAAGTCCGGCAAGGGAAAGAAGGACGCCTCCGAAGGATCGGCGGACGCCTGAAGCAAAGGCGGACACCTCAATCGGAAAGGCCCGGCTCTTCGCGAGCCGGGCCTTTTGCCTGTCCGATCAATTGATGCTGGGCGAGGACGGGTAGACCCCGCTGAGCCAGCTTTCGCGGCGGAACGGCTTCCACGCATCGACGGGCGTCGCCAGCCGGTCGGCCACGACATAGAGCACGGCGGGATTGACCCCCATGCCGCAATGGCTGCCGTGCACCTCGATGTTCTCGGCGCGGGCGTGAGACGGCTCGATGCAGTTCCGCCACGGCACCACGCCGTCCTCGCGGCTGTAGATCGAGGTGGTCGGCACCGGCAGCGGCTCGACGCTTTCACGCAGGCGGCGGGCCAGCGCCTCCCCGGCCAGGGCGTCGCCGGTCAGATGTTCGTAGAGCTTGGCCGGCGTCGTCGCCTGCGGGTCGCCGGTGAACGGCGAGCCGAGCGAGATCACCCGCTGGACCATGTCGGGCGCGGCGCGGGCCAGCTCGCGGGCCATGATGCCGCCGAGGCTCCAGCCGACGACGCTGACCTTCTGACCGGAGGTCTCGAAGATCATGCTCAGACGCTCGAGCAGCTTCTCGCCTTCCCATCCGATGGCCTTGGGCCCCAGGTTGCGCCCGAGCTTCCAGGCGTGGGCGTCGTAGCCCTGGCGTTCCAGATAGCCGCGCAGCAGCCGGGTCGACCGGTCGCTGGTGATGAAACCGGGCAGGACCAGGACGGGGCTGCCGTCGCCCCGAGGGGCCAGGGCCAGCAGCGGAGCGGCCAATGGAAGAGAGGCCAGCTCAAGGCTGGCGCGATGCAGCTCGGTCAGCGTCAGCAAGACGGACGGCGGCCTGATTCCGGAAGTCTGTGACGCTTGCATACACAACAGCTCCGTTTGTTTCGGGAAGCTTGACCCGTTCGCGGGACAGCGTCAACGCGCACACAAGCCGATGGTCGCAGATGAATCTGACCGAAATCTTCCCGGCCTCCCGCAATATCGGCGGCGGGCGGATGGCGCGCAGCGCCGAGCCGACCGATACTGCCGCCAGCCAGATCGAATTCGACAAGGGAAGAAACCTCCATGAAGACGCGCATCACCGAACTGCTCGGCGTCGAGCATCCGATCGTCCAGGGCGGCATGCATTTCGTCGGCCTGGCGCCGCTGGCCGGCGCGGTGTCGGAGGCCGGCGGGCTTGGGATCATCACCGCCCTGACCACCGGCTCGCCCGAGGCCCTGGCCCGCGAGATCGCCAAGTGCCGGGAAACGACCTCCAAGCCGTTCGGGGTGAACCTGACCTTCCTGCCTTCGGTCACGCCGCCGGACTATCCGGGCTATGTGCGCGCGATCATCGAAGGCGGTGTGAAGATCGTCGAGACCGCCGGCAACAACCCCTCGCAGGTGCTGCCGGTGCTGAAGGAGCATGGGGTCAAGGTGATCCACAAATGCACCTCGGTCCGCCATGCTCTGAAGGCCGAAGCCATCGGCTGCGACGCGGTCAGCGTCGACGGGTTCGAGTGCGGCGGCCATCCGGGCGAGGACGACGTGCCGAACATGATCCTGCTGCCGCGGGCGGCCGAGGAGCTGAAGATTCCGATGATCGCCTCGGGCGGCATGGCCGACGGCCGTTCGTTGGTGGCGGCCATGGCGCTGGGCGCGGACGGCGTCAACATGGGCACCCGCTTCCTGGCGACCAAGGAGGCTCCGGTCCACGACAACGTGAAGCAGGCGCTGATCGCCGCCAGCGAACTGGATACGCGCCTGGTGATGCGCCCGCTGCGCAACACCGAACGGGTGCTGACCAACCCGGCGGTGGAGCGGCTGCTGGAGACTGAACGACGGCTGGGCGCGGCGACGACCTTCGCCGACATCGCCGCCGAAGTGGCCGGAGTCTATCCGCGGGTGATGGTCGACGGCGAGGTCGAGGCCGGCGCCTGGTCGTGCGGCATGGTCGCGGGCCTGATCCACGACATCCCGACCGTGCGCGAACTGATCGAGCGGACCATGAGCCAGGCCGAGACCCTGATCCGCCGCCGGCTGGCCGGGGCGCTGGAAGGCGAAGCCCTGACGCCGGCCTGACCCGGAGACTGGACGAAGCCGCAGGCGCCGTGACGATGCTCGCCGCGGTGATGGCCCTCCCCGCTCCGCCCTTGAGCGTGATCCGTTGGATCACGCTCAAGACTCTTTGAATTTAGGGCGTTTTCTGCGCCGAACCGGCAGCCGCTTCGGCTGAAAATGCTCTAGCCTTCAACCGACTGGCTGGCGACCAGGGCGGTCATGTTGACCACGCCGCGGGCGGTGGTCGCGGGGCTGAGCACGTGCAGAGGCCGCGACAGGCCCAGCAACAGAGGCCCCACGGCGATGCCCTCGGTCACGCCGCTGACCAGGGTGAGCGCGATATTGGCCGCGTCGAGCGACGGGGCGATCAGCAGATTGGCGTCGCCGTCCAGGGGGCCGCTGGAGATATAGCGGCCGCGCACCGCCTCCGAGAGGGCCGCGTCGCCGTGCATCTCGCCGTCCACGGCCAGGCCCGGCGCCAGCTCGCGCACGATCGCCAGGGCCTGGCGCATCTTGCGCGCCGACGGCGAATTGGACGAGCCGAAGCTGGAGTGGGACAGCAGCGCCACCTTGGGCGTGACGCCGAAGCCGCGCACGGCCTCGGCCGCCAGGACGGTCGATTCGGCGATCTGTTCGGCGGTCGGATCGACGTTGACGTGGGTGTCGCAGAAGAACAGCGCGCCCTTGGGCATGATCACCCCGGAGAGGGCCGAGATGCGCGACACCCCCGGCCGGGCCGGAATGACCGGCAGCGCATAGGTGAAGTGCCGCCACCAGTCGCCGCCGCCGCCGACCAGGGCGCCGTCCACCATGCCCCGGCGCAGCAGCATGGCCGCCGTCACGGTCGGCCGGTTCACGGCCCGGCGGACGGCCGCGGCCGGCGGCACGCCGCGCCGCTCGACGATGGCGCGGTATTCGGCCGAGATCGCCTCGATGGCCGGATCGGCGTCGGGATCGAAGATCTCGATGTCGCGTCCGGGGGCCAGGCGCAGGCCCATCTCGCGCACCTTGGCCTCGATGGTCTCGCGGCGGCCGACCAGCACCGGGCGGGCTAGATTCTCGTCGACGACGGTCTGGACGGCGCGCAGGACCCGCTCGTCCTCGCCCTCGGCGTAGGCGATGCGGCGCTTGCAGTCGCGAGCCTTGGCGAAGACCGGGCGCATCAACTGGCCCGAGCGGTAGACATAGCCTTCCAGCTCGCGGTGATAGGCCTCGAAGTCGGCGATCGGACGGCGGGCGACGCCGGATTCCATCGCCGCCCTGGCCACGGCCGGCGCGATCTCCAGGATCAGGCGCGGGTCGAACGGCTTGGGGATCACGTAGTCGCGGCCGAACAGCGGGACCTGGCCGGCATAAGCGCTGGCGACCACGTCGCTGACCTCGGCGCGGGCCAGTTCGGCGATGGCCTCGGCGGCGGCCTTCTTCATCGCCTCGTTGATCTCGGTCGCGCCCACGTCGAGCGCTCCGCGGAAGATGAACGGGAAGCAGAGGACGTTGTTGACCTGGTTCGGATAGTCCGAGCGGCCGGTGGCGACGATGGCGTCGGGCCGGTTGGCCATCACCAGTTCCGGCAGGATTTCGGGCTCGGGATTGGCCAGAGCCATGATCAGCGGGCTCTTGCCCAGCAGGGGCAGCCACTCGGGCTTCAGCACCCGCGGCGCCGAGAGGCCGAGGAAGATATCCGCGCCGACCAGCACGTCGGGCAAGGTGCGCGCGTCGGTCTTGCGGGCGTAGCGCGCCAGTTCGGGCGTCAGGCCCTCGCGATCCTGGTGCACGACGCCGTTGATGTCGGTCAGGGTGATGTTGTCGGCCGGCAGGCCCATGCTGACCAGCAGGTCGACGCAGGCCAAGGCGGCCGCGCCGGCCCCCGAGGTGACCAGCTTCACCTCGGCCAGGCTCTTGCCCTGGATGGTCAGGGCATTGCGCACCGCCGCGGCGCAGACGATGGCCGTGCCGTGCTGGTCGTCATGGAAGACCGGGATGTTCATCCGCTGGCGCAGGGCGCGTTCGATGTAGAAGCACTCCGGCGCCTTGATGTCCTCGAGGTTGATCCCGCCGAAGGTCGGCTCCAGCGCGGCGACCACCTGGACGAAATGGTCGGGATCGGTGGAGGAGACCTCCAGGTCGAAGACGTCGATGCCGGCGAACTTCTTGAAGAGGACGGCCTTGCCCTCCATCACCGGCTTGGAGGCCAGCGGCCCGATGTTGCCGAGCCCGAGGACCGCCGTGCCGTCGGTGATGACCGCCACCAGGTTGCCGCGGGCGGTGACGCGCTCGGCCCAGGCCGCGTCCTCGACGATGGCCTCGCAGGCGGCGGCGACGCCGGGCGAATAGGCCAGCGCCAGGTCGCGCTGGGTGGCCATCGGCTTGGTGGGTTCGACGCTCAGCTTCCCCGGGCGGCCGATCTGGTGATAGGCGAGCGCTGCGCGCTTCAGGGAGTCATCCAAAGCCGGGTCCTTCCGTCGTCACTCTCTAGCGGGCGCGCCGTGAGGCGCAGCCTTCGATACGACGCAGGCGATCCCCGAGCCAGCCCGCAGGCGCGGAATTCCGACCGGGCGCCTCGACTTATCGCCGATCGACGCATCTTTCCCCGCCGGGCGCCGGCCTTGCGACCGCCGGCCGCACCCACGGTTAAGCCTGGAGAAAGTCTTTTCGGGGCAAGGATACGCCCGTGAGCGACACCAGCTATCTCGACCGCCGCGAACATGCGCGCGAGTCCGCCAATCTGCGGGCGCGTGTGTTCTATGGGCAAGGCATGGCGCACTGGGCCGACTGCATGATCGTCGACCTCAGCAAGGGCGGCGCGCGCCTGCAGATATCCTCGATCTATCCCCTGCCCTCGCGGTTCGTGGTGCTGCAGTTGCTGGGCGGCGTGGTCTATGACGTGCGGGTCCGCTGGCGGCGCGGCGACATGACCGGCGTGTCGTTCGACGCCCAGACCCAGATCGAGACCAGCAAGGAAGAGCGGCTGGCCATCGTCCACCAGGCCTGGAGCGCGCTGAAAGCCGCCTGAGGCGTCTCAGGCGTCCCAGGTGCGCCCGCTGTGGGCAACGTGGAAGTCGCCGCTGACCGACAGCACGATCCAGTCGCCGGAATGGGCGATCGTCCAGCCTTCCGGCGTGCAGACCTGCACGGCGCCGGCCTCGGTCATGGCGTGGGCGTCCTCGCCCAGCCAGGCCCATAGCCGGCTCCAGCTACGGGAATCGTGGGGCGGAGGCACCCGGAGCGCGGCGCCATGATCGAAAGCGGGACTGGAACGGGCGGACCTCATGGGCGCGAGTACGCCGCTGCGTCGGTCACCAGATTCTTAAAATGGGATCATTCCGTTCTGAGAGCTGCGGCGGGCCGGCGGGCCAGGGCGTGGAGCGATGCGGAGACCCCGCCGAGCCCGGCCAGCAGGGCCGCGCCGGACACCAGCAGGAAGACGCCCGACCAGTCGACCGCCCATTGCGCCTTGAAGACCTGGGTCACCACCGGCCAGGCGGCGAGCGCGCCCAGGGCGACGCCGGCGGCCCCGGCGATCAGGCCGACAGCGCCGTATTCGAGCACATAGGCCCCCAGCACCTGCCATCGGGCCGCGCCCAGCACCTTGAGGATCGAGGCCTCGCGCACCCGCGCCTGGGCCCGCGCGGCAATGGCGCCGGCCAGGACCAGCAGGCCGGCCAGGGCCGCGACCGCAGCCGCCGCCCGGATCGCGAGGGCCAGACGGTCGAACAGACCCGTCGCCGCCTCGAGTTGCTCGCGCACCGAGATGACGTTCACTTCCGGGAAGTCGGCGCCGAGCGCGCGGGTGACGCGGGCCTCCTGCTCGCGGCTGGCCTTGGCGATGGCGACGTGGCGCAGGTCTGCGCCCTCCAGGGCCGAAGGGGTCAGGATCAGCGGGAAGTTGGCGCCGAAGCCGCCCATCTCCACCTTGCGCAGCACGGCGAGCTTCGCCTCGATCTCGCGGCCGAGGACCGAGAGCATCACCGCATCCCCGACCTTCAGCCCGCCGCCGCGGGCGGCCTCGACCTCCATGGCCAGTAGCGGCGGGCCTGCGTAGTCCGCCGGCCACCAGCGCCCCTCGACGATCTGCGGGTCCTTGGGCTGGGGGCCGATGGCCGAGATCGAGATGTCGTTGTCGTAGGCCCAGCGCTCGCGCTCATCGACGGCCTTGCGGTTCACCGGCTTGCCATGGATGCGGACGATGCGACCGGTGAAGAACGGCGCGCGCAGATAGGTGTCGGCGGTGAGCGGCGTTCCGAAGGCGGCGGCGACCACACGGTCGAAGCGCGCGACCTCTCCGCCCGGAATCTCGGTGAAGACCAGAGCCGGCGCGGTTTTCGGTGCGATTTCAGCGACCTGGCGCAGAAGGCTCGACTGGATCAGCACCACGGCGGCGAGCAGGCCGACGCCAAGGCCGATGGCGGGCGCGGCCGTGCGCGCGGCCGAACGCGGACCCGCGAGATTGGCGAGGCCGATGCGCATGGCGCCGCGTGCGCGGCCACGCAGCCGGCCGGCGGCCAAGGCGGCCAGCCGGCCCATGCCCCAAAGCAGCGCGAACGAGACCGCCACGCCGCCGATCATCAGGGCCGCAGCCAGCGGCGTCGGGGCGGTGAGCACCGCCAGGGCGGCCAAGGCCAGAGCCGAAAGCGCGGCGGCGACGATTTCCAGGCTGAACCCGATCGCGCCCGAAGCCTCGCGACGGAACAGGCTGGCCGGCGGAGTGGCGCGCGCCCTGGCCAGCGGGACCAGCGAAAAGGCGGCGGCCGAGAGCAGGCCGAAGGCCGCGGCCCGCAACAGCGGCTCTGGATAGACCGCGAACAGGGCCGGGACCGGCAGGTCGTCCGGGATCAGTCCGGCCAGGACGAAGGGCGCAGCCGCGCCCAAGGCCACGCCGATCAGCACGCCGGCCAGGGCCAGGACGCCGATCTGCAGAAGATAGAGGTTGCGGATCAGGCTGCTCTGCGCGCCCAGCGCCTTGAGCACGGCGATGGACGGCTTGCGCTCCTCAAGGAAGGCGTTGACCGCGCCGAACACGCCGAGCCCGCCGGCGACCAGCGAGGCCAGGCCGATGAAACCCAGGAAATATTCGAGCTGGTCGATCAGCCAACTGACGCCGGGGGTGGCGTCGTTGCGGTCGCGCAGGCGCACGCCACGGTCCTTGATCGCCTGGCGCAGCGCCTTGCGGGCCTCGGCCGGCGAGGCCTGGTCCGGCAGCGCGATCCGCGCGGTTTCGAGGAACGGCAGGCCCGGCTGGAGGAAGCCGCCCTGCTCGACCGCCTCGCGCCGGACCATGACGCGCGGGCCCAGGGCGAAGCCGCGCGACAGCCGGTCGGGTTCCTGCACCAGTACGCCGTTGATCACGACCGGCAGCTCTCCCACCGTAATGCGGTCGCCGAGCTTGAGGCCCAGGCGATCCAGCAGCACGCGCTCGACCACCGCACCGGCCGCCCCGTCCGCGGCGGGTGTAAGCGCCCTGCGCAGCGATCCGCCTCCCTCCAGGGTGACCTCGCCGGCCAATGGATAGTCGGCGGAGACGCCGCGCAACTCGACCAGACGGCGCTCGCCCGAAGCGGCCTGGGCCATGGCGCGGGCGCTGACCACCCAGGCGACCTTGCCCGCGCGGTTCAGCGCCGCCTGCTCCTGAGGGGTGAAGCGCCGCTGCTCGACGGTGACGGCGACATCGCCGCCAAGAATCTCGCGGGCCTGGGCGGCCAGGCCATGGCGGAAGGCCTCGGCCGTCGAGCCGGCCGCGGCGATGGCGGCGACGCCCAGCGCCAGGCAGGCCAGGAATATGCGAAAGCCGCGAACCCCGGACCGCAGTTCGCGCAACGCAAAGCGCAGGGAAAGCGGCATCAGGCGCGCCCGCCGTCGAGCCGCACCTGGCGGTCGGCGCGCGCGGCCAGGGCCGGATCGTGGGTGACCAGTACCATGGCGGCCCCCTCCTCCGCCACCAGCCCGAACAGCAGGTCGGCGACCTTGGCGGCGTTGGCCGCGTCGAGATTGCCGGTGGGTTCGTCGGCGAACAGCAGCGCCGGGCGCGGGGCCAGGGCGCGGGCCAGGGCCACGCGCTGCTGCTCCCCGCCGGAAAGCTGATGCGGATAGTGGCGGGCGCGGCCGGCCAGGCCCACGCGGTCCAGCCAGGTACGCGCCACGGCCTCGGCGTCGGGCCGCCGGGCGATCTCCAGCGGCGCGGCGACGTTCTCCAGCGCGGTCATGTTGGGCAGCAGGTGAAAGGCCTGGAAGACCAGCGAGACCCGGCCGCGGCGCAGGCGGGCGCGGCCGTCTTCATCCAGGCGCGCCAGGTCCTGGCCCAGCAGTTCGACCGAGCCGCCGGTCGGCCGCTCCAGCCCGGCGGCCAGGGCGATGAGGCTGGACTTGCCCGATCCCGAGGGGCCGGTGATCGCCACCCGCTCGCGCGGCGCCACGGAAAAGCTCAGGTCCTTGAGGATATCCACCGGCCCAGCCGCCGAGGGAAGCGTCAGCGAGACGTTGCGGACGGCGAGCGGCGGAACGTCGGACAAGGGCGGTCTCCGATGGATTGAGCTTGGCGGGCTATGGCCTAGATAGGATGGCGAAATGGCCAGGACATCCATGCTTTTGCAGACGCGCAGAACCTTCCTCGCCGGCGCCCTGTCGACGGCGCCCGCGGTCGCGTTCGCGCAAGGCGCGCCGGTCGTCACCCTGCTGGGCGATTCGATCACCGCCGGCTTCGGCCTGCCAGCCAGCGCGGCGCTGCCCGCACAGCTCCAGGCGGAGCTGCGGCGGCTGGGGTCGAAGGCCGTGATCCGCGGGGCCGGGGTTTCGGGCGACACCACGGCCGGCGGCCTGGCGCGGGTGGATTTCAGCGTCCAGCGCGACACCTCGCTCTGCGTGGTCGCCCTGGGCGGCAACGACCTGCTGCAAGGGCTCGATCCCAAGCGCACCCGCGCCAATCTGGAGAAGATCGTCGCGCGGCTGAAGGCCCGGAAGATCGGCGTCGTGGTGGCCGGACTGCAACCGCCGCCGGTGATCGGCCGCGCCTACGCCCAGGAGTTCGCGGCGATCTTCCCAGCCCTGGCCAAGGCGCAGGGTGTGGCGCTCTATCCCAACCTGTTGGCCGGGGTGGCGCAGAACCCCGCCCTCAACCAGCGCGACGGCTTCCATCCCAACGCCAGGGGCGTGGCCGTCATCGCCAAGGGCCTGGCGCCGGTGCTGATCAAGGCGCTTCGGGCTTAAGCCTCATGCGGGGCCGGCGCGCGTGAGGACGCCGGCGCAGCAGCTCCGGAGGTCTTGCCGCCGTCCTCGAAGGTCACCGAGCCTGCGCCGCCGACGTCCGTCTCCAGGCGCTTGGGCCGGGTGGCCAGGCGCACGGAAGCCGAACCGGACACCTCCAGATTGGCGGCCTCGGTGGGGGCGATGGAGGCTTCGGCCGCGCCGGACAGGTCGACATCGGCGTTTTCGACCGCCAATCGGCGAAGGTCGGCCTCGCTGGAGCCGGAAAGCTCCAACTCCAGGTTCCTCACCTGCCCCTCGACCGTAACTTCCGAGGAACCGCTGGCCTCCAGGTCGAGCCGATCCTGGCGGAAGCTGCGAATGTCCAGGCGGCTGTCGCCCCCGACCTCGAAGGCGGTCACGTTGGGAGCCGTCATGGTGATGCGCAGCCGCGCGCCACCCAGGATCGGGCCGTCGAGGGAGAGCTTGCCGCCGGCCAGGGCGACGCGGTCGACCATCTCGCGCGGGCCCTTGATGACGAGCTTGGCGTCAGGGCCCTGGACATAGTCGATCACGGCCGGGAGCTCGAAGACGGCGCGGGACGACCCGTCCCAGGCCAGCTCCCTGGAGGCCTGCTCGCCGAGGTCGCTCCGACCGCCGACGCGGACGCTCGCCTGTCGGTCCCAGCGGCGGTCGTGCTCCCACGGGCCATCGTGATCGAAGATCAGCCAGCGCCAGTTGCGGGCGGCCAGTTCCGGGCCGCCGAGGGCGGCGGCCCCAGCCAGGGCGACGACGCCGGCCAGGAAACCGGCCACAGCGATAAGGACGAGAACGCGGATCATGGGTGCGGCTCCTTGTTCAGGCCTGCGCCTGGGCGGGGTCGATGGCCGGCTTCAGCAGCCGGTAGTGCAGTCGGCCGTACCAGACGAGGGCGTTGACCATGCCGACGACGACGATGGTCAGGATCGCCGCGGCCGAAGACGCCAGGGCCATCAGGCCGATCCCGGCCAGCAGGGCCGCAGCCGGGCCGCCCGGCGGGTCGAAGAACGGTCCGGCGGCGAAGACCACGCCCCCGGCCACGAACACGCCGACCGCCGCGACGATGCAGCCGAAGATCGTCCCGCCCACCGCCATCAGGATCGGCAACAGGACCAGGACATCGATGGCGCCGAGGCCAAGGACGGCGAAGATCGCCCCGGCCGCCGAGGTCGGATTGCGGGTCTCTTCCCACTTCTTGAGGCCAATCTCGGCGCGCAGCTCGCGGGCCAGGCGGGCCGGATCGCCCAGGGCGGCGGCGACCTCCTCCTCGGTACGGCCGGCGGCCGCGCCCTCCGCGAAGTGAGCCTCGTAGTCGGCCACCGCCTCGTTGATGGCGGCGGCGGGCAGGCCCGAAAGCCCCAGGCGCAGGCGGTCGATGAAGGCCTGGCGGTTCATCAGGCGTCTCCCAGGATGTTTTCGACCGCGCGGGAAAACGCAGCCCATTCGGCCTTTTGGGCGACGAAGCTCGCCTTGCCGGTCTCGGTCAGCTTGTAATATTTGCGCGGCGGCCCGGACGGGCTCTCGACCAGATAGGTCTCCACCAGGCCGTCGCTCTGCATCCGCCGCATCAGCGGATAGATGGTGCCTTCCCCCATATCGATCCCTTCAGCCAGCCGGCTCGCGATCTCGTAGGCGTAGCTGTCATGCGAGGAGAGCAAGGCGAGCACGCAGAGCTCGAGCACCCCCTTCTTCAGTTGGACTTGCACGGCTTCCGCCACGACGCGAACCTCCAGTTCCCGCTATCGACTAGCGCATGGTAGCGTGCATCACAAGGTAGCTTGCATTACATCTTAGTAAGGCTTGCGGCCTGCGGAACGGCGGCGCGTTTCCGCAAAGCCCCCCTGGGCGCCGGCGGCAGGTTCGCCAATAGTCGATGCATGATCCGCACCCTCGCCCTCACCGCCGCCGCGGCCCTCCTCGCCCTTCCCGCCATCGCCGCCGACTGGCGCCCGCTCGATCCGCAGAACACGCTGGTGATCGACACCAGCAAGGGCCGGATCGTCGTCGAGATGCGGCCGGACTTCGCGCCGAGGTCGGTGGAGCGCGTGAAGCTGCTGGCGCGCGAAGGCGTTTATGACGGCCTGCTGTTCCATCGGGTGATCGAGAACTTCGTCGACCAGACCGGCAACCCGGACAACAGGGGCGGCGGCTCGAGCCATCCGGACCTGGCGCCGGAATTCACCTTCCGCCTGAAGGGCCTGGATCACGCCAAGGTGGCGGTGCGGTCCAGCGACGGGATCGCAGGCTTCATCGGCGCCACGCCCTTCGCCGCCGGGTCGGACCTGGAGGCCGAGCGCGATAAGGACATCGGTCGCCGGGCCTGGGGCGCCTATTGCCCCGGCGTGGTCGGGATGGGCAGGAACGCCGCCGAGGACAGCGGCAATTCCGAGATCTTCTTCATGCGCGCCGCCGCCCGGCGGCTGGACCGCGCCTACAGCGTCTGGGGCCGCACGGTGGTCGGCTTCGACGTGGTGAAGGCCGTGGCGGTCGGCGTGCCGCCGGCCAATCCCGACCGGATGATCAAGGTGCGGGTCGCCGCCGACATGCCGCCGGCCGAGCAGCCCCGGATCGAGGTGATGGACGAACGCGGGGCGGCCTTTGCGGCGCTGGTCGAGAGGGTCCGCAAGGCCAAGGGCGCGGACTTCTCGATCTGCGACATCGAGGTTCCGGCCCGCGAGGTCCGTTAGAGCGCGTTAGGGCGAAGTGTAAGCGGTTCGCCCGCCCGAACGCGCTCTACAGTCTTGATTTAGAGCCCTTTTCAACGGGTTTGGTGATTCCACCAAACCCTAAGGGGCTCTAGGCCGCGGCCGTCATTCCCCTCGCCTGGCGACGGATCATCAACGAGGCGACCGCCGCGATCCCTGCGGCGAACCCGGCGATGACGAAGGCCTCCAGATAGCGTCCCTGGGCCGCGCGCAGCATGCCGGCCGCCATCGCAGCAGTCGCCGCCCCGGCCTGGTGGCCGGCGGCGATCCAGCCGAAGACGATCGGCCCGTCCTGATCGCCGAACGCCTCAGTGGCCAGGCGCACGGTGGGCGGGACCGTGGCGATCCAGTCCAGGCCATAGAAGACCGCGAAGATCCCCAGCGAGACCAGCGAGAAGTCGGTGAAGGGCAGGACCATCAGCGACAGGCCCCGCAGGCCGTAATAGACGAACAACAGTTTGCGCGGGTCGTAGCGGTCGGTGAGCCAGCCCGATGCGGTCGTGCCGATCAGGTCGAAGATTCCCATGACGGCGAGCAAGGTCGCCGCCCGCGTCTCGGGCAGGCCCTGGTCGGCGCAGAGCGCGATCATGTGCACGCCCACCAGGCCGTTGGTGGTCAGGCCGCAGACGAAGAAGCCGGCGAACAGCAGCCAGAAGGTGCGCGTGCGCGCCGCGCGCGCCAAAGCGCCGAACGCGCCGCGCAGGGCGCCGGCGGCCGGGACCGGCGGCGGCGGGGCGTAGTCCTCCGGCGCGCCATACGGCTTCTGGCCGATAGAGGCGGGCGATTCAGGCAGCAACAGCCAGACCAGGGGCGCGAGCAGCGCCGTCACCACGGCGATGGCCAGCACGACCGGACGCCAGCCGCCCGCCTCGGCCAGGGCGGCCATGCCCGGCAGGAAGACCAGCGAACCGCTGGCCGCCGAGGCGCTGAGCAGGCCCATCATCAGGCCGCGCCGCGCCACGAACCAGCGGTTGACCACCATCGCGCCCAGCACCATGGCGACCGCGCCGGAGCCGACACCGGCCATCACGCCCCAGGTCGCCACATATTGCCAAGGCTCGGTCATCAGCGACGAGAGGCCCGTCGAGACCGCCATCAGGACCAGAGCCAAGGTCACGGTGCGCCGCAGGCCGAACGACTGCATCAGGGCCGCGGCGAACGGGCCGGTGAGGCCATAGAGGAAGATGCCGACCGCCGCGGCCATGGAGATCGTGCCGCGATCCCACTGGAAGGCGCGCTCCAGCGGCAGCATCAGCACGCCCGGCGCCGAGCGCAGGCCCGCAGCGGCCATCAGGGCGATGAACACCGTTCCCGCCGCCACGAAGGCGTAGTTCCGGCCGAACGGCCGCTGGCGCGGGGACATGGCTATCTCGCCGCCTCGTAGACCACCTTGCCGCCGACGATGGTCATGACGGCGTGAGCCTTGGCGATCTGGTCGAAGGGCGCGCTCAGCAGGTCGACGGAGAAGACCGAGATGTCGGCCGTGCGCCCGACCGTCAGCGCGCCGAGCTCGGCTTCCCGTCCCGCCGCAAAGGCCGGGCCGCTGGTCAGCATGGCCAGGGCCTGGGCGCGGCTGACCGCCTCCTGCGGCCGCCAGTCGGGGCCGGACCGGCCCGCCAGGTCATGGCGATAGGCGGCGGCGTAGAACTCCACCAGCGGATCGCCCTTCTCCACCGGCGCGTCCGAGCCGCCGGCCAGCGCCGCGCCGGTGTGCAGCAGGCTTTCCCAGGCATAGGCGCCCTTCAGCCGCTCAGGGCCGAGGCGCGCCGGCGCGAAATAGAGGTCGCCGATGGCGTGGGACGGTTGCATCGAGGCGATCACTCCCAGTTCGGCGAAACGGGGCAGGTCTTCCGGCGAGAGGATCTGGGCGTGCTCCACCCGCCAGCGGGCGGCCTTCAACGCGGCGGGATCGCCCGCGAAGGCTTGCTGATAGGCATCGAGGACCAGGCGGTTGCCGCGGTCGCCGATGGCGTGGATGGCGACCTGGGCGCCGGACGTCCGGGCCCTGGCCAGCGCCTGGGCGATGACTTGGGGCGGCGTGACGATCAGGCCCGTCCCCTCGGCGTCGGCATAGGGCGCCAACAAGGCTGCGCCGCGCGAGCCGAGCGCGCCATCCATGAACAGCTTGACGCCGCGCACTCCGACCATACCGGCCCCGTCGCGCGACGGGCCGCTGGCCAGCACCTCGCCGCCCTCGGCCAGAGACATGTAGTTCTCCACGCGGACCGGCAGGAGGCCCTGGCGAGCCAGGGCTTCCTCCGTCGCCACCTCCTCGCGGCTGGCGGCCATGTTGTGCAGGCCGGTCCAGCCGCGCGCGGCGTAGACCCCCGCCCCGCGGCGGACCGCCTCGGCGCGGGCGGCGCCGTCCGGCGGCGGAACCTTGGCGCGCACCAGGGCCATGGCGTTGTCGATCAGCATGCCCGTCGGCTGGCCGGCCGCATCCTTCAGGATCTGGCCGCCCTCGGGCGCGGCGGTGGCCGCCGTGACGCCGGCCAGGGCCAGCATGGCGGAGTTGGCGACCAGGGCGTGGCCGTCGGCGCGGGTCAGCACCACCGGCCGGTTCGCCACCGCGCGGTCCAGATCGGCGCGGGTCGGGAACCGCCGCTCGGGCCAATGGGTCTCGATCCAGCCGCGGCCCGACAGCGCCTCCCGGCCGGGATGGGCCTCGTCCCAGGCCTTGAGACGGGCGACCAGGTCCTCGATCGAAGTCGCGCCCTCGAGGTTCAGGGTCATTTCCCGAAAGCCGATCCCCGAGAGGTGGGCGTGGGCGTCGACGAAGCCGGGATAGGCCGCCGCGCCCTTCAGGTCGATCTCGCGCGCGCCGGGCGCGGCCCTGCGGGCGGCGTCGAGCCGACCCGCGAAGGCGACCTTGCCGTCCTTGACCGCCAGGGCCTCGACCTGGGCCTCGCCGGTATGGATCGGCCCGCCGCGCAGCAGCAGGTCCTGTCCCGACGCCGAGGTCGCCGCGGCCAGGGCCGCCGCCAAGGCCAATGCGATGGTCGCGCGCATCTTTCGCCCTTCTTCCGATTCCGCACTCCGCATTGATCGACCATCCGGCCGCCCGACGCCACTAGCCACGACCAAGACGCGCCGCCACAGTGCAGTTCATGAGTCCCGGGGAGCGGCCGAAGACGCAAGGCGTGCGCGCGATCTACGGCCTGCTGGCCCTGATCGCGGCCGGCGTCGCGCTGTTCTACGCCGACCGCGTGTTCTACGAATTGCCGGTCTATGCTGCGGCCGAGGCTGGGCATCTCATCAGCGCGCTCTACGGACCGGCCCTGGCCGCGCACCCCGACCTGTTCCCCGACCTCGCCCAGCGCCGCGAACCGGCCTTCGACCTCCTGATCCGGGCGGTCACCTACGCCACGCAGAACCTCGTGCCCTGGATGCGTGTGGGCGGCGGACTGGCCTATTTCGCCGGCCTCGGCTGCGTGTTCCTGGCGGTGCGGCCGAGCCTGGACCGGCGGCGCGCGCTCGCCTTCGCCCTGCTGGCCCTGGCCTTCCCCTATTATCGCTTCGCCTTTGCGGTGTTGCCGACCGGATGGACCGTGGCGCTGATCGGCCTGGCGATCCTGGCGACGGCGCGGCTGGTGTTTGTGCGGCCGCTGGCCCATGCGGCGGCGGTCGGCGCGATCTGCGGCCTGCTTTGCATGATGGGCCCCCACGGCCTCGCCCTGGCGGCGGCCTTCCTGCTGCTGGCGCTGACCGACCTGGCGCTGGGGCGGCGCGACCTTCGCATCTTCGCCGGGCGGATCGTGGTGTTCGCGCTCGCCTTGCTGGCCTGCGCCAACCTCGTCCTGCTCCTGGCCGACCAGCCGCTGGACGCGCCGTTCTCCAGCTTCCTCGATCCGCGCCTGCTGGCGCTCGCCGGCGGATTGGACCCGCAGGCGGCCTCCATCGGCGGGCGAGCCTTCGTCGCCATGGCGGCGGCGAGCCTGATGCTGGCCGGCGCGCCCGCCCTCACCGGCCTCCTGCGGATCGAGCTGCGGTGGCGCTGGGCGCGCAAGCGGGCCCAATTCCACCTGGAGCCGCTGGAAGCCGCCTTCCTGCTGGCCGCGCTTGCCCTGGCGGCCAGCCTGGTGCTGATCGCGCTCCTGGCCATGGCCGACGGCGCCGATCCGGCCCGTATCTGGGGCCGGCAGTTCGAGTTCTTCACGCCCCTGCTGTGGCTGGCCGCCGCCCCGTTCCTGCGCGAGTTCGAGCGTGGCGGCGGCCGCTGGTGGCGGACCGCCGTGAGCCTGACGGCCCTGATCGGACTGGCGGGCTTCGCCGGCCGCCTGCTGACCGGAGCGGCCGTCCGCGCCTGGGACGCCGCGGCCCTCGACGCTTTTTCCGACCAGCCGCAGGTCCTGGCGCCGCTGGCCTGCGGCGTGATCGTGCTGGCGGCGCTCGCCATGTTCAGCGGCCGGCTGGCCGTCGAGCGCGTCTGGATCGGCGCCTTCGTCGCTCTGGGCGTGCTTTCCACCATCGCCGACGCCGCGTGGCGGGCGGACGAGACCCCGTCGCGGCTTTCGCTGATCGCCGAGGCGACGGCCGCCAACGCCCTGGCGTCCGGCCGGCCTGGCCAGGTGACGGTGCTCGCCCAGGATGTCGCCCAGGCCAGGCTGATCTACTGGCGCCTGCGCGGCCGGCCCGAGGCGGTGATCGTCAGCGCCGGCGCGCCCGATCCGGCCAGCCTCGCCCACGCCGACATGGTGGTCGCCGATCGGCCGGCCACACCGGGTCCTGGCTGGCGAGCGCTGTTGCATGGCCAGGAAATCAGCGTCTTCGTGCGCGACGGCGCAGGCGCCCCGCCGACCCGCGCCAAACCCACGCGCGTCGGGGGCCTTCTGTCCGCGCCCGGAAGCGGCTAATAGCGCGCAGGAGCATCCCGCCGCAGCGGTTGCGACACGACAGACCACGGACGGATTCGATGCTGAGCTGGTTCCAGGCGCTGATGCCGAAGGAATTGAAATTCTTCGATCTTTTCAGCGCGCACGCGGACAGGCTGGTCGAGGGTGCGGGCGCGCTGCGAGAGGTGATGCAGGGCGGCGACGGCGTCGCGGCGGCCTGCGCGCGAGTCGTCGAGCATGAGGACGCGGCCGACGCCATCACCCGCGAGGTGCTACTGAACGTCCGGCGCACCTTCATCACCCCCTTCGACCGCAGCGACATCCAGGACCTAGTGACCTCGCTGGACGACGCCATCGACCAGATGCACAAGACGGTGAAGGTGGTCAGCCTGTTCGAACTGCGCGACTTCGAGGACCCGATGCGGGAAATGGCCGACATCATCGTCGAGGCCGCCCTGCTGACCCGCGAGGCGGTCGGCCTGCTGCCGAACATGCGCCAGAACGTCACCCGCCTGAACCAGGTGACCGAACAGATCACCCACATCGAGGACCGGTCCGACGCCATCTACGACGCCGGCCGCAAGGCGCTGTTCCTGGCCCATCGCCACGCCGACCCGATGGCCTTCGTGGTCGGGGTAGAGGTCTACAGCCACCTGGAGAAGGTGATGGACCGGTTCGAGGACGTGGCGAACCGCATCAGCGGCATCGTGATCGAGCAGGTCTAGGCGCGTGGAGCTCCTCGCCGGCTACGGCCCGCTGCTGATCTTCCTGATCGTCGTGGCGCTGGCCTTCGACTTCCTGAACGGCCTGCACGACGCGGCCAACTCCATCGCCACCATCGTGGCGACTCGGGTGCTGCCGCCGTTCCTGGCGGTGGCCTGGGCGGCGTTCTTCAACTTCATCGCCTTCCTGTTCTTCGGCCTGCACGTGGCCAAGACGGTCGGGGCGGGGCTGGTCATGCCCGACCTGATCAGCGACGGCCTGATCTTCTCGGCCCTGATCGGGGCGATCGGCTGGAACCTGCTGACCTGGTGGGCGGCGATCCCCTCCTCCTCCTCGCACGCCCTGATCGGCGGGCTGGTGGGCGCAGGGATCGCTAAGGCCGGCACGGGGGCGGTCATGTGGGGCGGCCTCAACAAGACCTTGCTGGCCATCGTGCTCTCGCCCGGCACCGGCTTCGTGCTGGCCCTGATCCTGGTGCTGATCGTCTCCTGGCTGTTCGTGCGGCTGACGCCGTTCGCGGTCGACGGAGCGTTCAGAAAGCTGCAGTTCGTCTCGGCTTCGCTCTATTCGCTGGGCCACGGCGGCAACGACGCCCAGAAGACCATGGGCATCATCGCCGCCCTGCTGATCGCCCACGGTATGGGCCCGGCGGACGGCGAGTTCCACGTGCCGCTGTGGGTGGTGTTGTCCTGCCAGGCGGCGATGGGGCTGGGCACCCTGATGGGCGGCTGGCGGATCGTCCACACCATGGGCTCGCGCATCACCCGCCTGACGCCGATGCAGGGCTTCTGCGCCGAGACCGGGGGCGCCATCACCCTCTTCATGGCCACCAGCCTGGGGGTGCCGGTCTCGACCACCCACACCATCACCGGCGCGATCGTCGGGGTGGGCGCGGCCAAGCGGGTCTCGGCCGTCCGCTGGGGCGTGGCCAAGGAGATCGTCACCGCCTGGGTCATCACCCTGCCGGCCGCCGCGCTCATCAGCGCCATCGCCTACTGGGTCGCCGGGCGCTTCATGGGCTGAAGGCCGCTCAAGGCTCCAGGTTGCGGGCGGGGAAGTCGGCGGCGGGGTCGAAGTCGGCGCGAGGGAACGGCTTGCCGCGCTTGACGGTCAAGGTCAGCGTCCGCAGCGCGCGGATGTCCTTGGACGGGTCTTCGTCGGTGAAGACCAGGTTGGCGAGCTTGCCGGGCTCGACCGTGCCGAAGTCCGGGTCCTTGCGCACGGCCAGCGCCCCGTTGCGGGTCGCCGCGACGATGGCCTGCATCGGCGTGAAGCCGGCCCTGTCGACCAGCAGTTCCAGCTCCTCATAGAGCGCCGGGAAAGCCGCGCCGGGCGCCGAGAAGCCGTCGGTGCCGGCCGAGATGGTCACGCCGGCTGTCAGCGCCTGGTTGGTCAGGCGGGCGGCCAGATCGGTCGAGCAATAGCTGCGTGGATTGCCCTTCATCTCCTCGTAGATGCGGACGGTGGCGTCGAGGACGACGCCGTTCGCCTTCATCGCGGCCAGCAGCGGCGCGATCTTCGGATTCACGCCTGGCCCGAACCGCGCTTCCTGCACGGCGGCGCGGTGGTGGTACTGGCTGGGGACCTGATCCGAAGCCTCATACGCCAGCATGCAGACGTGGCTGACCGAGTCGACGCCGGCCGCCAGCACCTGACCAGGCGTGGCGGGAAAGACTGCGGCATGGGCCCAGACCGGTATCCCCTGGCGATGCGCCTCCGCGGTGATGCGGGCCACCTGCTCGCCCGGCAGGTTCGCATAGATCTTGATGGCCAAGGCTCCGATGCCACGGGCCTGGGCGACGGCCAGCGCCATGTCGGTGTCGGGCTTGATCGCCTGCATCCAGGAGACCTCTCCGCCCTTGGCGCCCAGGGAGGCGGCCTGGACGCGCGGGTCCTCGAAGAAGGAGGGGCCGGCCATCAGGGCGGCGTAGTAGATGTCCGGCCCCGCAAGCTCGCCGATGCGCGTGGCGCGCGACAGGTCGGCGATGTTGCGCATGTCGTCGGCCATGTCGCGGATCGAGGTGATCCCGCTATAGAGGTCGCGCCTCATCTGCTCCTTGGCGAAGCGGCGGTTGGGCGGGGTGGCCAGGTGCTCGTGACTGTCGGTCAGGCCCGGCAAGGCGAACTTGCCGCTCATGTCCACGACCTGGGTGTCGGGTGCGAGCTTGAAGGCGACCTGCCCCTCTTTCCAGACCCGCTCGATGCGTTCGCCGCGGACCAGGATCGACATGCCGGGCTGGGGCGCGGCGCCGGTCCCGTCGATCAGGGTGGCGTTCCTGTAGACGATGGCCGGCTCGGCCGCAGCCGCCTCGGCGGACATGAAAAGGGCGGCGGAGGCCGCCGCGAGGAATGTTCTGAACATCCCTCGAGACTAGACCGCGTCCGCCGCCCCGCTCAACGTGAAGCTTCAGCGCGGAAGCTTGCTGGTTCCCATCAGATAGGCGTCGATCGCCTGGGCGCATTGGCGGCCCTCGCGGATCGCCCAGACCACCAGCGACTGGCCGCGCCGCATGTCGCCGCAGGAAAAGATGTTCGGCGTGCTGGTCTGATAGTCGACCACATTGGCCTTCACATTGCCGCGCGGATCGAGATCGGCGCCCGACTGCTCGATGAACTCGTTGTGGCGCGGACCGACGAAGCCCATGGCCAGCAGCACCAGATCGGCCTTCAGGGTGAACTCGCTGCCGGCGACGTCCTGCAGGACCTGGCGGCCGTCGGGACCGGCGGCCCATTCGACGCGCACGCACTCGATCGCCTCGACCTTGCCGTTGGAGCCGATGAAGCGCTTGGTCTGGACGGCGAAGTCGCGATCGCAGCCTTCCTCATGGCTGGACGAGGTGCGCAGCTTCAGCGGCCAGTCCGGCCAGGTGAGCTGCTTGTTCTCGCGCACCGGAGGCTGGGGCATGATCTCAAGCTGGGTCACCGAGACCGCGCCGTGGCGGTTGGAGGTGCCGATGCAGTCGCTGCCGGTGTCGCCGCCCCCGATCACGACAACATGCTTGCCGGTGGCCGAGATGCCGCCGTTAGGGGCCGCGCGCAGTTCGTCGTCGCCGGCGTTGCGCTTGTTCTGCTGAGCCAGGAAGTCCATGGCGAAATGGACGCCGGCCAGCTCACGGCCGGGGATCGGCAGATCGCGCGGATCTTCCGCCCCGCCGGCCATCACCAGCACGTCATAGTCGTCCAACAGGCGCTGGACCGAGACCGTCTTGCCGACCTCGAAGCTGGTGCGGAAGATCACGCCCTCGCCTTCCATCTGGGCGACCCGGCGGTCGATCAGATGCTTCTCCATCTTGAAGTCGGGGATGCCGTAGCGCAGCAGGCCGCCGATCCGGTCGCTCTTTTCGAACACCGTCGGCGCGTGACCGGCGCGGGCGAGCTGCTGGGCGCAGGCCAGGCCCGCCGGGCCCGAGCCGACCACCGCGACCCGCTTGCCGGTGCCGCGCGGCGACATCTGCGGCTTGATCCAGCCTTCCTGCCAGCCGCGGTCGACAATCTCGCATTCGATGGTCTTGATGGTGACCGGAGTGTCGATGATGTTCAGCGTGCAGGACGCCTCGCAAGGCGCGGGGCAGACGCGGCCGGTGAATTCCGGGAAGTTGTTGGTCGACTGGAGGTTCTCCAGCGCCTCCTTCCAGTGCTCGCGATAGACCAGGTTGTTGAAGTCCGGGATCTGGTTGTTGACCGGACAGCCCTGGTGACAGAACGGAATGCCGCAGTCCATGCAGCGCGAGGCCTGGCGCGAGACGTCCGCCGCCGGCATGGCGTGGACGAATTCCTTCCAGGTCTTCACGCGCTCCTGCGGCGCCTCGTAGGTGCGTTCCTGGCGCTCGAACTCGAGAAAGCCGGTGACCTTACCCATAATCTCGTCCTCCGACCTTCTGCTCTATTCCGCCGCGACGGCCGCAGCCGCCTGGCGTTCGGCTGCCATGTCCTGCAAGGCGCGGCGATAATCCTTGGGCATCACCTTCACGAACGAACCCAGCACTGCGTCCCAGTTCTCGAGGATCTCGCGGGCGCGGGCCGAGCCGGTATGGAGGTGGTGGCGCTCAACCAGGATGCGCAGGCGCTCGGCGTCGAAGCGCAGCATGTCGCCCATGCCGTTGTTCTCCACCGACAGCGACTTTTGGCTGGGCCGGAAGGGCTCGTCCTCGCGCGTGGTCGGGCCGGCCGGTTCGACCGGCTCCAGATCGACCATGGCCCTGTTGCAGAGATCGGCGAAACGGCCGCCCGGGTCGTAGACATAGGCCACGCCCCCGGACATGCCGGCGGCGAAGTTGCGGCCAGTGTCGCCCAGCACCACCACGACCCCGCCGGTCATGTACTCGCAGCCGTGGTCGCCCACGCCCTCGACCACCGCCACGGCGCCGGAGTTGCGCACGGCGAACCGCTCGCCCGCCACGCCCTGGATATAGGCCTCGCCGGCGATGGCGCCGTAGAGGACGGTGTTGCCGACGATGATGTTCCTGGTCGGATCGCGGCGCGCCTCCGGCGGCTGGCGCACGACCACCCGGCCACCCGACAGGCCCTTGCCGACATAGTCGTTGCCGTCGCCGGTCAGTTCGAGGGAGACGCCGCGGGCCGCGAAGGCGCCGAAGCTCTGCCCCGCCTGGCCGCGGAACCGGATGGAGATCGTGTCCTCCGGCAGGCCGACATGGCCGTAGCGCTTGGCCACCTCGCCCGACAGCATGGCGCCGGCGGTGCGGTTGATGTTCTTGATGGCGTAGTCCAGGCGAACCGGCTCGCCCCGCTCCAGCGCCGGGGCGGCGTCGGCGATCAGGGCGTTGTCCAACGCCTTGCCCAGGCCGTGGTCCTGGCGGTCCATGTTCCAGAGGCCCTTGGCGCCCTGGGCCGGGGCTGCATAGAGCAGCTTCGACAGGTCGACGCCCTGCGCCTTCCAGTGATCGACGGCTTCGCGCGCGTCGAGCCGGTCGACCCGGCCGATCATCTCGTTGAGCGTGCGGAAGCCCAGGGACGCCATGATCTCGCGCAGCTCTTCGGCCACGAAGAAGAAGTAGTTGATGACGTGCTCGGGCTGGCCGGTGAAGCGCGCGCGCAGCACCGGGTCCTGAGTCGCCACCCCCACCGGGCAGGTGTTGAGATGGCACTTGCGCATCATGATGCAGCCGGCCGCGATCAGCGGGGCGGTGGCGAAGCCGAACTCGTCGGCGCCCATCAAGGCGGCGATAGCGACGTCGCGCCCGGTGCGCAGGCCGCCGTCCGCCTGGACCGCGACGCGGGTGCGCAGGCCGTTCAGCAGCAGGGTCTGCTGGGTCTCGGCAAGGCCGATCTCCCAGGGGGAGCCCGCATGGGTGAGCGAGGTCAGCGGCGAGGCGCCGGTGCCGCCCTCGAAGCCCGAGATGGTGATGTGATCGGCGCGGGCCTTGGCGACCCCGGCGGCCACCGTGCCGACGCCCACTTCGGAGACCAGCTTCACCGAGATGCGGGCGCGCTGGTTGACGTTCTTCAGGTCGTGGATGAGCTGGGCCAGATCCTCGATCGAATAGATGTCGTGGTGCGGCGGCGGGCTGATGAGGCCCACGCCCGGCGTCGAGTGGCGCACGCGGGCGATGTTCTTGTCGACCTTGTGGCCGGGAAGCTGACCGCCCTCCCCGGGCTTGGCGCCCTGGGCCATCTTGATCTGGATGTCGTCGGCGTTGACCAGGTATTCGGCGGTGACGCCGAAGCGGCCCGAGGCCACCTGCTTGATGGCCGAGCGCATGGAATCGCCGTTGGCCAGCGGCTTGAAGCGGTCGGCTTCCTCGCCGCCCTCGCCGGTGTTGGAGCGGCCGCCGATGCGGTTCATCGCGATGGCGAGCGTGGTGTGCGCCTCGCGGCTGATCGAGCCGAAGCTCATGGCGCCGGTGGAGAAGCGCTTGACGATCTCGCTGGCCGGCTCGACCTCGTCGATCGGAACCGGCGTCTCGTTGAAGTTGAACCGCATCAGGCCGCGGATGGTCAGCAGGCGCTGCGACTGCTCGTTGATGGTCTCGGCGAAGGCCCGATACTCGTCCGAACGGCCGCCGCGGACGGCGTGCTGCAGCTTGGAGACGCTTTCGGGCGTCCAGGCGTGGTTCTCGCCGCGCAGACGGAAGGCGTACTGTCCGCCCACGTCCAGCATGTTGGCGTAGATCGGATTGTCGCCGTAGGCGTCGCGGTGACGGCGCACCGACTCTTCGGCGATCTGGGCCAGGCCGATGCCTTCGATGGCGCCAGCCGTGCCGGTGAAATACTGCTCGATCAGGTCCGACGACAGGCCGACCGCATCGAAGATCTGGGCGCCGCAATAGGACTGGTAGGTGGAGATGCCCATCTTGGACATCACCTTCAACACGCCCTTGCCGATAGCCTTGATGTAGTTCTTGCGGACCTCATAGGCCGACAGGGTGATCCCCTGGCGCTGGCGCAGGGTCTCCAGGGTCTCGAAGGCCAGATAGGGGTTCACCGCCTCGGCCCCATAGCCGGCCAGGACGCAGAAGTGATGCACCTCGCGCGCTTCGCCGGTCTCGATGACCAGGCCCGTCTGCATCCGCAGGCCCTGGCGGATCAGGTGGTGGTGCACGGCCGCGGTGGCCAGGGCCGCCGGGATCGGGATGCGGTCGGAGCCGACGCGGCGGTCCGACAGGATCAGGATGTTCTTGTCGGCCAGGACGTTGTCGGTGGCCTCGCGGCAGACGCGCTCGAGCGCCCGCTCCAGGCCCGCTGCGCCCTCCTCCGCCGCCCAGGTGATGTCGAGGGTGGCGGTGCGGAAGGAGCCGTCCAGCAGTTCGCTGATCGAGCGGATCTTGCTCAGGTCCTCATTGGTGAGGATCGGCTGGGAGACTTCCAGGCGCTTGTGCGTGCCGGCCTGACGGCCAAGCAGGTTCGGCCGCGGTCCGATCATCGAGACCAGGCTCATGACCAGTTCCTCGCGGATCGGGTCGATCGGCGGATTGGTCACCTGGGCGAAGTTCTGCTTGAAATAGTCGTAGAGCAGCTTCGGGCGCTTGGAGAGCACGGCGATGGGCGTATCGGAGCCCATCGAGCCGATGGGATCGTCGCCGCTGACGGCCATGGGCTCCAGGAAGAACTGCTCGTCCTCCTGGGTGTAGCCGAAGGCCTGCTGGCGATCGAGAAGCTGGGCCGCGTCGTTGGACAGCGCCTCGTTGAAGGCGATCTCGGGCAGTTCCTCCAGCTTGAACTGGGTGCTCTTCAACCACTCCTCATAGGGCTCGGCCTCGGACAGGGAGCGCTTGATCTCCTCATCCTCGATGATCCGGCCTTCCTCCATGTCGATCAGCAACATCTTCCCGGGCTGGAGACGCCACTTGCGGACGATGCGTTCCTCCGGAACGGTCAGGACCCCGACCTCGGAGGCCATGATCACATTGTCCTGGTCGGTGATGATGAAGCGGGCCGGACGCAGGCCGTTACGGTCCAGAGTGGCGCCGATCTGGCGCCCGTCGGTGAAGGCGACGGCGGCCGGGCCGTCCCACGGCTCCATCAGGGCGGCGTGGTACTCGTAGAAAGCCTTGCGCTTGGCGTCCATCAGCGGATTGCCGGCCCAAGCCTCGGGGATCAGCATCATCACTGCATGGGCCAGCGGATAGCCGCCGGCGACCAGCAGTTCGAGCGCGTTGTCGAGGCAGGCGGTGTCGGACTGGCCGTGTGGGATCAGCGGCCACATCTTGTTGAGGTCCGGCCCCAGCAGGTCGCTTTCCAGCGTGCGGCGCCGGGCGTTCATCCAGTTCACATTGCCGCGGACGGTGTTGATCTCGCCGTTGTGCGCGATGAACCGATAGGGGTGGGCCAGCTTCCAGGACGGGAAGGTGTTGGTCGAGAACCGCTGGTGGACCAGGGCCAGGGCGCTTTCGCAGAGCTCGTTCTGCAGGTCCTCGTAGAAGGTCCCGACCTGATCGGCCAGCAGCAGGCCCTTATAGACCACCGTGCGGGTCGAGAAGGACGGCAGGTAGAGCTGGGTCAGGCCCGGCAGGTTCTTCCTTGCCGCCAGTTCGGCCAGCGGGTTCTGAAGCTGCTTGCGGACGGTGAGCAGCTTGCGCTCGAAGGCGTCCTGGTCCTTCACGTTCGGGCCGCGGCCGACAATGGCCTGGCGGATCACCGGCATCTCGGCCAGCACCGCCTCGCCCAGGCCCTTGGTGTTCACCGGCACGTCGCGCCAGGCGATCAGGCGCTGGCCCTCGACCTTCAGGAAGTGCTCGAACTGGCTGACGGCCACGTCGCGGGCGGCCTCGTCGCGCGGCATGAAGCACATGGCCACGGCGTAGTCGCCCGGCGGCGGCAGGTCGACGCCGGCCTTGCCGGCCCAGTCGCGCAGCAGGCCGTCCGGGATCTGGATCAGGATGCCGGCGCCGTCGCCGACCAGCGGATCGGCCCCGACTGCGCCGCGGTGATCGAGATTGATGAGGATCTCGAGGCCCGCGCTGACCACTTCGTGCGATTTTCGGCCCTTGATGTTGGCGACGAAGCCGACGCCGCAGGCGTCATGTTCGTTACGCGGGTCGTAAAGACCTTGCCGTTCGGGAGCTCCCATGGGGACACCTCGCTCTCAATCACACAGGCACGCGGCGAGGCCGGTTCGAAGACCGGTGTTGTCGCGTAAAATCGGCGCGCATTTACTCGGCAAGATCAGCCCTTGTCGATGGGCCGAAACCACTAGGCGAGAAAAGTTTTTCTAAGATGCGACGTCTAGTAGCAGTTTATCGGCGCTTGCCGCCGAAACGCACCCAGTCAGCACCATGGCGGTGGAAAGCTCCGAGCGGATCGTCCCCAGCATCTTCTCGACCATAGGCTGTCCGCCGGCGCCCAGAGCATAGGCCCAGGCCCGGCCGAGGAAGCAGGCCTTGGCGCCCAGGGCCAGGGCCTTGAGCACGTCGAGGCCCGAGCGAACCCCGCCGTCCATGAAGACCTCGAGATCGCTTCCCACCGCATCGACGATGGCCGGCAGGGCCGAGATCGAGGAACGCACGCCGTCGAGCTGGCGCCCGCCATGGTTGGAGACCACGAGGCCCTGCGCGCCCGCCTTCACCGCATCGCGGGCGTCTTCCGGGTCGAGAACGCCCTTGATGACGATCGGCCCGTCCCAGACCTCGCGCACGAAATCGAGGTCGGCCCAGGTCACCGAGCGGTCGAAGTTCCGGGCGATCCAACCGAGGAAATCAGTGACCCGCCGCCCGCCGTTCACCGCGCTCTGGACGTTGCCGAGCGTGTGGGGCTTGCCGTTCTGGTAGACGTCCCAGGACCATCCCGGGTGGGTCATGCCCTGCCAGGCCGTATTGAGCGCGCCCGAAAGAGCGGTCGCCCCGGAAAAGCCCGAGCGCACGTCCCGATAGCGCGCGCCGGGCAGCGGCAGGTCGACCGTGAAGACCAGCACCCGGCAGCCGGCGGCCTTGGCCCGGCCCAGCAGCTCGCGCATGTAGCCGCGGTCCTTGAGCATGTAGAGCTGGAACCAGGGCGGCGTTCCGGCGGCCGCCACCTCGTCCACCGAACAGACGCTGACGGTCGAGAGACAGAACGGAATCCCCGCCTCGGCGGCGGCGCGCGCGGCCTGGACCTCGCCGCGGCGGGCGTACATGCCGGCCATGCCGACCGGCGCCAGCCCCACCGGCATGGAAAGCTTCTGGCCGAAGATCTCGACCGACAGGTCCAGTTGGCTCATGTCGCGCATCACCCGCTGGCGCAGAGCGATGGCCTCCATGTCGGCGACGTTCCGGCGCAGGGTGGCCTCGGCGTAGGAGCCGCCGTCGATATATTCGAAGAACATGGGCGGCAGGCGCCGGCGCGCCAGTTCCCGATAGTCCGCGACCGATGCCGGTTTCATGCCCGCCCTCCCCTTTCAGCTTCGCCTATTGGTAGCGGCCGCGCGCGCGAGCCGCTAGGCAATGTGCATGAGCACGCTTCGTCCCTGGATGTTCGCGGCCGCCGTCGGCGGCTTCCTGGCCGTCGGCTTCGGAGCCTTCGCCGCCCATGGCCTGACTGATCCAAAGGCCAAGGAGTGGATGCACACCGGCGCGACCTACGCCTTCATGCACGTGATGGCGGTGTTCGCCGCCGCGTTCCTGGCCAGCCGCGGCGCGCGCCGGGCGCGGATCGCCCCGCCGCTGTTTCTGGCGGGGATCGTGCTGTTCTCCGGTTCGCTGTTCGCTATGGCGCTGGGCGCGCCGCGCTGGCTGGGAGCGATCACCCCGATCGGCGGGACGCTGTTCCTGGCCGGCTGGGCGGTCCTGGCCTGGGCCGCCCTGGAGCCGGCGCGGGACTGACCGTTTCGCGCGCCGCTTGCCTTCCGCGCAAGGAACCCTGGCATCCTGCCGCCGAACCCTGGAGGAGACCCCCGCATGTCGACCGCCCTCGACCGCCAGATGCCGCCCGTCAAGCACGCCGCGATCAATGGGATCGACATGGCCTACTACGAAGTCGGCCCGCGCGAGGGCGTTCCGATCGTCTTCTGCCATGGCTTCCCGGAACTGGCCTTCTCGTGGCGCCACCAGCTCAAGGCCTGCGAGGCGGCCGGCCGCTGGGCCATCGCCCCGGACCAGCGGGGCTATGGGCGCACCTCGCGTCCGGAGGCGATCACCGATTACGATATGGAGCACCTGACCGGCGACCTCGTCGGCCTGCTCGATCACCTGGGCGTCGACAAGGCGGTGTTCGTCGGCCACGACTGGGGCGGCATCGTCGTCTGGCAACTGCCGCTGATGCACCCCGACCGGGTCGCCGGGATCGTGGGTTTGAACACCCCCTTCATGCGCCGCGCGCCGCTCGATCCCATCGAAGGCATGCGCAAGGTGTTCGGCGAGGACATGTACATCGTCTGGTTCCAGAAACCTGGCATCGCCGATGCGGCCCTGGCCGCCGATGTCGACAAGACCATGCGCTTCTTCATGCGCAAGCCTGCCGAGCAGCCCGCTCCGCCCCCGGCGGCCGGCGGCTCCACCTTCGCCTTCGGCGAGGCGCTGAAGGCCTGGGACAAGAGCGACACGTCCAACCAGTTGCTGGCGCCCGAAGACCTGGCCGCCTTCGTCGAGACGTTCGAGGCCACCGGCTTCACCGGCGGGATCAACTGGTATCGGAACTTCACCCGCAACTGGGAACGCTCGGCCGACCTGCCGACGCGGATCGACGGCGTTCCCTGCCTGATGATCATGGCCGAGAAGGACGCGGTGCTGTCGCCCGCCATGGCCGAGGGGATGGAAGAGGTGATCTCCGATCTGGAGAAGGCGCTGATCAAGGACAGCGGCCACTGGACCCAGCAGGAAAAGCCCGACGAGGTGAACCGTCTCATCCTGGACTGGATGGACCGCCGCTTCCCGAAGTAGACTTGGCGGGATGGAACGCACCACCCCGCCCCTCGCCTTTTCGAGCACCGCTTACCGCCGGGGGCTGTTCCCGGACAACGAGCCCTACGCCTATGGCTGGCTGCCGACCGGTAGCCCGCACGAGATCTTCTACGAGGAGTGCGGCAATCCGGACGGCAAGCCTTGCGTCATCCTGCACGGCGGCCCCGGTGGGGCGATCAACCCGACCATGCGGCGGTTCTTCAACCCCGCCAGGTGGCGGATGGCGCTGTTCGACCAGCGCGGCTGCGGCAAGTCGCGGCCGAACGCCAGCCTGGAGGACAACACCACCTGGTCGCTGATCGAGGACATCGAGCGGCTGCGCACCCACCTGGGCGTCGAGAAGTGGACGGTGTTCGGCGGGTCGTGGGGCTCGACCCTGGCGCTGGCCTACGCGATCACCCATCCCCAGCGGGTCGAGGCGCTGGTCCTGCGCGGGATTTTCCTGCTCACGCAGCGCGAGTTGCGCTGGTTCTACCAGGACGGCGCCTCGTTCCTGTTCCCGGACGCCTGGGCGCGCTTCTGCGCCCCGATCCCCCCGGAGGAGCGGGGCGACATGATGGCCGCCTATCACAAGCGCCTGACCCACCCGGACCGCCGGGTTCAGGCCGAGGCGGCCGCCGCCTGGAGCCAGTGGGAGGGCGACACCATCTCCATCCGCGGCCCGGAGGCGCGCCCCTCGAAGTTCAACGAAATCGACTTCGCCATCGCCTTCGCGCGGATCGAGTGCCACTTCTTCGTCAATGGCGGCTTCTTCAAGGAAGACGGCTGGATCCTCAGCAATATTGACCGGCTGCGCGGCATCCCTGGCTGGATCGTCCAGGGGCGTTTCGACGTGGTGACGCCGATGGAGAGCGCCTGGCGGCTGAAGAACGCCTGGCCGGAAGCCGATTTCGACATCGTCTGGGACGCGGGCCACGCCTCGACCGAGCCGGGCGTCGTCGACGGCCTGGTCCGCGCGACCGAGCAGGCGCTGAAGCTGTAGGCCTCGGCGCCTACATCAAGGCGCCCTTGCCGCTGGTGACCTCCGAATAGCGGTGGACGCGCACGCCCTGCACCAGGCCAAAGCCGATCATCACCGTGACCATGACCGTGCCGCCATAGGAGAGCAGTGGCATCGGCACGCCCACCACCGGCGCCAGCCCCATGACCATCCCGCCATTGATGAGCACATAGAGGGCGAAGGTGGCGGTCGTACCCGCCGCCGACAGCCGGCCGAAATGCGAATGGGCCAGGGCCGCGGTGCGCAGCGCCATGAAGATCACCGCGCCATAAAGGAACAGGACGGAGAAGCAGCCGAGGAATCCGAACTCCTCGGCCAGGGTCGCGAAGATGAAGTCGGTCTGCTTCTCGGGCAGGAAGTTGAGCTGGCTCTGCGAGCCGAGGCCGTAGCCCTTGCCGAAGAAGCCGCCCGAACCCAAGGCGATCTTCGATTGCAGGATGTGATAGCCCGAACCGGAAGGGTCGCTTTCCGGGTCGAGGAAGGTCAGCACGCGCTTTCGTTGATAGTCGTGCAGCACGAACATCACGATCGGCGGCACCGCGGCCACGAAGGCGGCCAGGCCCGCGATGATGACTCGCCAAGAGAGTCCGGCCAGCACAACGATGGCCGCCCCGGTCATGGCGATCAGCATCGCCGTCCCCAGGTCCGGTTGGTGCATGACCAGGACCACCGGGGCGCCGATCATCACCGCCGGGACCAGCAGCCACCAGGAGAGCCGCGCCGCATCGGCCGAGACCCCGTGATAGAACCGCGCCAGGGCCAGCACGATGCCGAGCTTCATGATCTCCGACGGCTGGAAGCTGAACGGCCCGAAGGCCAGCCATCGCTGCGCGCCCATGCGGACGTCGCCGATCACCTCCACCGCCACCAGCAGCAGCAGGCCGACCCCGTAGATCGGATAGGCCAGGGTGAACCAGACCCGCAGGTCGATCATCGCCAGGCCGATCATCAGCACCAGGCAAAGGGCGAAGCGCGTCAGGTGCTTGGCCGCCCAGGGGTCCCACGAGGACCCGGCGATGGAGAACATCATCAGGGCGCCCGTTCCGGCGATGAGGCACAGGGCCAGGCAGAACAGCCAGTCGATCTCGCCCAGCTTGACGATCAGCCGGTCGCGTTCGCCGGGCCGGGTCAGCGCACTGACGGTCATACGCCGCCTCCGGTTGGCGTGGGTGTCAGGACGGGCGCAGGCGCCGCCGGCTCGGTGGGCGGCGGAGGCGTGACGGTGGGCGCCTCGGGCGCAACGCCCTCAGCTTCCATCGGTTCGGCCGCCTGCGGCATGGGCATCGGCTTTTCGATGCGCGAGCGCAGTTCGGGGTCCTTGAGCAAAGCCACGCGCATCACCTCGCGGGCGCGCGGGGCGCCGGCGGTGGCGCCGCCCAGGCCGCCATGCTCGACGATGACCGCCACCGCGTAACGCGGATCGTCCACCGGCGCGAAGGCCACGAACAGGTTGTGGTCCTTCAGCCGCCAGGTCACTCCGGCGCTGCTGCGCGAGGCCAGGCCCGCATAGGAGCGCACCTGCGCCGTGCCGGTCTTGCCGGCCATCTGGATGTCGCCCAGCCCGAGCTGGCTTTGGCGATAGGCGGTGCCGCCGGTGTCGTTGGCCACGGCGATCATGCCGCCGCGGACATAGTCGAGGTGTTCCCTGCTGAACGGCAGGTCCGGCACGTCGTCGCCGTGCGGCAGTTCGACCCCGCCCACCGACTTGATGAGCCGTGGGTTCAGCGCCTTCTTGCCGTTGGCCAACCGCGCGGTCATCACCGCCAGTTGCAGGGCGTTTACAGCCAGATAGCCCTGGCCGATGCCGTAGCTGACCGAGTCGCCCGGATGCCAGACCGGATCGCGCTTGACGGCCTTGCGCTTCCATTCGCGCGACCCGACCACGCCCTTCTTCTGGCCCGGAATGCCGATATCGAAGATCGTGCCGAAGCCCATGGCGTGGGCCGCCGACGCGATCGGATCGGGGCCGATCTTGAGCGCGGTCTGATAGAAATAGATGTCGCACGAGTTCTTGATGGCGTCGTGCATGTTCTGCGAGCCGTGGCCGCCGTGCCTCCAGCAGCGCCAGGTGCGGCCGCCCCAATACCAACTGCCGCCGCAATGGACCCTCACCTCCGGGTCGATGCCGGCCTGCAGCGCGGCCAGGCCGACGGTCGGCTTGAAGGTCGAGCCCGGCGGATAGGTGCCGGTCATCACCTTGTCGAGCAGCGGCTTGCGCTCGTACTGGGCCAGGGCGCGGTATTCCGGTCCGGAGAGGCCGCGTACGAAACGGTTGGCGTCGAAGCTGGGCGCCGAGGCCATGCACAGCAGATCGCCGGTGCGGCAGTCCATCATCACGATGGCTCCGCTCTCGTCGCCCATCACTTCCAGGGCGCGGTTCTGGATATCGACGTCGAGGGTCAGTTCGATCCTCTTGCCCGGCGTGGCGGGAATGTCGCCGGCCTCGTCCTGGCGGACCTCCCGCCCCCTGGCGTCGACCTCGACCTTGCGTGCGCCCGGCCTGCCGCGCAGATCGAGATCGAAAGCCTTTTCAACGCCTTGTCGGCCGATCCGAAACCCAGGATGCAGCAGGATGGAATCGGAGTTCGGCCCGGTCGGCGTCAGGTCCTCCTTGTTGACCTTGGCCACATAGCCGATGACGTGGGCGAACGCCCCGCCGTAGGGATAGACGCGCACCTCGCCCATGTCGGCGGTGACGCCAGGCAGTTCGGGCGCGCGGATATTGATCGCCGAGAATTCCTCCCAGCTCATGTCCTCGGCCACCGAGACAGGCACGCGCTTGGGCGTCTGGTGGATATCGCGCACCAGCCGCGCCTGCCGGGCCTCGTCGATGGGGACATAGGTCGCCAGGGTCTTGAGGGTGCCTGGAACGTCCAGATCGTCCTCGCGCGAGACGAGCAGGCGGAAGTTGGGGCGATTGGAGGCCAGGACCGCGCCGTTGCGGTCGACGATCAGGCCGCGCGGCGGCGGCACCAGCCGGAAATTGAACTGATTGGAGGCCGAGAGCTTCTCGTAGCGCTGGGTCTCGATGATCTGCAGATGAGCCAGCCGCGCGGTCAGGGCGGCCAGGCCCAGCCCCGCAAAGCCGCCCATGAGGAACATCCGGCGGTGGAAGACCCCCTGCCGTTCATTGACCTCGGAGAAGAAGATCGACGGCTCGGCCATCGGTCCAGAACCCTATCGGAAGCGCACGTCTGCATCCTCGAACCGGTCGATGAGCAGATGTGCGAAAGGAAACAATATGGCCGTCGCCAGGAATTGCCATCCGACGGAGACCGGATTGGCGCCGGCGTGCGCGCCCAGCATGGTGAAGAGATAGGCGCTGCCCATGGCCAGGCCGGTCGCCGCGGCGAACCAGGCCCACATCACCGGAAAGCTCTGGCCGGCCATCATGTTGCGCCCCAGCAAGGCCGCGCCATAGACCAGCAGCAGCGCCACCGCCCACAGCCCCATCGGCGCGCCCCACGCCAGGTCGAGGAACAGCCCCATCGCCAGCACCGCCAGCGGCCCGAGGATCGAAGGCCGGATGATCGCCCAGGCGAAAGCCGGAACCATCGGGAAGATCGGCTCGGGCAGGCCCAGCCCGAACGGCCTGAACGGCAGCGAGAACAGCACCGTCAGGATAAGGCACTGGAGAAGCGGAACTCCGATCCAGCGCCATGGGGCCAGGGCGCGCGCGCCGGCCATCTAGAACGGGACCTCGGGCGCGGGCGGCTGATCGGCGGCCGGAGCAGCCGGCGCGGGCGCCGGCTTGGGCGCGGCGGGGCGCAGCGCAGGCGGCTTAGGCGCGGCGGGCTTGGGCGAGGGAGCCGAGGCGCCTTCCGTGCGTTGGGCGGCCGGCGTGGAGGCGGTCCCTGGCTGTGCGGCCGTGGCGGGAGTGCGGGCGGCCGGCGTGACAGCGGTCACCCCGACTGCGGTCGCGGGCGCGGCCGGCGGCGGGGGCGTCATCTTCCGCAGTTCGGCAGCGGCGGCGGCGCTGAGTTGGGAGAAATCCTGGAAGAGCAGCACCTGGATGAAATCGACCGGGGCTGCGTCCGAGGCCAGGACCGCGCGCCAGCGTCCATCCAGCCCCTTCACGGCGATGCCGATCGGCAGGCCGCGGGGCAGCACGCCGCCGTCGCCGGAGGTGACGATGCGGTCGCCCTGCTTCACCGGGTCCTGGCCGCGCAGATATTCCAGCCGCGGGTTCGGGCCGCCGTCGCCCGCCAGGATGGCCCGGGCGTTGGTGCGGTCGATCATCACCGGGGTTCGCGAGGCGATGTCGGTCAGGAGCAGGATGCGGCTGGCCCCGTCGGTGACGCCGATGATCCGGCCGACCAGGCCGTTCTCGCTCATCACCGGATTGCCCTCGCGAATCCCCTTCTCCCGGCCGGCGTTGGCCAGGCGGGTGTTGGAGAACGGGCCGCGGCTCTCGCTGACCGTGCGGGCCGCAACCATCGGGATCGGCGGATCGGTCTTGAGGCCCAGCAGCGCCTTGTAGCGGTCATTGGTGTCGCGCAGGGCCAGGGCGGCGGTCCGCCACTCGCGCGCCTCGACCAGTTCAGCCTTCAGACGGCGGTTTTCGGAAACGGCGAAGAAGTAGCCGCGGACGCCCTCCACCCCATCGCCGATCCAGCGGCCGGGCGTGGCCAGAACGCCCGTCACCGGCGCGGCGATGGCGTCGCCGACCTTGCGCGAGGCGCCGTAGGCTTCGGTCTGGAAAGTCTCGCGGCGGTCGGACAGCAGCAGGACCAGGGCCGCCACCAAGGCGACGATCAAGGCTACGCCGGCCGTCCAGGCCAGCGGGACTTTCAGTTCGCCCAAGGGGTTGTCGCGCAGCGGCACCGGACCTATTCACCCTGAAGGCGCGGACCGGAGACTCAACCTCCAGGCCGCGACTCGCGAAAGTTTACGCCAGGGTGGACTCCAGCACGCCCTTCATCCACTTCGGATGCTCAAGGACCTTGCCGCAGCCCAGGGCCACGCAGGAGAGCGGGTCGTCGGCCACGGTCACCGGCAGGCCGGTGTGGTCGCGGATCTCGGCGTCCAGGCCGCGCAGCAGCGCGCCGCCGCCGGTCAGCATGATGCCCTTGTCGGCGATGTCGGAGGCCAGTTCCGGCGGCGTGGCTTCCAGCGCCATCTTCACGGCGTCGACGATCTGGCCGACCGGTTCGGCCAGCGAGTCCGAGGCCTGCTTCTCGCTGATGCGCACCTCGCGCGGCACGCCCTGCATCAGGTCGCGGCCCTTGACCTCGATCGACAGGCCCTCGCCGTCGGCCGGGGCGCGGGCGGTGCCGATCTCCTTCTTGATTCGCTCGGCGGTGGTTTCGCCGATCAGAAGGTTATGGTTGCGGCGCATGTAGCTGATGATCGCCTCGTCCATCTTGTCGCCGCCGACGCGGACCGAGCGCGAATAGACGATGCCCGAGAGCGAGAGCACCGCGACCTCGGTGGTGCCGCCGCCGATGTCGACCACCATCGAACCGGTCGGCTCGTGGATTGGCAGGCCGGCCCCTATGGCGGCGGCCATCGGCTCGTCGATCAGGCCCACGCGGCGACCGCCGGCGTTGAGGCAGGAATCGTTGATCGCGCGGCGCTCCACCGCGGTCGCGCCCGACGGCACGCAGACGATCACCTTCGGGTTCACGAAGCCCTTGCGGTTGTGAACCTTGCGGATGAAGTACTTGATCATCTCCTCGGCGACTTCGAAGTCGGCGATCACGCCGTCGCGCATCGGACGGATGGCTTCCATGTGCCCAGGCGTGCGGCCCAGCATCTGCTTGGCCTCGATGCCGACAGCGTGGACCACCTTGCGGCCCCCGACATTACGCAGGGCCACCACCGACGGCTCGTTCAGGACGATGCCCTTGCCCTTCATGTAGATGAGCGTGTTGGCGGTGCCGAGATCGATTGCGATGTCGTTGGAGATAGCGCCGAAGAGGGACGAGATCATGCAGGGCCCTGGGGGTAGGGAGCGGAATTGGGGGTATGCGAAGCCCGGGCTGACGACGCTTCGTTCCGAAACTCGAAACGTCAGGCGGCCTCAGCCTCCGCTTGCAGGACAGATGGTTCGTGTGCCCTGCCAGTCGGTTGATTTCAAGGCTTAATGATAGGTCTGTGGTTTCCCGTCGCACGCAGGCGCGCGCCGGGCTGTGGACGGACGCCAGGGCGGCTGACGATGAGGTCGGGCGCTTGACCAAATCGCGGCGAAAATGCGGCGCGGGCCGCCCGTCGATCACGGCCGCCAGGGCAGCGAACCATCGAGTGTCGCCTCCAGGCTACAGCCCAGGCGCCGGCGCCTCTCTAGACTGAGCGCCCGCAGACGCCGCGAGAGCCTCCCATGCCGCCCCGCCACGCCGTCCTCGGCGTCGAGAACGCCAGCTTCTTCTACGGAACCCACCGCGTCTTCGAGGGGGTGAGCTTCCAGCTTGACGATGCGCGTACGGCCCTGGTCGGGGAGAACGGCGCGGGCAAGTCGACCCTGCTGAAATGCCTGCTGGGCGAACTCACCCTGATGGACGGCAAGATCGTCCGCTCGCGCGGGCTCAAGATCGGCTACGTGCCGCAGGAGACGCCGCCGGAGCTCGCCGGCCTGACGGTGCGCGAGGCGCTGGAACGCGTCCTTCCCGTCCGCGACGGCTCGGAGGATTGGAAGGTCGACGTGCTGGCCGACGAGATCGGCCTGACCTACGAAACCACCCAGCAGCCCTTCGGCTCGCTGAGCGGGGGCTGGCAGAGGCTGTTGCTGATCGCCGCGGCCGCACGGCTGGCCGAGCCCGACCTGCTGATCCTGGACGAGCCGACCAACCACCTCGACCTGTCGAACATCAACCTGCTGGAGCGCTGGCTGGCGGACGAGACCCTGCCGATGCTGATCGTCAGCCACGACCGCGAGTTCCTCCAGAAGACGACCAGCCGGACCCTGTTCCTGCGCTCGGACGGCGCCCACAGCTTCAGGACGCCGTTCGTGGAGGCGCGCGAGGCCCTGCTGCAGCGCGACGCGGCCGACGCCGCCCGCCGTCAGCTCGAAGGCAAGGAGATCGAGCGCCTGCAGGCTGTCGCCGCGCGCTATCGCGTCTGGGGCGTGAAGAACGACGCCTTCCACAAGCGCGCCAAGGCCACCGAGAAGCGCATCGAGCGGATCGAGGCGGACCGCACCGGCGCCTATGTCGCGCGCGAGCGGCGGCT
Source organism: Phenylobacterium sp. (assembly GCF_041920015.1). Taxonomy (GTDB): domain Bacteria; phylum Pseudomonadota; class Alphaproteobacteria; order Caulobacterales; family Caulobacteraceae; genus Phenylobacterium. The sequence continues at coordinate 103,534 of NZ_JAYRST010000001.1, forward strand.
GGAGCTGCACGAGGGGGAGATGGACGCCAAGGTCGCCCTGCGGCTCCAGGGCCTGGAGGTCACCACGCCGGACGCCGCCCGACGGTTGATCTCCATCGACCGCTTCAGCCTGGGCATGGGCGACCGCGTCGCCTTGCTGGGCGTCAACGGCAGCGGTAAGTCGACCCTGCTGTCGGCCCTCGCCGCCGCCTTCGACCCGGACCAGCGACACTATGACGGCGCGGCGGCCGTGCGGTTCAATCCGCAGGCGCGCCTGGCCTATTTCGACCAGAGGATGGCCGACCTGCCGCTGCGGATCTCGGTGCTGGACTATGTGCTGGCCGCGGAGGGCGCCACCGACCGCGAAGCCAACGCCGTGCTGGCCAAGGCCGGCTTCGCCTATTCGCGCATCAAGGGGCCGATCGCCGACCTCAGCCACGGCGAGCGGGCGCGGCTGGTCTTCCTGCGCATGAAGCTGGCGCGGCCGAACCTCTACCTGCTCGACGAACCGACCAACCACCTGGACATCGAAGGCCAGGAGGACCTGGAGGCCCAGCTCGAAGGGGCCGAGATCGCCTGCATCTTCGTCTCCCACGACCGTTACTTCACCCGCAGCGCCGCCAACCGCTTCGTGGAGATCCGCAAGGGCCGGCTGGTCGAGATCGACGATCCCGACGCCTTCCTTGCGGCGCAGTAGGAGCCCGTAGCGAACCGGACTAAGACCTCGGCATGCAGAACATCCTCACCTGGGCCGGGCGCATCGCCCTCGTCGCCGTCCTGCTCGTCTGCCTTCAGGGGGCGCTGGACCCGCTCTACGACGCAGCCCGGTGGGCGCCGCCGCACGATGCGGTGATGCACGTCATCTATGGCTACCTGCTGACCGTGCTGTCGATCCTGGCCTTGCCGAAGGTGAAGCCGCGGGCCATCGGCGGGGTTTTCATCGCGCTCGGCGTCGGGCTGGAGGCGGCCCAGGCCATGGGCTGGGTCTCGGGCACGTTCCAGATCAAGGACCTGGCGGCGAACCTCGGCGGGGTGATCGCCGCCCTCGCCCCCATGGCCCTGGCCAAGCGCAAGGGGCGCTGACGTCCACCCCTCCGCTCATACGGGCGTTCGCCGGGATGAGCGGGTCCAGGCTCACCGGCGCGGCAGGACGGTGAAGCCGTACTTCCTGAAGATCGCCGCGGCGGGCGGGCTGCCCATATAGGCAAGGAATTTCGCCGCGTCGGGGTTGTTCGAGGCGGCGACCACCGCGGCCGGATAGACGATCTTCGGATGGGTCGCATCGGGGAACAGGCCGACGATCCGCACCTTCGGCTCAACCTTGGCGTCGGTGTCGTAGACGATCCCGAACGGGGTCTCGCCGCGCGCGACATATTGCAGGGCGGTCCGCACGTTCTCGGCCTGGGCGAGCTTGCCCGAGACGCTGTCCCAGACGCCGAGCGCGCTCAAGGAGGCCTTGGCGTACTTGCCGGCCGGCACGTCGGGACCGGCGACCGCCAGGCGGCCAGGCCCCAGGGCCTTGGCCAGCGGCATGCCCCGGCCGATGCGGATCGTCGCCTTGGAATCGGCCGGGGCGATCAGGGCCAGCCGATTGGTCAGCAGGTCGCGGCGGCTGGCTGGCACGATCAGCTTGCGCTCGGCCAGATAGTTCATCCAGTCGCTGTCGGCCGAAACATAGACGTCGGCCGGAGCGCCCTGCTCGATCTGGCGCGCGATGGCCGAGGAGGCGGCGTAGGAGAACCGCGCCTCGCCTCCCGTCTTGGCGTAGGCCGCGCCGACCTCGTCGAGGGCGTTCTTCAGCGAGGCGGCGGCGAAGACGGTGACCGTCTCGGCATGGGCCGCCCCGCTCATCAAGGCGGCGGCGGCGAGCGATGCGATCCAGCGAAGGAGCTTCATGGGCTGGCTTTCTTGATCAGTGATGGGCCGCAGCGGCGGGCTTGGCGGTCGAGAGCCGGATGACCTCGATCTTCTCGACCATGCGGGCCGAGCGGGCGGGCCGCAGGTCGTCGGACACCACGATGCGGAACGGGCCATCGCCCGCCGCCAGCGGCGCGCCGTCGGCGCGGTCGACCAGCAGCACCTTGCCGGCGCGGGTGCCCGGATCGGTTTCGGCCAGGCCCAGCACCACCTGATAGCCGTCCTTGCCGGTGATGCGGATCACCGTGGCCAGTTCCGCGCCGTGGACGGCCTTGCCCTGGGCCGCGCCGACGCGGGCGACGATGTCGCCCAGCGGCACGCCTTCGAAGGTCGAGGTCTTGCCGTGCTGGGTGGCGGTGACCGAGACGTGCGGCAGGGCCGCCAGGTCCGCGGCGCTGAGCGTGGCCGCCTGGCCGTCCGGCCCCTGAAGAGCGATGCTCTGGGCCAGGGCGGGGCCGGCGAGAACGGCCAGCGCGGCGGCGAGAACGAGCTTCATCTGCGATCCTATTCCACGGCGAGGATGACGTGCGGCGCCTTGACCAGGGCGGTGACCGGCTCGCCGACCGTCAGGTCCATGGCCTGGGCGCTTTCCTTGGTGATGGTGGCGGTCAGGGTCTTGCCGCCGGCCAGCGACAGGGTGATCTCGCTGGACACCGCGCCATCCTCGCGCGTCAGCACGGTTCCGTGGAGCTGGTTGCGGGCCGAGGTGACCAGCCCCTCCCCCTTGGCCAGGACCACGAAGCTCGACTTGATGAGCGCGACGGCCGGCTTGCCGACCGCAAGAGCCAGGTCGGCGACGCTCTGGCGGGTGACGATGGAGACGATGTCAACGCCCTCGGCGACCTGCAACGTCACCTCGGTGTTGACCGCCCCGTCGGTGACGGCGCTCACCACCCCGCGCAAGGCGTTTCGCGCGCTTGTCTTCATGCCCAGGCTCCAGAACAGTTCACCAAGTTCGCCATCAGCCTCCAGCCGCGCCTGGAGGCGCGCCAGGGTGTCGCCCAGCTCGGCCTCGACCTTGCCAAAGGCCTCGATCACGGCGCGGCCGCGGGCAGTGACGCTGGCGACGCCACCCGACCGGCCGCCGGGCTGCGCCTCGACCAGAGGCGCGTCGAACAGGTTGTTCAGCGCCTGAACCCCGTCCCACGCGCCCTTGTAGCTGAGGCCGAGCTGCTTGGCCGCGGCGCTGATCGAGCCGAGGTCGGCGACGGCCTTGAGAAGCGCGATCCGCTCGGCCCCGACCCGGCTTGCGCCGCGCCGCAGGAAGAAGGCCGCGTCCAGATGACCGTCAGCGCTCATGGAATTACAGCCTCATGCGAAGGTCGACGAAGAAGCTGCGTCCCTCCTCCGGGAAGCCGTCGACGAGCTGGTAGTTCTGGTCGGTCAGATTACGGCCGCCGACGATCACGTCGACCTTGTCGGTCACCGACCATTCGACCGAGAGGTTGGCGAGCAGATAGTCGCCGGTGCGATAGAAGCGCGGCGGATTGATCAGCGAGCTGGAGGTCACGGTCCAGCGCTTGCTGGCCGTCTCGATGCTGGGCGTGACGCGGATGGCGTCGGTCACCTTCCAGTCGACATAGGCGAACAACTTGTGGTCGGGCACGCCGCTGGGGCGGAAGGCCGCGTTGGTCGGGTCCTTCAGCTCGCGGTGGATGTAGGTGTAGGCGCCGCCCAGACGGACACTGTCGGTGAGGTCGGCGGTGACCGACAGCTCGCCGCCGTAATATTCGCCATCGCCGGCGTTCTTGGTCTGGTTGACCGTGCCGAAAGGCGGGCCCAGCGGCACTGGGATCTGGATCAGGGCGTCCTGAATGTCGCTGTAGAACAGCGCGCCGGAGAGCTCGACGCGGTCTAGCCGGGTCTGGCCGCCGACCTCGAAGCTGGTGGCCCGCTCGGCGGTCAGGTTGGGATTGGGCACCGCCGTCCCGAACCGCGAGCTGAAGCGCTCGAACAGGGTCGGGAAGCGCGCGCGCGAGGAGACGCTGGCGTGCAGGGCCGTGACGTCCGACACCTGCCAGCGGGCCGCGGCCTGCCAGTTCCAGGCGTCGTCGTCGGTCAGCGGATAGTAGACGAACTGGCCGCTGTTGTAGTCCTCGGCCCGGATCAGGTGGCGCCAGTCGTAGGAGACGCCGAACACCAGGTCGAGGTTCGCGCCGGCCTTGAAGGTGTCCTCCACGGCGAAGGAGCCGGTAGCCTCGGTGGTGGTCTGGCGCGGCTCGACCGCCGGCGGGGCGAAGGTCTGCTGCCACTCGTCATGGCGATCCCGACGGTAGTACGCCGCGACCTTCAGCGTATTGGCCGCGCCGACATCGACGCCGAGCTCGACATTACCGCCAAAGGCCTCGTCCTCGTAGGGCGAGACGAAGGCCCGGCCCACGGTCTGGCTGTTCTGGCGCGCGTTGTCGTATGAGAACAGGCCGTTCTCGAAGGTGTTGCGATAGAGCCGGGTGCGCAGATAGGCGCCCTCGGCGATCTTCGTGTGCGAGAGGAAGGCTAGGCTCTCGATGTTCCAGTAGGGCCAGTCCCAGTACCGCGTGCTGGCGGTGTCGGTCACGTGATAGGGCGCGTTCTTCGAACCTTCCTGGCGGATGTAGTTCAGCGAGTATTCGTCGGTGTCGTTCGGGGTCAGGCCGGCCTTGAGATTGATCCGCCAGTCCTCGGTGTCGGAATGCTCGCGCTCGCCGCCGTTCTCCAGGGCCGTGGGCTTGAAGTCGTCCGACAGGCGGAAGTGATCGCGCTCGGACCGCGCGCCGCTGAGCTGGAGGTAGAACCCGTCCTGCCGCGTGCCGATCAGGCCCGAGACGGTATTGCCACTGAACTCGCCGGCGCTGTCGATGGCCGCATTCACGCGGATCTCGCCGTCCAGGGCGCTGGTCGGCTTGCGGGTGACGAGGTTGATCGCCCCGCCCAGGCCGCCGGGGCCGTCCAGCACCGAGACGTAGCCCTTGGAGACCTGGATCTGCGAAAGGTCGGCGGTCAGGAAGCGGGCGAAGTCGATGCGGTTGTCGGCGGGCAGGAAGACCCGCACCCCGTCGATGGAGAGCGTCGTCTGGAAGCGGTCGAAGCCGCGCACATAGACTAGCCGCTCGTTGCGCGAGCCGCCGGAATTGCCGGCCACGGCGCCCGGCACGAGATCCAGGGCGCGGTCGAGGCTGGACTTGTCGAAACGGCGCAGGTCCTCGGAACCCACGATGCTGCCGCCGATCAACTCGCCGCCGCGGGCGCGGGCGGTCACCTGCAGTTCGCCCAGGGTGTAGGCGTCGTCGGCCGATTGGGCGTGCGCCGCCATCGGCGCGGCGAAGGCAAGGAGGAAGGCGAGCCGTTTCACGGTGAACACTCACGTCGTTATGAATTATGACTTCATAACGCCTCCCCCTCCGCCCGGCCACGGCGCAGCTACGATTAGCCCAGCGCCGTGACCATTACGCCACAGGCGGTCAGCGCGCCGCCGATCGCCTGGCGCAGGGTCAGGCGCTCCTTGAACAGCCGCCGGCCAGCCGCCGCGGCGATGGGCGCCTCGATCACCCCCACGGCGCGGACCGCTCCGGCCGGCGCCATGGCCAGGGCCGCGAACCAGCAGGCCGAGGCCGCCGCGCCGAAGAAGCCGGCGCCCAGCGACTGACGCCACGAGACCGCGACCGCCCTTAAGGCCGCCGGCCGCGTCACGGCCAGGAAGGTCAGCAGGCCGGCCGACTGCAGGGTCTGGGCGACGCAGACCGAGGCGGTGGCCGCAAACAGCGGATGGGCCGGGTCCAACGCCACGCCGGCCTGGCGATAGGCGTTGAGGGTCATCCCGAAGGCCAGGCCCGAGGCGAGGCCGAAGAGCGCGCCGCGCGCCGCCCCCTTCTCCGCGCCCGCCTTGGGCCAGGAGAGGACGGCGAGGCCGACGGTGGTCGCGGCGACTCCGGCCCAGGCCTGGAGGCTGAGCGCGTCACCGACCGCCAGCCCCATCAGGGCCGCCAGAGGCAGGGACGACTGCTGCATGAAGGTCGCCACCGCAAAGCCCGAGCGGCGCATGGCCACCAGCAGGGCGGCGGTCGCGGCGACCTGCCCCGCCGCGCCGGCCACGACCGCCAGACCGAAGCGCCAGGAGAGGCGCGGCGCGGCGTCCGGCGTCAGCGCCGCCACCACGGCGAAGATGAGCAGGGCGAACGGCAGGCCGAACAGGAAGCGCACCAGGGTCGCACCCCACGGCCCGGCGTCGCCGACCAGGCCGCGTTGCAGCGCGTTACGCGCCACCTGCAGCGGCGCGGCCGCCGCCGTCAGTATGATCCAGAGCATGGGAAAGCTCGCGCGCCCCGAACCCTTAGCTTCAGGTCTGTTCGCCTGAAGCTAAGGGTTCAATTCAAAGAGGTCAGGAGCATGATGGACGCCGAAACCGGCATCCACTTTCGGCTATCATGCTCCTGTGACGGGCGGCGATCAGAAGCCGCTGGCGATCGCGTCGGGCGCGCTCTTCTCCTTGCGGGCGAAGAGGTTGTTCAGCGCGTTGACATAGGCCTTGGCCGAGGCGGTGAGGGTGTCGGTGTCGGCGGCCTGGCCGGTGGCGATGCGACCGTCCTCCTCCAGCCGGACCGAGACCTGGGCCTGGGCGTCGGTGCCCTCTGTCACCGCATGCACCTGGAACAGGCGCAGGATGGCCGTGTGCGGAACCGCCTCGTGGATGGCGTTGAAGACGGCGTCGACCGGGCCGTCGCCGGTCGCCGCGGCCGCCCGCTCCTGGCCGTCGACCGTGACGATCAGATTGGCCTCCTGCGGGCCGTCGGTGCCGGCGATCACCCGCAGATGCTTGACCTGGATGCGGTCGGCGCTGGAGGCCAGGGCGTCGTCGACCAGGGCGATCAGGTCGTCGTCGAAGACGTGCTTCTTCTTGTCGGCCAGGTCCTTGAAGCGCTGGAAGGCCTCGTTCAGGGCGTTCTGGCCCAGCTCGTAGCCCAGTTCCTTCAGCTTCTCGCGGAAGGCGTGGCGGCCCGAGTGCTTGCCCATGACCAGGTTGGTCGAGCCCTGGCCTACGTCCTCGGGGCGCATGATCTCGTAGGTCTCGGCGTTCTTCAGCATCCCGTCCTGGTGGATGCCGCTCTCATGGGCGAAGGCGTTCTTGCCGACGATGGCCTTGTTGAACTGCACCGGGAAGCCGGTGATCGCCGAGACGTAGCGGCTGGCGCGGGTGATGTGCGAGGCGTCGACCCCGGTGTGATAGGGTAGCCGGTCGCCGCGCACGCGCAGGGCCATCACCACCTCTTCCAGGGCCGCATTGCCGGCCCGCTCGCCGATGCCGTTGATGGCGACCTCGACCTGGCGCGCCCCGCCCTGCACGCCCGACAGGCTGTTGGCGACGGCCAGGCCCAGGTCGTTGTGGCAATGGGTCGAGAACACCACCTCGTCGGCGCCCGGTACATTGGCGATCAGGTCGCGAAAGATGTCCGCGTATTCAGAGGGATAGGTGTAGCCGACGGTGTCGGGGATGTTGATCGTGCGGGCGCCCGCGCGGATCGCCGCCTCAACGCAGCGGCGCAGGAAATCGCGCTCGGTGCGGGTAGCGTCCTCGGCCGACCATTCGACGTCGTCGCACAGGTTGCGGGCGTGGCCGACCGAGCGGCTCACCATCTCCAGCACCTGCTCGGGCTCCATCTGCAGCTTCCACTTCATGTGGACCGGGCTGGTCGAGATGAAGGTGTGGATGCGGCCGCGGGCGGCGGGGCACAGGGCCTCGGCGCAGCGCTCGATGTCGGCGGCGCCGGCCCGGGCCAGGCCGCAGACGGTGCTCTCGGTGACGATCTCGGCGATGGCGCGGACGGCCTCGAAGTCGCCGTTCGAGGCGATCGGGAAGCCAGCCTCGATGACGTCGACGCGCATGTCTTCGAGGATCTTCGCCAGTTCCAGCTTCTCTTCCAGCGACATGGACGCGCCAGGCGACTGCTCGCCGTCGCGCATGGTGGTGTCGAAGACGATGACGCGATCATTGGAATCGCGGGCGGAAGCGTCGGTGGCTTGGGTCATGGGTGCGAACTCTTTTCGCGGGCGTTCGGGAAGCGGGCGATGGGTTTGATGTCCCCTGAGCGCCCGGCCGCGGTCTCGCGCAGCCTAAAGGATCGCCCAGGGGCGGCTAAGCCCCAGGCCAAGAAGCAGTTGGCAGGTTTGCTTCGTACGCATGAGCCGGTGTGTACAGAAACCTGCCCAATTCCGCAAGACTGTTGCGCATATGGGCGGATTTCGCCGCCGCAGAGCAAGATTTTTCCAAAATCCATCGGCAGTACTTTGGAAACCCGGCCCGATCGGCAGGTTTACGGTCGAAGATTCCACAATCGCGCCGAGCGCGCTCAGTCGTCGTCCGGCAGCGGGCCGCTGATGGCGTCCTCGCGCGCCTTGAGCCAGCGCCGCGCAAACCAGCCGATGGCGATCCAGGCGGCCACGATCACGGCGAGCCAGACGAGGTGGGCGCCGCCCTCCCCCTTCAGCACCTGGACGATGGAATTGCCGGCGAAGGCGGTCAGGACGATCTTCGGGACGATGCCGATGGCGGTGCCCAGGAAGAAGTGGCGCACCCGCATCGGGGTGACGCCGGCGGCCATGTTGACGACGATGAACGGCGCCGAGGGCACCAGCCGCACGATCAGGCTGGCGAGGAAGCCGTTGCGGCCGACCAGGTCCATGAACCGCCGCACGCCGGGGCTCGACAGGATCTGCAGGCTGCGCGCCCCGGCGAGGCGGCCGATATAGAAGCCGACCAGCGAGGAGACCATGGTGCCGATCCAGCTATAGGCGAAGCCTTGCCAGGCCCCGAAGGCCACCACCGCGGCGGCGATCAGCACGAATTGCGGCACGCCCACGAAGGCCAGGACCGCGAAGGCGGCCACCGCCACCGGCAGCGCCCACGGCCCGTTCGAGGCCATGCCCAGCCAGCGCTCGACCGTCGCCTCGCCGTCGAAACCCAGCACCTGGGCCCCGAACAGGAACACGATCCCCACCCCGCCGAACAGCACGAAGGACACGGCCAGCGTGCGCCAGGCCTTGGCGTCCATCTCGGTGAGGAAGCGGAAGATGCGGCGCATGGCCTTCCCGTCGCCTGTTCGCGCCCGGGGGTCAAGTTAAGGGCTCGGCCGCCCATCAACCGGTCGGGCAGCGGACCAGAGCGATCGGGCCGGTCCAGGGGCCGCCGGCGACGGTCATGGTCTCGGCGGCGCCGACGCCAGAGAAGGTCAGGGTGAAGCTCTGGGGCTGGCGCGGGCCTTGCGCGACGCATTCGGCCTGGACCGTATAGCCGGCCGGCGTCGGCGCGACCTTGGCGAAGGTGCAGGCCACCTCGCCCGCCGTGGCGAGCCTGTCCTTGCGAAAGTCCCAGGCGCCGGCCTGGCATCCAGCCAGCGAAACGGCCCAGCGGCCGACATAGGACGAATGGGCCGCCGGCTTGACCGCGGCCGGAGCGACGACCGCGTCCCTACCCTCGCCGCAGGCGGCGAGCGGAAGGAAGAGGAGCAAGAGGGCGTTTGCGAGTCTAGGCACGCCTGAGACAACAAGTCAGGCGAGGCGACGTTCCGCCTCGCCGGAATAGGGCTAAAGCGCGAGCGCCATAGGCCCAATTGAGTCCGACGGATCATCAGGCCGCCTTTGCCTTTGCGCGGCCTTGGGCTAAACCGCGCGCGTTTCCATTCAACCCTGCCCTCGGGAGTTCCCCGCCATGTCGCTCGAATCCGCCGCGCTCGCCCGCGTGAAGCCGTCCGCCACCCTGGCGGCCGATGCGAAAGCCCGGGAACTGAAGGCGCAGGGCCGCGACGTGATTTCGCTGGCCGCGGGCGAGCCCGACTTCGACACGCCCGAGAACATCAAGGAAGCGGCGATCAAGGCGATCCGCGACGGCAAGACCAAGTACACCAACGTCGACGGCATTCCCGAACTGAAGGAGGCCATCGTCGCCAAGTTCCAGCGCGAGAACGGCCTGACCTACAAGACCAGCCAGGTGAACGTCTCGCCGGGCGGCAAGCCGGTGATCTGGAACGCCATGCTGGCGACGCTGAACCCCGGCGACGAGGTCATCATCCCGACCCCGTACTGGGTGAGCTATTGGGACATCGTACTGCTGGCCGGCGGCGCGCCGGTGGCCGTCCCGACCAGCGCCGAGACCGGCTTCAAGCTGCAGCCGAACGATCTGGAAGCGGCGATCACCCCAAAGACCAAGTGGGTGTTCCTGAACTCGCCGTCGAACCCGTCGGGCGCGGCCTATACGCGCGCGGAGCTGAAGGCGGTGGCCGACGTGCTGCTGCGCCATCCGCAGGTGATGATCCTGACCGACGACATGTACGAGCACCTGGTGTTCGGCGACTTCGAGTTCACGACCATCGCCCAGGTCGAGCCGGCGCTCTACGACCGCACCCTGACCATGAACGGGGTCAGCAAGGCCTATGCGATGACCGGCTGGCGGATCGGCTATGCCGCCGGCCCCGAGGCGCTGATCAAGTCGATGGCCAAGGTGATGAGCCAGACGACCTCGAACCCCTCGTCGATCTCGCAATGGGCGGCGGTCGAGGCGCTGAACGGCACGCAGGCGTTCATCAAGCCGAACGCCAAGCTGTTCGAGGCGCGCCGCGACCTGGTGGTCTCGATGCTGAACCAGGCCAGCGGCATCGCCTGCCCGACCCCGGAAGGCGCCTTCTACGTCTATCCGTCGGTCGAGAAGCTGATCGGCAAGACCAGCCCCTCGGGCAAGGTGATCGGCAACGACCAGGACTTCGCGGTCGAACTGCTGGAGCAGGAAGGCGTGTCGGTGGTGTTCGGCGCGGCCTTCGGCCTCTCGCCGTTCTTCCGCATCAGCTATGCGACCTCGAACGCGGTGCTGGAAGACGCCTGCACCCGCATCCAGCGCTTCTGCGCGAACGTGAAATGACGATGGACGCCGCCGCACGCCGCGCTCTGGCGGCGGACGTCGACGCCGCGGCGCGCCTGACCGGGACCTTCGTCCTACGCTCGGGCGCGACCGCGAGCGAATATTTCGACAAGTATCGGTTCGAGGCCGATCCGCGACTGCTGTCGCGGGTCGCCGCGGCCATGGTCCCGCTGGTCCCGGCCGAGGTCGAGGTGCTGGCCGGGGTTGAACTGGGCGGCGTGCCGATCGCCACGGCGATGTCGCTGGCCAGCGGCCTCCCGGCCGCCTTCGTGCGCAAGCAGGCCAAGACCTACGGCACCTGCCTGGCGGTGGAAGGCGGCGACCTGACCGGCAAGCGCGTGGCGATCATCGAAGACGTGATCTCCACCGGAGGGGCGGTGCGCGACGCCAAGGCGCGCCTGGACGAGACCGGGGCGGTCACCGTGGCGGTGGTCTGCGCGGTCTGGCGCGGCCCCCTGCCCGCGCGGATCGAGGGGCTGGAGGTTCCGGTGTTCTCCGCCCTGACGCTGGAAGACCTGGACGGGTAGCGCCGAAGAGGAAACACCAAGGGCACGAGGGGCACCAAGAGGTGGACGCCGCCTTGGAGACAGCCCCCTCCTCTCCTCACCCCGGCGAAGGCCGGGCCTATAGGGTGCTTCGGCTGGCGACGGCGTAACGGATTGACGGGCCGCCTGGGTCCCGGCCTTCGCGGGGATGAGCGGGGTTGAGGTTTTGCGCCCCTCTTGGCTGGAGGGAATTCAAAGCCCATCCCTGGGGCGCGGTTCGCGGCTGGCGGGCGTCATTCAATTGCATTACATTTGTGCTGGAAGGAGTTCGCCATGGCCGCCAACGAACTGGTCCAGGCGCGGATCGACCCGCAGGTGAAGGCGCAGGCCGCTGCGGTTCTCGACAAGCTGGGGATGACCCTCTCCGACGCCGTACGCATTCTGCTGACCCGAACCGCGCGGGAAGGCGCACTGCCTTTCGAGTTGATCGCCGAGCCGCAGGCCTATGACGCCTGGTTCCGCGCCAAGGTGCGCGAAGCGCTGGACGACACGCGTCCCGACGTGGCGCATGAAGACGTCGAGGCGGAGTTCACCGCACGACGGGCAGCCGGCGCGAGGAGCGGCAAGGGGTGAGACTGGTCTGGGCGCAATACGCCCTGGAAGATCGGCGAGCGATCTACGATCACATCGAACTCGATGACGCCCATGCGGCGGCGCTGGTGGATATCCGTATCACCGAGGCGGTGGCCCGCCTGATCGACTTCCCCGAAAGCGGACGCCCAGGCCGTGTGGATGGTACGCGGGAACTGGTGGTCGGCCGAACCTCCTGCGTCGTCGCTTATCGGGTCATCGGCGAGACCGTCCGCATCCTGCGCGTCTTGCATGGCGCGCAACTTTGGCCGGACGATCTCCCTGACGGATGAACGCGCTTGGAAATACAAAAACGGCCCGGATTGCTCCGGGCCGTTTTCTCAGGTCTTGGCCTGCGGTCCCGCTGGGCGGGACGGCGGGTCAGACGGCCTGGAGTTGGCCGGCCGACATCTTGCCGCTGCGGCGGTCCTGCTCCAGTTCGAAGCTGACCTTCTGGCCGTCATGCAGGGTGGCCATGCCGGCGCGCTCGACGGCCGAGATGTGCACGAAGACGTCGGAGCCGCCGCCTTCCGGTTGGATGAAGCCGAAGCCCTTTTGGGCGTTGAACCACTTCACGACACCAATAGTCATTCTATCGTCCCTTTCGGACATGAGTTCTCGCACCCGAGAGTGGGTTGGAGGTCAAATTTTCGGAGAGGGTCGAAGGCATTTCCAGAGGCGTCAGAATTAGGGCCCCGGTAGATCGGCAGCGAGCCAAAACGAATTTTGATCCTCCAAGGGTGACGCCTTCCAGGCCCGAGCACAAGGAATATCTCCGAAAAATCGAAAATCGCGGCGCAGGCGTGCTAGAGCGCGTTAGGACGAAGTGTGGGCGGTTCGCCCGCCCGAACGCGCTCTACATGCTTGATTTAGAGCCCTTTTCAACGGGTTTGGTGTTCCACCAAGCCCTAAAGGGCTCTAGGATGGCGCATGCAAAAAGGTGTTGAACGATCCATCCTGAGCGTCGTGCGTCATGACGGCGGGTGGGCCGTCGAACTCGACGGCGACCATTTCGGCTATTCCTCGGACAAGGAAGTCGCCAAGGCGGCGGCGAACAAACAGGCCCGACAGATGCAGGACGAAGGGCGCCCGTGCCAGGTCCGCGTCAGCGGCGAGCACGGGTTCTTCGCCGTCTAGAGGCTGTTATGAACCTGAGGGCGGCCGTCCCCCACCCGATCGTCATAGCCGGGCTTGTCCCGGCTACCTATGATCTCCGCCGTTGCGGCCGGAAGCGTCGCACGGGCCGCTGATCCTTGCGATCCATCCGGTGTTCATGGGTAGCCGGGACAAGCCCAGCTATGACGATCTGTTTATGGATCAACTGCTTAGCCAAGCCATCGATCCGGTCGCAGACCGCGCCAAGTCCCTAACAGCCTCCAGGCCAAGGCGCGGTTCGAAGGCGCCTCCCTGGCGCTTCAGTGCTTTTCGCGCCAGGCGGCCTTGGCGGCCTCCTTGGTGATGTTGAGCCGCACCTTGTCGTCGATGACGTCGTCGACCCAGGTCAACGGGATCAGGTGGTGCTTGAGGCCGGCGCCCAGGTCGAGCTTGGCCAGTTCGATGTCGTCGCCGACCACGTGGTCGACGCGGCCCACATGGCCGCCGTCCGACCCGATGACTTCCATATGTTCGCGGATGCCGGGGTTCATGGCGTTCTCCTGTCGTTTGGGTTTGGGGTTGCAGGAAAACGAGCCCCGTCCGACTCTGTTCCGGTCGGCTGGGCCGGAAATCAGGCGGCCGAGCCCAGGTCCATGATCTCGTCCTCGGCGCCTGCGGGCGGCAGGGTGAAGGCGATGGTGCAGACGACGCCGGCCGGGGCGAAGTCGAGATCGACCACGCCGTCGAGCTGGTGGGCGAGGCCCCCGACGATGACGCGCGAGCCGAAGCCCCGGCGCCCTGGCGCAACCACCGGGGGGCCGCCCTCCTCCCGCCAGACGATGCGCAGGCGCCGCGATCCGGGGGTCGGGCCGCCGCCGGGCCCGACGCTCCAGGTCACGCGCACGCGGCCGGCCTCGTTGGACAGCGCCCCGTACTTCACCGCATTGGTGGCCAACTCGTGGAAGGCCATGCCCAGGGCGACGGCGGTGTTGGGGCCGAGCCAGACCCGCTCGCCGGCGATCACCACCCGCTCGCCCTCGGCGCCGCCATAGGGCGCAAGCTCGCCCCGCAGCAGTTCGGCGAGATCGGCGCCGCTCCAATTGTCGCGGGTCAGGAGGTTGTGGGCGTGGGAGAGCGCGATCAGCCGCGCCTCGAAGCTCTGGCGCACGCTGCCGACGTCCTGGCCGTGGCGAAGGCTCTGGGCGGCGATCGACTGGACGGTGGCGAGCGTGTTCTTCACCCGATGGTTCAGCTCGTCGAGCAGCAGCTTCTGGCGCGCTTCGGCGGCGATGCGGGCGACGACCTCGCGCTCGGCCGTCAGGCGCGCATGGGCCTGGCGCCAGGCGGCCAGCGTCAGCAGCACGGTGGCCAGCAGGCCGCCGGCCACGAACAGCAGGGTCAGGCCGCTGTCGGCGTTGCGCTCGAAGTCCGAACGGGCGCGATAGACGATGGTCCAGGTGCGCCCGGCGATGTCGAGGGTGCGGGTGGCGACCGCGCCGCCGCGGGGCGCGTCGGGCGCGGCCGAGCGGTGCAGCAACACGCCGGCTCCGGCTTCGCCGTCATAGACCGCGTAGTCGAAGCCGGCGCTCTTGGCGCTGGGCAGCACCGCGCCCAGCAGATCGCCGGCGCGGAACGGGGCGTAGACGAAGCCCAGCAGCCTTTCGCGCCGTTCGGCGAGGGTCTGGGGGACGAGGCCGCCGCGATAGACCGGCTCGTAGATCAGGAAGCCGGCCTGCAGATCCCGCCCCTGCTCCTGGACCAGTTCGACCTTGCCCGAGAGGGCCGCCTGGCCGGAATCGCGGGCCCGGTCCATGGCTTCGCGGCGCACCGGGAAGGCGTGCATGTTGAAGCCCAGGGCGCGGCGGTTGAGCGCGTCCAGCGGCTCCAGATAGACGATGGCGTGCAGCTCTTGGCCCGGCTTCTGCGGCGTCAGGGCGAAGGGCGGCGCGCCTGCGGCCCGCATCTGCGCCAGCAGGGCCGGCCCCTGGCCCGGCGGGACGCGGACCGAATAGCCGACGCCGCGAATGCCCGGATAGCGGCGCGTCAGTTCGAGATGGTCGACAAAGGCCTTGAACTCGCCGAGGTCGACATTGTGGCTGGCGGCGAAGAGGCCCGACCCGGCGCGCAGCATCTCGACATAGGTTTCCAGACGCCGCTCGACCGCGGCGTTGGCCTGGTCGACCAGGGCGTTGAAGCGGAGCTGGGCGCGGGCCTGGCGCCCCTGGTCGAGCGCCGCGGCCACGAAGATGGTGGCCGCCAGGCCGGCGAGCGCCACCAGCACCGGCAAGGCCTGGGCCGGCCAGGCGCGCACCCGCGCGATCACCCTTTCAAGGAATCTGGTCGCCAAACGCCCGCCCCGATCCATGCTCGCCAAGAGGCTTATCCGTCTTCCGCCGCAGGGAAAAGCAGAACGGCGTTCGCCGGCGGCGAGAAGGCTTCCGCCGGCGCGCCGGAGTGGCTTAGGGTCTGGCCATGGGCGAGGTGGTGAATCTCAACAAGGCCAGGAAGGCGCGCGACAAGGCCGCGGCCAAGGACCAGGCGCACGAGAACCGCGCCCGCTTCGGCCGCAGCAAGGGCCAGAAGACTCTGGAACGGCTGGAGGCCGACAAGGCCGAGCGGTCGCTGGACGGCGCGCGGCGCGAGGACGAGGACTAGGTTTTCGGCGGATTCTCCATGCCGAACCGGCATCCGCTTCGGCGGAAATTGCTCTGGACAGGCGGGGTGGGGAGAGGCTCGACACTCTCCCCACCCTCGCGTCCGCACGCCAGACCGCCCCACGGCCCGGCGCACGAAGGGCCTACATCCGCTTCGGAACCGCGGCGTCGCGCGCTTCGATCGGGATGGCGTCGTAGAGGGTGGCCGGGGTGATGTTCAGGCGCTTGCGGGCGCTTTCCAGCGGCTCGGCCATCAGGCGCTCGTAGTCCTCGCCCAGCAGCCAGGCGGCGGCCTTGCCGCGCTTGTAACCCTGCCAGATGGCCTTGTTGTACGGGTGGTCGCCGCCCCGCGAGCGGGACATGGCGCCCAGCGCGATCAGCGCCCAGCCCAGGCCCTTGGTCTGGGCGTAGGAGAAGGCGACCAGGCAGGCCTCGCCCAGGCCGTCGCGGTGATAGCCCGACAGGATGTGCCAGATGTCGTGGACGTCGCGGGTGCGCCGGCCCATCCAGGCGTAGGGGTGCTGGATGTCGACCTCATTGCCCTGAATGCGGCTGACCTCGGCCAGGCCCTCGGCGGACAGTTGCTCGGAGCGGATGAATTCACGGTAGGCGGCGCCGACGCTGCCGGCGGGCATGGAATCGAGCCAGGCGTCGTCCATCAGCCGCGCAGCCAGCTCCTGGCGCTCGTAGGCGATGCGCCCTCCCCGCGCGGTGGTCAGCAGGCGCTCGTAGCAGCGGGCGGTCGAGGTTCCGTTCAGGGCCCGCATGATCTCGAACACCTGGCCGGTGTCTTCCTTGTCGTTCAGCAGGCGTTGCAGGGCCTTCAGCGCCGCGCCCCACTGCAGGCGCGGCTTAGGCAGGCGCACGTCGGGCGCCGGCGCAGCCTGGCGCGCGAGGGGGGCGTCGAGGGCGTCAGCAATCATAGCCATGGGCAGGAAGCCTCAAAACTAACAGTGTTAGGATTGAAGATGACGCACGCGTCATCTTTTGGCAAGCGCCGAAGAGAAGACTTGGAGAGGGCGTGGCGCCTGGGCCACAACAGAGTCCATGCCTGTGTTGAAAAAGCGTTCGATCCTCCTGTCGGGCCACGCCACCTCCATGGCGCTGGAGCCGGAGTTCTGGGCGGTGCTGGACGAGATGGCCGGCGCGCGCGAGGTGAGCCTGGCCGGGCTGATCGCCCAGATCGACGAGGCGCGCGGCGAGCGTCCCCTCGCCTCGGCCTGCCGGGTGGCGGCGCTGGCCTTCGCGCAGGCGACGAACATCTAGCCCAGGCCGGCGGGATTCAGCTCGCGCAGGGCGTACAGGAAGGCCAGGACGAGGAAGAAGCCCAGGACGGCCCAGAGCAGCAAGGGGATCGGGCGTCTGGGCGGCGGGTCCTGGTTCATCGCGACTTCGGGCTATTTCGGGGTCGGGGCTATTTCGGGGTCGGCAGGGGCGGATCGGGGAGCTTGGGGGCGTCCGGCAGCGCCGGCGGCTTGGGAAGGTTGACGTCGATATCAACGCCGCGGGGCGCCTGCGGCCGCAAACCGCCCGCATAGAGCACATAGACGATCACCGCCACGGCGACCAGCAGGCCGCCGACGATGAAGGCGATCCACGGCGACGATCCGCCGCCACCGCCACGAGCCATGGGAAACCTCCCTGATTGCTCAGCGATCGCCGATGAACGAACGCCGCCGGGAGCCGGTTCCGGGCTTAAGCGGCGCGCCGTCGAGGTCGGAAGGTTCCGGAGGTATCTGTAACGACAATAACTTGATCAGCAGGGTTTTTGTCGCTACAAATACCCATGATAGAGTACCGTCGACATGTCCGATGACACCGAACGCAAGCTCAAGGCGCAACCCGAGCCCGACCTGACCGATCCCGACAACCCGGAATGGACGGAAGAGGATTTCGCGCGCGCCCAGGGCCCCGAGACCCTGTCGGCGGCGGAATTGGCCGCCTTCCCCCGCACCCGCAACAAGGGCGGCCGTCCCAGATTGGCCAATCCCAAGCAACAGGTCACGCTGCGGCTGTCGCAATCGGTGCTCAACCACTTCAAGGCCACCGGCGCCGGATGGCAGGCGCGGATCGAAGACGTGCTCAAGGCCGAGATGGAGCGAAGCGGCAAACATTGATCCCGCCGCCCACCGCGCAGGGACAAAGGAACACACCACGAACGCAGCGACGCCCAATTCGGGGCGTTACGTGCTAAACATCTTCCGATGTCTTCGCCTGAATCATTCGAGAACCCGTTCGACGACGCTCTGCCCGCTCCGCGGGTGAGCGACCTGGCCCGCGTGCGCGGCCCCGACTATCTGGAGGGCCTGAACCCCGAGCAGCGGGCGGCGGTGGAGGCGACCGAGGGGCCGGTGCTGGTGCTGGCGGGCGCAGGGACCGGCAAGACGCGGGTGCTGACCACGCGGCTGGCGCACATCCTGGCGACGGGGCGTGCGAAGCCCTGGGAACTGCTGGTCGTCACCTTTACCAACAAGGCCGCGCGCGAGATGCGCGAGCGGATCACCCACATCATCGGCCCGTCGGCCGAGGGGCTACGCTGGCTGGGGACGTTCCACTCGGTCGCCGCCCAGATCCTGCGCCGGCACGCCGAACTGGTGGGGCTGAAGTCGAACTTCACCATCCTGGACACCGACGACCAGGAGCGGCTGATCAAGCAGGTGCTGGAGGCCGAAAACGTCGACGCCAAGCGCTGGACGCCCAAGGCGCTGGCCGGGATGATCGACCACTGGAAGAACCGCGGCTGGACGCCCGACCGGTTGCCGCCGTCCGAAGGCCACGAGTTCGCGGGCGGCAAGGGCCCTACCCTCTACCGGATGTACCAGGAGCGGCTGCGGGTGCTGAGCGCCTGCGATTTCGGCGACCTGCTGCTGCACAACCTGACGCTGTTCATGGCCAATCCGGACGTGCTGGCCGACTTCCACGAGCGGTTCAGGTACGTGCTGGTGGACGAGTACCAGGACACCAACGTCGCCCAATACCTGTGGCTACGTTTGCTGGCGCAGAAGCGGCAGAACGTCTGCTGCGTGGGCGACGACGACCAGTCGATCTATGGCTGGCGGGGCGCGGAGGTGGACAACATCCTGCGCTTCGAGCGCGACTTCCCCGGCGCGACGGTGATCCGGCTGGAGCGGAACTACCGCTCGACCAGCCACATCCTAGCCGCCGCCTCGGGCCTGATCGCGGCCAACAAGGGGCGCCTCGGCAAGACGCTGTGGACCGAGAGCCAGGGCGGCGAGAAGGTCGTGGTGCGCGGGGTCTGGGACGGCGAGGCCGAGAGCCGGCTGATCGCCGAGGAGATCGAGCGCGCGCACAAGGGCGGGACGGAAAGGGAGCCGCGCCGGTATCGCGACGTCGCGATCCTGGTGCGGGCCTCGTTCCAGATGCGGGCCTTCGAAGAGCGGTTCGTGATGCTGCAGATCCCCTATACGGTGGTCGGCGGCCCGCGGTTCTTCGAGCGGGCGGAGATCCGCGACGCTCACGCCTATCTGCGGCTGATCCAATCGCCGGACGACGACCTGGCCTTCGAGCGGATCGTCAACACGCCCAAGCGCGGGATCGGCGACACCACGGTGCAGAAGCTGCTGCAGATCGCGCGGCTGAACGGCGTGCCGGTGATGCAGGCCGCGCGCGAGGCGATCGGCACCGACGAGCTGGCCGGGCGCACGCGCACCGCCCTCTCCAACTTCATCCGCGACGTCGACCGCTGGCGCGGGGCGGCCCAGGCCATGCACCACTCGCGCCTGACCGAGCAGGTGCTGGAGGAGAGCGGCTATACCGACGCCTTGCGGCTGGACAAGACGCCGACCGCCCAGACGAGGCTGGAGAACCTGAAGGAACTGGTGCAGTCGATGCAGGGCTTCGACAGCCTGGAGGCCTATCTGGAGCACGTCTCGCTGGTGATGGACATGGACCGCGGGCCGCAGGCCGACGCGGTGCAGATCATGACCCTGCACTCGGCCAAGGGGCTGGAGTTCCCGCTGGTGTTCCTGCCCGGCTGGGAGGAAGGGGTGTTCCCCTCCCAGCGCAGCATGGACGAGAAGGGCGAGAAGGGCCTGGAGGAGGAACGGCGCCTGGCCTATGTCGGTATCACCCGCGCCCGCGAGGAGGCGCGCATCTCCTTCGCCGCCAACCGGCAGGTCTATGGCCGCTGGACCAGCCAGCTTCCCAGCCGGTTCGTGGACGAACTGCCGCTGGCCAATGTCGAGGCCAGTTCCGAGACCGGCTATTACGGCGGCGGGCCGGGCATGCAGCAGCACGGCAGCCGCTGGGACGAGAGCCCGACCTTCGGGGCGGGCTACGCCTCCCCCGGCTGGAAGCGCGCCCAGGAAAGGGGCTTCCGCGGCAGCCATCCGGGCCGTGGAGCGGTGATCGAGGGCGAAGGGCGGCTGGTGGTGTCGGAATCCTCGGCGGCCAGCGACTTCAAGCGCGGCCAGCGGGTGTTCCATCAGAAGTTCGGCTATGGCCTGGTGAAGTCCGTGGACGGCAACAAGCTGACGGTCGCCTTCGACAAGGCCGGCGAGAAGAAGGTGATCGACTCCTTCGTCGAGGCGGCGTGAGGTTCAAGACCCCGGCCTAGATCGATGTCGTCCCGGCTTGCCCAGCAAGACCGGGACGACACGCACCTCAGGCGTCTTTGCGACCCCGGAGCAGCTTGGCGGTGAGGACGCCGAGGCCGGCGACGGCGGCGACCGCAGCGCCGGCGACCAGGGCGACGCCGGCGTTCTGACGGACATGGGCCTGGGTGGAGGCGCTTTCGGCGGCGGTCTTGAGGACCTGCGGCTGGATGTCGTGGGCGCGGGCCCGCCGGAAGGTCACCACGCCGTCGCCGACGGCCGAGACGCGCCAGTCGTGGTCGAGCCAGGCGCTTTGATGGGTCTTGCCTTCGCCGATCCACCAGGCCGGCTGGCGTGCGGCCTTCGGCAGGGTGGAGCCGAGCAGCAGTTCGATGTCGGTGAAGGTCGGCCGCCAGGTGTCCTGGGTCAGGCTGGCGAAATGGTCGGACAGCGGGCTGTACTTGCTCATGGAGCTCCCTTCGGCGGCGATCACGGCCCCATGATGGCAGGCTGGCGGCCGGCGTCGAGGCCAAATCGAGACGTCATGCCGCCATGCGAACCCTATTGCGCCCCAAGCGCGCGCTGGCCTTTCGCGCCGTGCGCCTCTAAAGGGCGGCCATGAGCCAAGACGCCGTTCAGATCATCGCCCGCGGCCCGCGCGCTGTGGCCGAAGCCGCCGCCGCCGCCATCGATTCCGATCCGCTGCTGGAGGGCGCGACCTATTCCATCCTGGAAGAGGACGAAGACCGCGACATCTGGCGCATCGACGCCTTTCCGACCACGCAGGACGAGGCCGACGGCCTGGCCGGCAAGCTGGGCGGTTACGCCGAACTGCGCACCGTGGTCGAGAAGCTGGCCGACGCCGACTGGCTGGCCATGGCGCTGTCGGGCCTGCCCCCGGTGCGGGCGGGCCGGTTCTTCGTGTTCGGGGCGCACGACAAGGGGCTGGCGCCGACCAACACCGTCAACCTGCGCATCGAGGCCGGCGCGGCCTTCGGCACCGGCCACCATGGCACCACCGTCGGCTGCCTGAGCGCCTATGACGCGCTGATCAAGGCGCGGCGCTTCGACAAGGTGCTGGACGTCGGCGCCGGGACCGGGGTGCTGGCGATCGCCGCGGCCCGCACCGGCAGCAAGCTGGCCGTCGGCACCGACATCGACGCCCCGTCGGTGCGAATCTCCAACGAGAACGCCAGGCTCAACAAGTCGAGCGCGCGGTTCGTCCACGCCTCGGGCCTGTCGCACCGGCTGGTCAGCAAGGCTGCGCCCTACGACCTGGTGTTCGCCAACATCCTGGCCCCGCCGCTGGTGGCGCTGTCGCAGGACATCCGCAGGGCGCTGAAGCCGGGCGGCTTTGCGATCCTGTCGGGCCTGTTGCGCACCCAGGAGCGGCGGGTGCTGGCGGCCTATCTCTCGAAAGGCTTTCGCCTGCACCGCCGCCTGCATCGCGACGCCTGGGCGACCCTGGTGCTGCGCAGGGCCTAAACCAAGCCTAAGCCCCACTCCTCCGCCAGAACGGCGTAGAGATAGGTGTCGCGCCAGCCGCCGCCCTGGGCCGGCTGGTTGGCCTTCATCAGGCCCTCGCGGCGCATGCCGAGCTTTTCCATGATCGCGAAGGAGCCGGTGTTGCGCACGTCGCAGGTGGCCCACAGGCGGTGGACGCCGAGCGCGGCGAAGGCGTGGGCGGCCAGGGCGCGGGCGGCCTCGAAGCCGTAGCCCTGGCGCCACCAGGCGCTGGCGTAGCAGTAGCCCATATCGGCGTTGCGATGCGGCTGGAGGCCGAGCCGGATGGAGCCGATCACCCTCCCGCTCTCCAAGTGCTGGACCGCCAGGCCGATATGGGTGCGCGGCGCGGCCGAGGCGCGGGCGATCTCTTCGCCCAGGAATGTTCTGGTCTGCTCCAAGGTGTTCGGGCCCCAGTCCATGTAACGGACGGTCGCCAGGTCGGCGGCGTAGGCGTGAACGTCGTCCAGGTCGGCCGGCGTGAACTCGCGCAACAGCAGGCGCGGGGTGCGGATTTCGTAGGGCGGTTCCATGAGAGAGAGCTTCCTGTTGGAGGGCAAGGCCGCTCGGCAGGGGCTCGTCTTGCGTCGCCTGACCCCGGCCGGTGCGGCGGGGTCGGCGTTCGCCGGGTTGAATTCAGCCCAGGCGAAGACGCACGGCCCCGGAGGGACCGCAGGAATTCGAGAGGGCGAAGGCGCGACGCATAGCGTGGCTATGCCGAACTTCGGCATGGGGGTCCAGGGTGTTGGATGTCGCCGTCGTCAGAGGTTGCCGGAGACGTGTGAGGGTGCAGGGAGTTTTGGACGCGGCCAACGCCCCCTCCGCTCACCCCGGCGAAGGCCGGGGCCCATATGGCGTTTGATTGGCCCGGTGTAGCGAACTGAGAGTCGGCTTGGGTCCCGGCCTTCGCCGGGATGAGCGGGATCAGGTCAGGCTCGCAGCATGTTGGCGGCGCGGGTGTAGGTGTAGGCTTCGTAGAGCGTCCACAGGCCGCCGGCGATGAACACCACGCCGACAAGGATGAAGAGGGTCATGATCCCGAGCGCCACGAGGAGCGCGCCCATCATATAGCCTATCGTCGTCGGGATGCTGTAGACGGCCCGCGTCTTGTCGTTGCGCAGCGCCAGGGCCTTGAAGACGCCGTTCTTCTCGCTTCCGGCCAGGGTGACCTCGTCGCCGTCTCGGATGTCGGGCATGTCGGCGAGCTTGATCTGCGCCGAGCGGTCGCCGACGCGGAAGGCGATGACCTGGCCGGTCTTCACCGAGCCGCCGTTGCGGCCGACTACGCCGCGGGTTTCCGTCGAATGGCGGATGCCGCTGACCGCGCCGCTGAGTGTCGTAAGCGCCATGTTGTCCTCAGTCGATGATGTCGCTGATGTCGTTTTCGCGCCAATCGGGCGGCATGCTCGATTGGGCGCAGTAGCGGGCGCTGTGCTCCCAGCCGCCGGCGTTCTTCGAGGTGAAGCTGGCGTCGCCCGACAGGGTGTAGGTGGTGACGCCGACTTCCGGGGGCGCGTTGTCCTGCAGATCGCCGCAGGCTTCGGTCACGCGATAGGTGTTCGGGCCGGCCCGCTCGATCTTCTTGAACTCGCAGAAGTCGCGCGAACCGCCGATCCCGTCGCGACGCAGCAGGGTGGTGGTGGCGTTGGAGGCCTGGCTGCAAGGCGTATCGGCGGCGACGTAATAGCCGCGCTTGAGCGGCAGGGCCGCGACCGGGGCGGCGGCCTCCGCAACCGGCGTCTTGCCCGCCGCGGCGACATCCTGGCCGCAGGCGGCGACGCCCATCGCCAACATCATGGGCGCCAGGATGGCTCCGGTTCTCCGCATTCACATCCCCGCGTGAAAAGCCTTTCGGCCATGGTTAAGGTGAAGAGCGCCCACCGTCGTCCCCCAAACAGGGGAGAAACGCCGCGGCGGCGTCGTAATCACGCGGAGTTGTCGGCGGCGCCGAAACGCGGCGGCCGAGATCGGATGAACCAGGAGGAAGCGCCCGGCCATGCCGTCCGAAGACCTCTATGAAGCCTCCGGCGTCTCGGGACTGATCGCGCATCTCTACGATGCGGCCCTGGACGACGCCCTTTGGGCGGGCACGGCGACGCGCATCGCCGAGACCTTCGGCTCGACCAGCACGGTCCTGAAACTGCATGGCCAGGGCGCGCGGGTGAACCTGCTGGAATGCACGGGCAATCTCATCGTGTCCGAGCGCGAGCAGGCGTGGGCGGACGACTGGCACCGCCGCGATCTTTGGGTCGAGCGCTCGCTGGCCCATGGCATGTCGCAGATCATCACCGACGAGGACCTGGTGACGCGCGAGGAGCAGGCGCGCAGCGGCTTCTATCAGGAATGGCTGCGCCACCTGGACATCCATCACATGCTGGGGGCGGTGTTCCCCGCGGCGGAGGGCGCGGTCGGCGTGCTGGGCGTGCACCGCCCGCGCGAGGCCGGCGCCTATGGCGCGCTGGAGCGGCGGCAGGCCGCGCTGCTGCTGCCGCATCTGCAGCGGGCCTTGCGCCTGGGGCAGCGTTTCGCCGCGGCCGCGCAGCACTACGCCGCCGCCGCGCAGGCGCTGGATCGCCTGGACACCGGGGTGCTGGTGGTCGACGGCGCCGGCGCCGTTCTCCACGCCAGCCGCATGGCCGAGCGCCTTCTGCGCGAGAATGCGGAGCTGGCGGTGGTCCAGGGACGACTGGCCGTGCGCCGGCCAGCGCTGCACGAGAAGCTGTCGTCGCTGGTGCGCGGCGCGTGCGATACGGCGGGCGACCGGATCGCAAGGCCCGGCGCGGCGCTGCCCGTCCCGCGGCCGGACCGCACGCCGCTGACCCTGGAGGTCGCGCCCCTGCGCCCTTCGGGGTCCGTCTTCGGCGCGCAGCAGCCCGCCGTGCTGGTCTTCATCAAGGATCCCGAAGCGCCGATCGCCGTGGCGCGGCTGCGCGATCTGTTCGGCTTGACCCGAGCGGAAGGCGCCGTCGCGGCCGCCCTGGGACGGGGCTCGGCCCTGGACGAGATCGCCGACGACCTGGGAGTCGGACCGGCGACCGTGCGCTCGCACCTCAAGCGCATCCTGGCCAAGACGGGCACGCATCGGCAGGCCGAGGCCGCCGCGCTGCTGGCCCGCAGCGTTGCGACCTATTCAGATCACTGACGGCCTAGATCGCCGACTGGGCGCCGAGGGTTTCGCGCCAGTGGCGTTCGCGGGTCTTGAGCCAGGTGTCGCGGCCGATCGGGCCGAGGTCCTCGTCGTCCAGGGTCTCGAGCACGACGAACTCGAAGCCCGCCTCCCCGCCCGCGGCGTTCCAGGCGGCCTGGAGCGCCTTGTTGCGGTGGCTGCCGAGCCGCAGGGAGAAGGTGGAGGAATTGCGCTGGCCGTCGAGATTGCGCGAGGCGCCGACGAAGGCCGCGCCGGTCGCGCGGCAGCGCAGGGCGAAGATCCCGACCGGGGCCTTGCGTTCTTTGTACTGGCGGATGGCTTCGCGGCGATGGGACTTGTCCATGGCCTTCAGATGAGGCCGCGGCGGGGCCATGTCAATTATATCCGGGTAAATTTATCGGACGCCGAGCGATGGTGGCGCGGCGGCGGCGGCGGGATTAAGTTCGCGCCATGTATCAGACCTTCGATGAAACCACCGATCCGTCCTTCGGGCCCAAGCACGTCCCCCTGATCCGCGCGGCCATGCAGGCGCAGGGGCTGGACGGCTTCCTGGCGCCGCACGAGGACGAGCATCAGAACGAATACCTGCCGGCGGCCAACGACCGGCTGGGCTGGGCCAGCGGCTTCACCGGCTCGGCCGGGGCGGCGGTGATCCTGGCCGACAAGGCGGCGATCTTCGTGGACGGCCGCTACACCCTGCAGGTCCGCGACCAGGTGGACCAGGGGGTGTTCGAGATCCGCGACCTGGTCGAAGGCGGGGTGCCGGCCTATCTGGAGACCGCCACGACGAGCGGCCAGGTGATCGGCTACGACCCGCGCCTGCATTCGCCCGACGCGCTGGAGCGGTTGAAGGCCGCGGTCGCCAAGACCGGCGCCAGGCTGAAACCGGTCGAGCGCAATCCGCTGGACGAGGCCTGGGGCTCCGCGCGCCCGGCCCAGCCGACGGCCCCGGTGGTTCCCCATCCGCTGGAGTATGCAGGCGAGGCTTCGGACGCCAAGCGCGCGCGCATCGGGGCGGCGCTGAAAGGCCAGAACGCCGAGGCGACGGTGCTGACCGCCCCCTCCTCCATCGCCTGGCTGTTCAATGTGCGCGGCGGCGACGTGATCCGCTCGCCGCTGCCGCTGGGCCAGGCGATCCTGAACCAGGACGGCACGGCGCGGCTGTTCCTCGACCCGGTGAAGGTGTCGGGCGAGCTGCGGGCCTGGCTGGGCAACGAGGTGCGGCTGGAGACGCCAGACGACCTGCCCGCGGCGCTGGCCGAGTTGAAGGGCAAGCGGGTTCTGGTCGATCCGGCCCAGTCCTCGGCCTGGTACTTCGACGCCTTGGGCGAGGCTGGCGCCGAGGTGGTGCGGGGCGAAGACCCCTGCGCCCTGCCGCGCGCCTGCAAGAACGCCGTCGAGATCGCCGGGACGACCGAGGCCCACGCCCGCGACGGGGCGGCGGTGAGCCGCTTCCTACACTGGCTGGGGACGGAAGCTCAGACCCGCACGGTCGACGAGGTCGAGGTGGTGACCAAGCTGGAAGGCTTCCGCCAGGCGACCGGGGCGCTGAAGGACCTGTCGTTCGACACCATCGCCGGGGCGGCCTCGAACGGGGCCATCGTTCACTATCGGCCGACCAGGCGGCTGAACAAGCCGACCGAGCAGGGCTCGCTGCTGCTGGTCGACTCGGGCGCGCAGTACCTGGACGGGACGACCGACATCACCCGCACGGTCGCCATCGGCGAGCCGAGCCAGGAAATGCGCGAGCGCTTCACCCTGGTGCTGAAGGGGCATCTGGCGCTGGCGGCGGTCCGCTTCCCGGCCGGGACCACCGGCTCGGCCCTGGACGCGCTGGCGCGCGCGCCGCTGTGGAATGCGGGCCTCGATTACGACCATGGCACCGGCCACGGGGTCGGCGCGTATCTGGGCGTGCACGAGGGGCCGCAGCGGATCTCCAAGCTGCCGAACTTCGTGGCCCTGCGGCCCGGCATGATCGTCTCCAACGAGCCGGGCTATTACAAGGAAGGCGCCTACGGCATCCGCATCGAGAACCTGCAGTACGTGATGCAGGCCGTGCCCATCGCCGGGGGCGAGCGGCCGATGCTGGGGTTCCAGACCCTGACGCTCGCGCCGATCGACCGGCGGCTGATCGTGGTGGAGATGCTCTCGCCCGCCGAGCGCGCGCAGATGGACGCTTATCACGCCCGCGTGCTGGCCGAGGTCGGCCCGCGCGTGGACGGCGAGGTGCGGGCCTGGATGGAAGAGGCCTGCGCGCCGCTGTAGCAGCTCTGGCTCGAGCGGCCTCCGGTCCGAGCGCCGAAGGCCGCTCCGCCAGCGTCAGGCTGGGACCACGGACGCCCGGCGCCGGCGCAGACCCGCGCCGGCCAGTCCGAAGCCTGCGATCATCATCGCCCAGGTGGCCGGTTCGGGAACCGCCGAGCCGACGAACTCGACCTTCAGGGTGGCCGGACCGGCGTTGCCGGCGCAGCAGTCGGGATGGCCGAAGTCGTTGATCGGCCAGTCGGCGTTCGAATAGAAGCCGACCGCTCCGAACGCGCCGGGCTGGAAGAAGTAGAACCCGCCGCCGCCGCCCGAGCCGTCGATATTGACGTGGCCGAAGGAGAGGAAATCGCCCTGGGAGGCCGGGAAGCTGGTCGGCGTGGGCTGGAACTCCATCGTCTCGCAGGCGAAGGCGGGGTTCGCGACCGAGCAGGTGTCGGGCGTGATCCGCTCCCAGGCGGAGATGAAGTCCGGCGCCAGATAGGTGAAGCTGATCGCCCCCTCCTCCTCGGCGCTGCCGACGAAGGTGTAGCGGACGGCCGCCTCGGCTGCGGCCGGCGCCGCAAGCGTGGCGAGGACGAGGGCGGCGCCGGCAAGGTAGCCGGCCGTAGTCTTGGATCGAGCGCTCATGGTAACCCCCTGATGAGCTGTGGCTATCAATGAGAGATGCGCAGGGCGGCCGGAAAGCGGGCCACCTGAGTTAGGAAAAAATTAAGCGGAAGGCGGCGGCCGTCGGGGTTCGAGCGGTCCCGGTCCGAACGCCCGGGACCGCTTTTCACCTGCCTCAAGCCGGGATCAGGGACATCCGACGACGGCGCAGACCCGCGCCCGCCAGGCCGAAGCCCGCGATCATCATCGCCCAGGTGGCCGGTTCGGGGACGGCGCTGCCGCTGTCGATCGCACGAACGTCGAAGCGGATGTTGTCGAGTCCGACATCGTAGCCGTTGGGGCCCCAGCGCAGGATGATCCCATCGGCGAAATAGGCCGAATTGACCGCCAGCGAATTGTGGGTCGGCCAGTCGGTCGTGAGCGTCAGGTCATAGATCGTCGTTGTTCCGTCGCCGCTCAGGATCTTGATCGGCACGTCATTGTGACGGTTCAGGTAGGTCGCAAAATCGAAGTCCAACAACGACACTTCGTAGCCCGCAGTCGGCTTGA
>NZ_JAYRST010000002.1:0-87626 GCF_041920015.1 Phenylobacterium sp.
CACGAGCGGAGCCGACGGAATGATCAGGTGATCATTCTTTTCGAAGTAGCCCAGGAACTCGGCTCTGATTTCGTTGAGGCTCGGCATGGCTCGTCGGACTTTGGAAGCAATGGAATAGATATGGGATTGCGCCGTTCTCGGCGCCGCCCCAGGGGCGACCGTTTACGGTTTTTGCCGTCGCCCGCAAAGGAAAAGGACGCCTGGACGGTCTGCGTCCAAGCGTCCTTGAGCATCAGCGGGCCGCCGTGCGGGGGCTGCGGCCGCTCGGGCAGGGTCCCGGACTCGGGTTGGAAAGGCCCGGGTTCCGAACGGCCGTGGCGGGCCCTCTGACGCCGGTCCTTCAGTCTTCGTCGGCCTCGTCGCCGGTCGGCCCGACCAGCAGCTCTTCCTCGATCGCGTCCTTGGCGCCGCGCACCTGCCGTTCGATCTGGATGGCGATGTCAGGGTTGTTCTTGAGGAACTCGCGGGCGTTGTCGCGGCCCTGGCCGATGCGGGTCGAATTCCACGAGAACCACGAGCCGGACTTTTCGACCACGCCGGCCTTGACGCCCAGGTCGATGATCTCGCCCAGCTTGGAGATGCCCTCGCCGTACATGATGTCGAACTCGACCTCGCGGAACGGCGGGGCGACCTTGTTCTTGACCACCTTCACCCGGACATTGTTGCCGAGAATCTCGTCGCGCACCTTGATCGAACCGGTGCGGCGGATATCGAGGCGGACCGAAGCGTAGAACTTGAGCGCGTTGCCGCCGGTGGTCGTCTCCGGGCTGCCGTACATCACCCCGATCTTCATGCGGATCTGGTTGATGAAGATCACCAGGGTCTTGGCCTTGGAGATCGAGGCGGTCAGCTTGCGCAGCGCCTGGCTCATCAGGCGGGCCTGGAGGCCGGGCAGGCTGTCGCCCATCTCGCCTTCGATTTCGGCCCGCGGCGTCAGGGCCGCCACCGAGTCGATGACGATGATGTCGATGGCGCCGGAGCGGACCAGAGTGTCGGTGATCTCCAGCGCCTGCTCGCCAGTGTCGGGCTGCGACACCAGCAGGTCGTCGAGGTTCACGCCCAGCTTGTTGGCGTACTGCGGATCGAGCGCATGCTCGGCGTCGACGAAGGCGGCGACGCCGCCGGCCTTCTGGACCTCGGCCACCACATGCAGGGCGAGCGTGGTCTTGCCCGAGCTTTCCGGCCCGTAGATTTCGATGATCCGCCCCTTGGGCAGGCCGCCGATGCCCAGCGCGATGTCCAGGCCCAGCGAGCCGGTGGACACCGCCTCGACCTCGATATGGCTCTTCTCGCCAAGCTTCATCACCGAGCCCTTGCCAAAGGCCCGATCGATCTGCGCGATGGCTGCTTCCAACGCGCGCTGCTTATCGCCTTCTTCTCGTCCCACGAGCTTCAACGCCGACTGACTCATTTCAAGGCGCCCCTTGTTTCATGATTCCAACCCGACAGTCCGAAGCCGCTGACGCGTCGTTGGCCGTCGAGGGAAAGGCGTACGCTGTTTGTTCCTAGTTCACAAGATGTTCTTTTTCGCAAACCGCCATCATCACGTCCGGATCTGACGCCGGTCAGAAGCTGTAGGCGACCGAAACTCCGACTCGCCGGGGGCGTGGCGCGAAGACCTGGGGCGGGCGCACGGTGTTGGCGAAGGTCGGTCTGTCGGCGTCGGTCAGGTTTTCGCCGAACACGCCCAGCGACCAGTTGCGGGCCTTGAGGACCGCGCGGGCGTTGAACAGCCACATGCCGCCCAGCTTCTGATCGCCCGCGCTTCCCCCCTTGAAGGTGCTGTGAGAGGTCCCGACGTAGCTGGCGTCGGCGCGCAGCATCAGTTCGGCGCCCCAGGGCGTCTCGCGCCGATATTCGACCCAGCCGTCGCCGGCCACGCGGGGAACCACCGGCATGCGGTCGCCCGCCGCCCCCAGGCCGATGCCGTCGTTGCTGGCCTGATCCTTGGTCAGCACCGCATCGGTGAGCGACAGGTTCGCCCCGCCGCGCAGTTGGGGCGACAGAATGAAGGTGGTCTCGGCCTCCATCCCATAGACGCGCGCGCGGCCGAGATTGGTGATGAAGGAAAAGGCGCCGTTGGTGCTGTTGGCGGTGTACTGCATGTCGCTCCAGTCGATGCGGTACACGGCGGCGCTGGCCAGCAGGCGATTGTCGAACCAGCCGCCCTTGAAGCCCAGTTCGTAGTTCCAGAGGCTGTCGGCGCCGTAGGAGGCGAGGTTCGGCGGCAGGTTCGGCACGGTGTTGTTGCCGCCGGGCCGGAACCCTTGCGAAGCCTGGGCATAGCCCATCATGCCGGGGCCGAAGCGGTGGCTGGCCAGCACCTTGACGCTCCATCCCTCCTCGCCGGCGGTGGTGCGGAAATTGGCGTCGGCGGTGTTGGAGATCACATTGACGACCAGGGCCTCGCCGAGCGTCCGCTTGTCGTACTCGAACCGCCGCACGCCCAGGGTCAGGGAGGTGTCGCGGTCGGCGCCGAGGGTCGCCTCGCCATAGAGCGCCCGCTGGGTCAGGCGGCTGTCGACGATGCGCCGGCCGGTGAAGCCCTTGCCCTCCTCCGGCTGGCCGGTGGCCGGATCGGCGGCCAGCACCTGGCTGTCGATGGTGTCGGTGCGCAGTTCGTGGAAGGCGCCGAGCGTCCAGGCGACGAAGCCGGGCGCGTCGGACCCCAGCCGTACCTCCTGGACGTAGGCGCGCAGGTCGATCGGCTGGCTGAGCAGGCCCGGCGCGCGGCTGTCGACATAGGCGGAATAGAGGTCGAGCTCGGCGGGCGAGCAGCCGGCGATCTGGAGATAGCGCCGGCAGCCGTCGGGGCTGCGGCGTTCGCTGAGCAAGGTTCCGGTGTAGTCGCTGCGGCGAACGCTCTTCCAGCTATAGCCGGCCAGGTTCGCCGAAAGCTGGAGGCCCGAGAACCTCCAGGCCAGGGCTCCGTCGATGAAGGTCAGCCGGCTGTCGAACGGGGTCCGCACATAGTTGAGCGAAACGTCGGGCGGCGCGGCCTGGGCCCCACCCGAGGTGTCGTCTTCGCGGCTTTCCTGGTGGGCGAGGACGAGATTGACCTCGACATCCGGGGTGAACCGCAGCCCCAGGCCGATGCGGGCGCCCTCGACCAGGCTGGCGTTGACCCGTTCCAGGCCCAGGCGCCGATTGTCGACATAGGCCGGCTCGCTCCGGCGATAGGCGGTCAGCCGCAGGCCGACCTTGTCGTCGACCAGCGGCCGGTTCAGCACCAGGGTCTGAGCCTCGCCCCAGTCGCCGGCGTTGGCCATGACTTCGCCGGAAAACGAAAGCTGGGTCTGTGAGAGGTTCGGCCGGTGGAAGACCACCTTCAACGCGCCGCCCATGGCGCTGGCGCCGTAAAGCGTGCCCTGCGGCCCGCGCAGCAGTTCGAGCCGGTCGACGTCCACCAGCAGCAGTTCCGGCGCCGATCCGCCTGGATCGGAGGTCGTGCCGCTGGGGCCGGTCACCGGCACGTCGTCATAATAGAGGGCGGTGGTGGCCTCGCCCGAACCGTAGACCCCGCGCAGACTGAAACGATGCCGCCCGGTTCCGGTGTTCGCGCGGGTCAGGCCCGGCAGCAGAGCGCCCGCCTGCTGGAAGGTCGCCGCCCCGGCCCGCGTCAATTCCTCGCCCGACAGCGCGCGCATCGACATGGGCGTGAGCCGCTCCAGCGTCGGCCGGCGCAGGGCGGTCACGACCACGCCCTCGACTTCCGACGCCGCCTCGACCACCGGGGTCGACAGTTTGGGCGTCGCCCTTTCGATCAGGAACCGGCCCTCGAACTCACGCCAGGCGAGTCCCGAGCCCTCCAGCAGTTCGTCCAGCGCCGCGCCAGGCGCCAGCCGGCCGTGAACCGCCCGGCCGCGAAGCCCGGCGACCACGCCGGGCGCGAACAGGATGTCCCGGTCGCTCTGGACCGAAAACGCCGTCAGGGCGCGGTCGAGCGGCAACCCGGCGGGAATCGCGAACTGGGCGCGCGCCGGCGCAGCGACGGACGCCGAGGCCGTCGCCAACGCCAGGACAAACGCAGTCGAGGATGCCGCCCAGTACGGTCTCAAGAGGAGAAGGACTCCCTTCCGACCCTGCGCGCATCGACCCCAGGGGCGCAGATGACCAGTCCCAGCCGTATCCGCACAGTCGATTTCCCGATTTCGTCCGCTTCCCGATTAGTGACTGCTACGAGCGTGCCCGAAAATCCAGCATCCGCCACGTTCGTCCCTGCGCTTTCCCAAACGTCATTGACCTCGCCTCCCCCATCAACAACCATGGCGCCAATAAGACAATGCGGGGTGTTCAGGAACCAGATGGCGTGGGCGGAAACGACCGGGCCTAGGGGCGAGCCGGAGGGGTTGGCGCATGCGTCGCTCCCCTACCAGCAAGCCTTGCGCGCCTTTTTCAGGCGCCGGGCCGATGGTCATGAAATCGACGACCTGATCCAGGAAGTGCTCCTGCGCCTGCATAACCGGCGGCAGGGCGGCGAGGTCTCGAATCTTTCCAGCTTCATTTTCCAGACCGCGACGAACGTCCTGCTCGACCGCCGGCGCCGCGACACAGTGAGGCGCCGGGGCGCGCACTGCGAGCTCGAAGAAGCCCACCACCCCCTCGACGAACTGTCGCCCGACCGCATCCTGCAGGCCAAGCAGGAGGCCTCCGTCGCCCTGGAAGCTTTGGGCCAGCTCGCACCGCGGACTCGCACCGCTTTCATGCTCGTTCGTTTCGAGGGCATGAGCTACAAGGCGACCGCGGCGCAATTGGGCATCTCGGTGAGCGCCGTAGAAAAGCATGTGACCAAGGCATTGCGGGTCGTTTCGGCCCGCCTACAGGAATTCGATGAACGACAACCAGCCACAAAACGGTCCTTCCGGTAGCCCGGACGCCGCCTCGTGGTTCGCGCGGCTGCAGCGCCGCCCCGACGACGGGGCCCTGCGGCGATCGTTCGAAACCTGGCTGGCCGCCGATCCTCGCAATCGCCAGGACTGGGAAAGCGTTAGCGGCGCCTGGGATCGCCTGGGCGCGCTGAAGGATGATTCCCGCGTGCAGGCCGCACGCCGCTCGGTGCAGGCCGAGCTCGTCTCCGCACGTCGTCAGCCGCAGATGCGCTGGGCGGCGGGGATCGCCGCGGTCGTGGTGAGCGCCAGCGCCCTGGTCGGCTACGGCGCCTGGCGCCAGGGCTCGGACGCCCCGCGCGAGACGACGGTGGCCGCCGCGCCCCAGGCCTTGGCCGTCTATGTCACCCCGGTCGGCGGCCAGAAGATCGTCACCCTGGACGACGGGTCGAAAATCACGCTCAGCACCGACACCGAAGTGCGCCTGACCGAATGGGGCCGCCGCCGCGGCCTGGCCGTCGTCAAGGGCGAGGCCTTCTTCGAGGTGGCCAAGAATCCCGACCGCCCGTTCGTGGTGGCGGCCTCGGGCCGCACGGTCACCGCGCTGGGCACCGCCTTCGACGTGCGGGTCGAACCTGGCCAATGGTCGGTCAGCCTGCTCGAGGGCAAGATCCGCGTGGCCTCGCCGCGGGCCATGGTCGACATCACCCCTGGGCACGAACTGGTCCAGGCCGGCGACCAGCCCTGGACCGTCCAGCCCCGCAACGTGGCCGACCTGACCAGTTGGCGCGACGGTAGCCTGGTGTTCGAAAACCGCCCGCTGGGCGCGATCGTCGCGGAGATGAACCGCTACTCGACCCGCAAGATCCGCATCGACGATCCGGCCTTGGCCGCCACCCCGCTCAGCGGCCGTTTCCGCACCGGCGACGTCGCCGGCTTCGTCGCCACGCTCGAAGCCTATGGCATGGCAAAGGCCGCCCCGGTTTCGGCCTCGATCATCGAGCTTCGCCCGCTCGCCGGGGAATGAGGATTCACCGGCGTCCTGCGTCTTGCTGACGAACGCCGCGCCCCTGTCCTGCGGCGCACTGGAGGACCTATGAAGATGATCACCAAGGCGCTGGCCGCCAGCGCGCTTTGCACGGCCGCATGGCTCGGCGCCGGCATGGCGGGCGCCGCCCCGCTGACCACGGCCGACAAGGCCCAGCTCACCGGCGCGGTCGACGCCTATACGCCGAAGATGAACGACACGGCGCTGAAGATCTGGAACTTCGCCGAGCTCGGCTATCTGGAAACCAAGAGCAGCGCCCTCCTCCAGGACCAGCTCAAGGCCGCCGGCTTCACCGTGAAGGCCGGAGTGGCCGGCGAGCCGACCGGCTTCGTGGGCAGCTTCAAGAACGGCCAGGGCCCGGTGATCGCCATCCTCGCCGAGTTCGACGCCCTGCCCGGCCTCAGCCAGGCCGCCGTTCCGACCAAGCAGCCGGTCGCCGGCCGCGACAACGGCCACGGCTGCGGCCACAGCCTGTTCGGCGCGGCCTCGGTGGCCAGCGCCATCGCCCTGAAGCAGTGGATGATCGCCAACAAGGTGCAGGGCGAGGTCCGCGTCTACGGGACCCCCGCCGAGGAAGGCGGCTCCGGCAAGGTCTACATGGTGCGCGACGGCCTGTTCAACGACGTCGACATCACCCTGCACTGGCACCCGGGCAACGAGAACTCGGCCCGCCAGGGCACGTCCATGGCCAATATCAGCGGCAAGTTCCGCTTCTACGGCCAGTCGGCGCACGCCTCGGGCGCGCCGTGGGCCGGGCGCTCGGCGCTCGACGGCGTCGAGATCATGAACGTCGCCACCAACTACCTGCGCGAACACATCCCCGACCGCACCCGCATCCACTATGTGGTGACCAACGGCGGCAAGGCGCCGAACGTCGTGCCGGACTTCGCCGAGGTCTATTACTACGTCCGCAACGCCAATCCGAAGATCGTCGTCGACGTGATGGACAAGGTGAAGAACGCCGCCAACGGCGCGGCCATGATCACCGGCACCAAGGTCGAGTTCGAACAGACCGGCGGCGTCTACAACCTGCTGCCCAACGACGTGCTGGGCAAGGTCATGCAATCGTCGCTGGAAAGCGTCGGCGGCATCACCTGGACGCCGGAAGAAACCAAGTTCGCCCAGGAACTGGCCAAGTCCCTGCCGAACGGGGGCGGCGACCTGTCGTCGGTGGCCAGGGTCCAGTCCTACGCCCCGGCCGACACCTCCGGCGACGCCGGCGGCGGCTCGACCGACGTGGCCGACGTCTCGTGGGTCACGCCCACCGTCGGGCTCTCGACAGCGACCTTCGTTCCCGGTTCGGCCGGCCATAGCTGGCAGAACGTGGCCGCGGCCGGCATGAGCATCGGCCTGAAGGGCGCGGCCGTGGCGGCCAAGACCCTGTCGCTGACCGGCGCCGAGCTGCTGTCGAACCCCGAGTTGATCGCCCAGGCCAAGGCCGAACTGAAGCAGCGCCAGGGCGAAGGCTTCACCTACAAGGCCATGGTCGGCGACCGCCCGCCGCCGCTCGACTACCGCAAGGCCGGCGGTTCGGAGTAAGCGTTCCCTTCGGGCGCCGCGGGAGCCTCGGTTCCTGCGGCGCCTTTTTCATGCCTGCGCTTCTAGCGCCGGGTACAGTCGGCTTCCCCGCAAATTCCCCCGCAATCTGGAGTGCGGAATCGATGTCCCCTTGCGTCTGACTTACTGACGGGCCGAAGTTGCGCCCGAGGTTTTCAGGCAGAGACACGGGGGATGGAATGATGCGGAAACACGCAATGGCGGGCGCCGCCCTGGCGCTGGTCATGATCATGGGCGGCGGGGCGCAGGCCGCCTCCATCACCCCGCCGAGCGAGGCCTTCGCCCAGAATCCGGGCAGCGACTACTTCCTCGCCGACTACACGGCCTACGAGGCCTATCTGAAGACCCTGGCCAGCCAGTCCGACCGCATGAAGCTGGTCGACTTCGGCAAGTCCGAGGAAGGCCGCACCCAATGGATGGCGGTGGTCTCCTCTCCCGCCAACCTCGCCAAGCTCGATCACTACAAGTCGATCTCCAAGCGCCTGGCCAAGGCCGAGGGCCTCTCCAAGGAAGAGGCCGCCAAGCTCGCCGCCGAGGGCAAGGCCGTGGTCTGGATCGATGCTGGCCTGCACGCCACCGAGACGGTGACCTCCCAGGGCCAGATCCAGGTCCTCTATCGGATGCTGACCATGAACGATCCGGAGACGCTCCGGATGCTCGACGACGTCATCATCCTGTTCGCGCACGACAATCCGGACGGCATGGAGCTGGTCTCAGACTGGTACATGCGCAACCCGGACCCGAAGAAGCGCGAGTTCAACTCGATCCCGCGCCTGTACCAGAAGTACGTCGGCCACGATAACAACCGCGACAGCTACATGTCGCAGATGGCCGAGACGACCAACGTCAACAAGCAGCTCTTCCGCGAGTGGTATCCGCAGATCATCTTCAACCAGCACCAGACCGGCCCGACCGGCATGGTGGTGTTCGTTCCGCCGTTCCGCGATCCCTTCAACTACAACTACGACCCGCTGGTCATGACCACCCTGCAGGAAGTGGGTATGGCGATGCACAGCCGCCTGGTCGCCGAGGACAAGCCGGGCTCGGGCGCGCGCAGCGCCGCCTCCTACTCCACCTGGCACAACGGGATGGAGCGCTCGATCGCCTACTTCCACAACGCCGTCGGCCTGCTGACCGAGATCATCGGCGGCCCGACGCCGGAAAGCGTGAAGCTGGTGCCGAACCTGCAACTGCCCAACGGCGACCGGCCGATGCCGATCGAACCGCAGCCCTGGCACCTGGCGCAGACGGTCGAATACCAGTGGACCATGGACCGCGCGGTCATCGACTACGCCGCGCGCAACCGCGAACGCCTGCTGTTCAACATCTACAAGATGGGCGCCAACAGCATCGAGCGCGGCTCCAAGGATAGCTGGACCATGACGCCGACCAAGGTCGACGCCATGAACGAGGCCGCCAAGACCGCCAAGCCCGCCGCCGAGGACGGCATGATGGCCGCGTTCTTCGGCCGGGCCGGCGCCGTCGACCCGACCATCTACAAGACGGTGGTCCAGACGCCGGAGAGCCGCGACCCGCGCGGCTACATCATCCCCTCCGACCAGGCCGACATGCCGACGGTCGCGGCGTTCCTGAACGCCCTGATCAAGAGCGGCGTCGACGTCGACAAGGCGACCAAGGCGTTCAAGGTCGGCGCCAAGACCTATCCGGCCGGCTCCTACGTGGTGAAGACCGCCCAGGCCTATCGCCCGCACATCCTCGACATGTTCGAGCCTCAGGATCACCCGCACGACACCGAGTATCCGGGCGGCCCGCCCAAGGCGCCCTACGACATCACCGGCTACACCCTCGCCTACCAGATGGGGATCAAGTTCGACCGGATCCTCGACGGCTTCGAGGCCCCGACCGAGCGGGTTCCCGACCTGATCGGCGTGACCCCCGGCGCGATCAAGGGCTCGGGCAAGGCCGGCTGGCTCATCAGCCACGAGACCAACAAGAGCTTCACCCTGACCGCCCGCCTGCTGAAGGCCGGCGCGCCGGTGTTCTGGCTCAAGGACGGCGCCAAGGCGGGCAAGACCAGCTTCGGCGCCGGCGCGATCTGGGTTCCGGCCTCGGCGCAGGCCCAGTCGATCGTCGCCCAAGGCGTCAAGGACCTCGGCATCGACGCCTATGCGGTCGGCGCCCAGCCGGCCGGCGCTTCGATCCCGTTGAAGAACATCCGCATCGGCCTGGTCGACGTCTATGGCGGCTCCATGCCCTCGGGCTGGAACCGCTGGCTGTTCGAGCAGTTCGAAGCGCCCTTCCAGGTGGTCTATCCGCAACGCCTCGACGCTGGCGACCTGGCCAAGGACTTCGACGTCCTGGTCTTCGCCGATGGCGTGGTTCCCGCGCCGCAGGGCGGTCCGTTCCGCAGCGGCCGCAGCTTCCCACAGCCGAAGGCCGAGGACATCCCGGCCGAGTACCGTCCGTGGCTGGGCGCCATCACCGACGACAAGACCGTCCCGCAGATCGCCGACTTCGCCAAGAACGGCGGCACGGTCATCACCATCGGCTCGTCTTCGCGCCTGGCGACCGCCCTCGGCGCGCCGGTCGAGGTGGCCGTGGCCAAGAAGGACGGCGACAAGGTCGTCGGCCTGTCGAACAAGGAATTCTACATTCCAGGCTCGGTCCTGCGGGCCAAGGTCGACAACACCCAGCCCCTCGCCTACGGCATGCCGACCGAGGTGGACGTGTTCTTCGACCGCAGCCCGACCTTCAACCTGAAGGCCTCGGCCTCCGGCGTCGCCCGCGTCTCGTGGTTCGACACCGACAAGCCGCTCCGCAGCGGTTGGGCCGTCGGCCAGGAGAAGCTGAAGGGTTCGACCGGCGTGCTCGACATCGACTACGGCAAGGGCAAGCTGTTGGTCATGGGACCGGAAGTCACCCAGCGGGCCCAGCCCTACGGGACCTTCAAGTTCCTGTTCAACGGCCTGCTCTACGGCCCGGCCGCCGCCAAGCAATAACCTCTTCCGGAGAGAAGAGCCTTCCGCCCCGGGATCACAGGATCCCGGGGTTTCTTTTTGGCCTGCCAGAGCGATGGGCGCGCAGTCTGGCGGACTGAGACCTACCGAACGCCCGGCCGCCACACATCGGCGTTCGCCTCCGCAAAGGCCTGAAATCTGGTCGCCGGCCGACCGCTCAGTTCCCGGAAGACCTCGGTCGTCCAGTCGAAGGCGCCGCCGGCGATACCCTCATAGCCGAAGGCCAGGACCTTCGCCGTCGCCTCGGGCAGGCCCCTGGCGATGAACCGCGCCACCAGGTCCTCCGACGAGATGCGGGTATGGGTGACGGCCCGGCCGCGGGCCCTGCCGATCTGTTCTGCGACCTGGTCATACGACATGGGCTCGTCGCCGGTGATGGTGAAGTCCCTGTTCAGGCCGCCCGGCCCGGTCAGCAGAACGAACGCCGCACGCGCGATGTCATCCGCGCTGATGAACGAGACCCGGCCGTCGCCGGTGTTCGAATAGATCGTGTCCTCCTGGCGGATCGTCGCCAGATGCGAGCCTTCGGTGAAGTTCTGCATGAAGGCGCTCGGCCCCAGGACGGCCCAGTCGCCCGTGTGGTCCTCGAGCCACTGGTGAACCTGGCCATGCGCGAAGGCGCCGGCCGGCAGGGAGGCCATGCTGAGGAACACGAACCGGCCGACGCCCCGCTCGACCGCCGCCTGGAGGAACGAGATCATCCGCGAATAGGGATCGTCCACCGTCGGCGGCGCGACGAGATAGATCGCGCCGACGCCCTCCAGGGCGCTGTTCCAGGTCTCGGGGCGCGTCCAATCGAAGGCCGGCTCGCCGCTGCGGGCCGCGGCGCGATGAGGCACGCCGTTCGCCTCGAGCTGCGCTGACAGGCTCCGCCCGGTCTTGCCCGTCGCGCCCGTGACAAGGACGAGGCCGCTCACGCCGCGCCTCCGCCAAGCACGAACGCGTCCACCGCCGCCGATCCGATCTGCGCCTTGAGGCCCTGGATCGGGTTCCAGTAGTCCTTGTAGTGGATCATTCGCCCGCCGCGCGTGCGGATCACGGAGATGTAACGCTGGTCGTAGGGCTCATCGACCTTCACCGCGCGGCCATGAGCCTCGAACTCGACGATGACCACTTCGGGATCGGCCGTCTCGTGGACGACCACATTGTCGATCGTATCGACGCTGACCGAGCCCGCCACGGTCATCAGATACGCCAGCACCGCCTCGCGCCCCTCGATCCGCAACTGCATTCCCGGCCGCGCATAGGGAAACTCCATGACGAAATCCTCGGACATCATCTCGATGAAGTTCGAAGCCGGCGGTTCGATGCGGGCGCCGAGCGCGTCCTGCAGGACGCTGACGAAGGTTGGCTTGGTCTCTGTCACGCGGTAGGTCTCCATCGATGGAACAGGATCGTCTCGACGAGATAGAGACTCCGTCGTCGGAACGCAACCGTTCCGACGACGAGAAGCCGCGCCTGAGCGGCGCCGCGGTGCGGCGACCGGAGGTCACCCACGCCTTGGCGCGGACATTCTTCGAAGAGTGGGCGCGCCTCGGATACAGCGCCCTCAGCCTCGACACCGTGGCGCGCAAGGCCGGCGTCGGGAAGGCGGCGCTCTACCGACGCTGGCGGTCCAAGGCCGACATGGCCAGCGACCTCGTCGCCCAACTCACCAAGACGGTCCCGTCGCGATTGGAGTCCGGCGACTGCGGATCCCTGGAGGCGGACCTGTACGCCATGGGCGTCGCCGGCCGCCGGCTCCTGCGCCATCCGCTGGTGCGCCGGGTCATGCCCGACCTCTACGCCGCCATCGAACGTGAGCCGGCGCTGGCCGCGGCGCTGCGGCCCAGCGAGGCGGCGAGCGCCAGGAAGGTGGCGAGCCTGATAGAGCGTGCGGTGGCGCGGGGCGAACTACGCCCTGATTTGAACCGCCATCTCGCCGCCGATTTCGTGATCGGCCCGCTCTACTGGCGCATCGTCGTGCTTGGGCGGCGATGCAGCTGCGAGCAGCTCCGAACAATGGCCGCCATGACGGCCGCCGCGCTCAAGGCCGCTTGAACGAAAAGGCCGGGAGCTTGCGATCCCGAACCTCCCCAGAACACCAAGGGCGCCGGCCTTCCGACCGACGCCCTTGGAACATTGTCCGCCGAAACCGATGCCGGTTCGGGGCGGAAAAAGTCTGAGCGCGATCCGTTTCTCTCGGAACGGATCGCGCTCTAGCCGCCAAGGACCAGCGGCTGTTTGAAGACGGGCCAGTGGGGCTGGACCCGCCTCCGGGGAGCCGATCAGAAGCGCTTACGCA
The DNA here is from genome assembly GCF_041920015.1 of Phenylobacterium sp. GTDB lineage: Bacteria > Pseudomonadota > Alphaproteobacteria > Caulobacterales > Caulobacteraceae > Phenylobacterium. The sequence continues at coordinate 12,694 of NZ_JAYRST010000002.1, forward strand.
CGCCGACATAGTAGGCGCGGCCCATCACGTCGTAGTTCTGCGCATCGTAGTTGGCCTCGGTGTCGCCCGCCTGCGGCGGGTTCTTGTCGAGCAGGTTGTTGACCCCGAAGCGCAGGTCGGTGTCCCACGGCAGCTTCACGCGGCCGTTGAGGTCGAAGATGTCGTAGGCCTTCACCCCGCGCGAAGTGCTGGTCGGCGTGACGATCCGCGCCGAGTTCTGCATCTCGCTGATGTGACGCCAACGCAGGCCCACGCTGGCCGGACCCCAGGTGTAGGTGGCCGAGGCGACCGACTTCCATTCCGGGTGCGCCTGGCCGGCGCTGGTTTCGACCGCCGTGCCCCAGGTGCCGGCGTAGTCGTAGGTCGGCGCGTTCGGCAGGGTCTGGATCTTGAACTCGTTGAGCCAGCCGACCGCGACGTTGATCGCCAGCGAGCCGGCGTTCTCCGGCAGGCCGAGGTCCATCAGCTCGAAGTTCCAGTCGAACTGGACGTCGACGCCGGTGGTCTCGAACTGGCCGAGGTTCAGCAGCGGCTGCACCGGGTTCAGCGGCACGCCGCTGGCCGTGTTACGGGCGATCAGCTTGCAGTAGTAGTTGCTGGGGTCGAAGTTCGGGTTGTTGCCCCCCGCATTGAAGCAGAACTGGAACGCGTTCTTGATCGGCAATTGGCCGACGGCGTCCTGGACCTTGATGCTGTAGTAGTCGATCGAGGCCGACATCCGCGACAGCAGCGGCGACTCGAACGGCGACTGGATGACCGCGCCGATCGAGAAGGTGTCGGCGGTTTCTTCCTGCAGGTCCGGGTTGCCGCCGGTCAGGGCGAACACCTGGGCGGTGCCGAGCTGGTAGTTGTCGATGATCGCGTTCGGCACGCCTTGGGCCAGGCAGAGCGCCTTGACCTGAGCGCCGCTCGAACCTTGACGGAACGAGGAGCGGATATCGCAGGGGTCGCCGTCGATGTTGGTGGCGTTGGCCGTGCCGATGGTCACCGAGCCCGTCGAGACCGGCGCGTAGAGTTCGCCGACGCTCGGGGCGCGGATGGCGCGGTTGTAGCCGCCGCGCAGGCGCAGGCCCTGGACCACGGTCCAGTCGAAGTCGGCCTTGTAGGTGTGGATCGCGCCCACCGACGAATAGTCGGAGAAGCGGTAGCCCAGGTTGACGTTGAACTCCTGCACGAACGGCAGGTCCTTCACGATCGGCACCAGCAGTTCGCCGAAGGCTTCGTAGGTGTCGACCGAACCGGCGGCGTCACGCAGGACGCTGTAGCCGAGGACGTCCGAGGTGCCGCCGGGCTGGTTGAGCTGGGTGTCGGGCTTGAAGGTGTATTCGTTGGCCCGGTAGTCGACGCCCGCGGCGAAGCGGATCTCGCCGGCCGGCAGGTCGAACAGGCCGCCCTGGACGCTGGCTTCGACCATGCGCTGCTCCAGCTCGTTCTGGTTCAGCGTGCGGCGGGTGATGTAGGTGATGCAGTCGGCCGAAGGCGTCAGGTTGCCGAAGGGGTTCCAGCCGCCGGCGCAGTATTCCGTGCCGCCTGTCGGGCTGTTCAGCAGACGGCCGACCGCGCTGGCGCTGGCGCCGCCCAGTTGCTCGTTGTCGAACTTGGCCTTCGAGTACGAGGCGTAGGCGTCCCAGCTCCAGTCCTTGAACCCGACCTTGCCGGAGAGGCCGCCGGTGAGCTGGTAGACGGTGTAGCTGTAGGACTGGATCCGCGGGCCCAGGATGTTCAGGGCCTTGTAGAAGGTGAAGTTCGCGTTCGGATCGGGCCGCGAGGCGAGGATCGTACGGAACTCGGCCGGGATGAACGGGTTCGAGACCGGCACGGTCAGGCCGTAGACGTTCGAGGCCAGGGTCGGGTTGGTGATGCCGACCGACTCGTAGTCGGTGAAGGTGAACTGCGCGAAGGCGCGCAGGTTGTCCGTCAGATCGTAGTCCAGCTTGCCGAACACCGCATAGCGGTCGAGGTCCGACTGCATCGAGGCGCCGTCGTAGCCGAAGTTGATCTGCTGCTGGGTGCCCGAGGCGTTGGAGTTGACGATATAGGCGTCGTTGGTCTGCGGATCGCGGAAGTTCAGCACCGGCACGCCCGCCGTCGAGAACAGCGTCTGGTCGGTGTTGAAGCCGATCTGGCCGGTGTAGCGGCCCGCCGCGTTGCCGGTCAGCGCCCGCGTGCCGTACTGGCCGACGAACACGCTGTTGACCGAAGCCAGGGTCGGCAGGTTCGCGCCGAACAGCACCGTGCCCTGCGGAATGGTCGAGAGGCCCGGGGTCGAGAGGCGGAAGATGAAGTAGTCGCGCGAACTCTGCAGCGCGATGTCGCGGTTGGTGTAGTCCACCGACAGGACCGCGCGGCCCTTGCCGTCGTTGAACGCCGAACCGGCGGTCACCGAGACCTTGAACGATTCACCGTCGCCCTTTTCGGTGACGCCATACTGGCTGTCGACGACGATGCCCTCGAAGTTGCGCTTCAGGCGGAAATTCACCACGCCGGCGGTGGCGTCCGACCCGTAGGCCGTCGAGGCGCCGCCGGTGATGACTTCGACGTTCTCGATCAGGGCTTCGGGAATGGTGTTGAGGTCGACCGAGCCGTCCGGGTTCGACGGCTGCAGGCGCCGGCCGTCCATCAGGATCAGGGTGCGCTTGGCGCCCAGACCGCGCAGCGAGGCGTAGGACTGGCCGCCGTTGAGGCCGGTCGAGGTCGAGCCGGTGTTGCCCTGGCCGAACGAGCCGGTGAACTGCGGCATCTGGGACAGCGACTTTTCGACCGTCACCTGGCCGGTGTTTTCAATGGCCGCCTGGCCGACCGACACGATCGGGCTGTTGGCGACGTAGTCGGGCCGCGCGATGCGAGACCCGGTGACGACCACCTCCTCGACCGCGGTCTCCCCCTCCTGCGCATAGGCCACACCGCCTGCGAGCAGAGCGCTGTAGGCGACTCCCCCCGCCATCAGCCACTTCAACGAACTGGATTTCATCCACCGCCCCTTGTTGTTTTCGGAGGCGCCCCTCGCGCTTCCGGAACCCAAGACGCAAAGGCCCGGTGGACCCACATGTCGGTTTTGCAATTTTGTCATGCGCACGTGCAGATCGGTCACACCTGCACTGGACAGGGCGCCGGCGGCTTCCGCACAATGCCAGCGAACCGCACCGCCCACTCGCCCTAACCATCTGGATTTAAAGCATTTGCCGCCACAGAACGCCTCTCCGACCCTGAGCCCGTTCGCTGTGCAGGAACTGGAGCGCGCCCGTGGCTTGACCCGGCTGGGCCGCACGGCCGAGGCCGAGCAGGCCTATCGCGGCATCCTGTCGCGGGAGCCGGGCTGCGCGCATGCGGCTGCGGCCCTGGCCCGGCTGCTGACGGCCACGGGTCGCGCAACGGAGGCCGAGGCGCTGCTCCGTCCGTTCGTCCAGGGCGCGGTGCCCTGGCCCGAAGCCCTGTCGGCCCGCGCCGCGGCCCTGAAGCTGCTCGGGCGCCGCGAAGAGTCGCTGGCCGACTATCGCCGCGCCGCCGAACTCAATCCTAAGAGCGGCGTCGCCGCGCACAACGTCGCCTCGGGCCTGGGCGACGCCGGGCGCGACCGCGAGGCGGCGGTCGAGTGTGAGCGCGCCTTCGCCCTCGGCCTCGATGCGCCGGAAACCTGGCTGGTCTACGGCCGCGCCCTGCAGGGCCAGCGCCGCTACGACGAGGCCGAACGCGCCCTGGCCAGCGCCGTCGCCAAGCGTCCCGGCTACGCCGAAGCCCTGCGCGATCTTGGCCAGCTCATCTGGATGCGGCGCGGCGACGCGGCCGCGGCCCTCGCCCCCGTCGACGCCGCCCTGGCAGGCGCCGGAGGGCCGCTCCTGCCCGTCCTGGCCGCGGTGAAGATCAGGCTGCTGAACCATGTCGAGGGACCGCAGGCGGCCCGCGATTTCGCCGAGCAGGCTCTGGCCGCATCGGGCGGCGACCCGCGCCTGACGCTGGAGGCGGCGCAACTGTTGCTGGAGACCGATCCTGGCCGCAGCCGCGACCTGGCCGGTTCGGTCCTGGCGCGCGCGCCCCAGGACGCTTCCGCCCAGCGGGTGATGGCGCACGCGCATCTGGCCCTGGGCGACGGCCCCGCGGCGGCTGCGATCTCCGAGCGGCTGCTGGCGCGCGATCCGACCGACCAGGAAGCCGCCGCGGCCCTGGCCACCGCCTGGCGGCTGTCGGGCGACGGGCGTTACCGCAGCCTCTGGGACTACGCCGCCCTGGTCCGCGCCCAGAGCATCGACACGCCCAGGGGCTGGACCAGCCTTGCGGCCTATCTCGCCGACCTCCAGGCCGCGCTCGAAGACCTGCACGCCCTCGCAGCTCATCCCATCGAACAATCGCTGCGCGGCGGCACCCAGACGCCGCAGAACCTGCTGCACGCCGAACACCCAGCCATCGCCGCCTTCTTCGAGGCGGTGGAGGGGCCGATCCGCGCCTACCGCGCCGCGATCGGCGAAGGCGACGATATCTTCCGCCGCCGCAACTTCGGCGATCATCGCGTGCTCGGCGCCTGGTCGGTCCGCCTGCGCCCCAACGGCTTCCACGTCGACCACATCCATCCGCAGGGCTGGATCTCGTCAGCCTGCTACATCGGCCTGCCGGCCGCCATCGGCGAGGGCGAGGACCATGCGGGCTGGCTGCGGTTCGGCGCCCCGCCGATCCCGACCGCGCCGCCGCTTGGCGCCGAACACTATGTCCGCCCCGAGCCTGGCCTGCTGGCGCTCTTCCCCTCCTACATGTGGCACGGCACGGTGCCGTTCGGCGGCGAGGAACCGCGGCTGACCATCGCCTTCGACATCGTTCCGCAGCCCGCAGCCGCCCCAACAATGACGTGAACCAGGTGAGGCCAGGCCTGGCGCCTGCGTCTTATTCAGCAACCGGGGCGCAGGCTCCCGGACCTGTTCATTATCCGTGAGCCGCCCATGAATCGCCGTTTCGCCTTGCTGATCGTCCTGTCCATGGTGCTGGGCGTCGGCGTCGGGTGGGCCTGCAACCAGTTCCTCTCCGTCGAACAAGCCAAGTCCACGGCCGACGGCCTGTCGCTGATCACCGACATCTTCCTGCGCCTGATCAAGATGATCATCGCCCCGCTGGTCTTCACCACCCTGGTGGCCGGCATCGCCCACATGGAGGACGCCGCCGCCGTCGGCCGGATCGGCGCCAAGACCATGGGCTGGTTCATCTGCGCCTCGATCGTCTCGCTGCTGATCGGCCTCTTCATGGTGCACCTGCTGCAGCCGGGCGCGGGCCTGCATATGCAGACGGCCACGGCGGCCGCGACGCCGGCCGCCAGCACCGAGGCCTTCACCCTCAAGGGCTTCATCACCCATCTGGTGCCGACCTCCATCGTCGACGCCATGGCCAAGAACGAGATCCTGCAGATCGTGGTGTTCTCGCTGTTCGTCGGCACCGCGGTCGCGGCCCTCGACGACAAGGCGCCTTCGATCCTGAACCTGGTCGAGCAGGGCGCTCAGATCATGCTCAAGGTCACCGAGTTCGTGATGAGCACCGCCCCCTTCGCGATCTTCGCGGCCCTGGCCTCGACCATCGCCACACAGGGCGTGTCGATGCTGGCGGTCTACGGCAAGTTCGTCCTCGGCTTCTATGCGACCATGGGCGTTCTGTGGGTGCTGTTGTTCGTCGCCGGCTTCGTGGTGATCGGCAAGCGGGTGCTGCCGCTGTTCGGCGTGATCCGCACCCCGGCCCTGCTGGCCTTCTCCACCGCCTCGTCGGAAGCGGCCTATCCGCGCATCCTGGAAAGTCTGCCCAAGGTGGGCGTCCGGCGCCGCATCGTCTCCTTCGTCCTGCCGCTCGGGTACTCGTTCAACCTCGACGGCTCGATGCTTTACTGCACCTTCGCGACCATCTTCATCACCCAGGCCCATGGCGTGCAGCTCACGGTCCAGCAGCAGATCTTCATGCTGCTCCTGCTGATGGTGACCTCGAAGGGCATCGCCGGCGTGCCGCGCGCCTCGCTGGTGGTGATCATGGCCACCCTCACCTATTTCGGCCTGCCCGAGGCCTGGATCGCCCTGGTGCTAGGCGTCGACCACCTGCTCGACATGGGCCGCTCGGCGACCAACGTGGTGGGCAACTCGGTCGCCGCCGCCGTGGTGGCCAAGTGGGAAGGCGAACTGGACGACATCGAGGGAGAGGACCCCGGCGAACCGGCGAAGGCGCCCGCCTAGCTGGCCTTGGCCCAGGCGCAGACGCCCAGGCTCGCTCCAGCTTTCAGCGCCTTGTCCGCCTGGGCCTTGGGCAAGGCCTGCGAGCGTCCCTTCACGCAGACCGCCGTCAGATCGCCGTGACCCGCTACGTCCAGAAGAAGCTGGTCCCAGTGGCGGTACTGGACGTCGTGCCCTTCGCCCTCATAGACCCGCATCGCCGCCAGGTTCGGCAGTCGCGCCTGCCAGGTCCTGGCGCTCTCCATCCCGACCTGGGTGTCGGCGGTTCCCTGGTAGACATAGGCCGGCGCCTTGACCTGCGAGAGATCGGCCAGCGGCCCGCAATAGCGCATCACCTCGGCCGCCTCGGGCGCCGGGTCGCCCATCTGGCCGTGGATGAAGAACGTCCGCGCGCCCTCCTCATAGGCCCGGTCGGCGAAGCCGGGGATCGCGTGGGTGGGGCTGTCCTTCGGGAAGGCCCACCAGGCCTGCGGGTTCTGCACCTGCGGTTTCAACGCCGCGGCAAGTTGCTCGGGCGCCAGCTTGCAGACGCTGTCGCCCGCCGGCCGCTCGGTCGCCGCCGCCAGCAGGTGCAGCGAGATCACCCGCTGGGGCATGAGGGCCGCCACCTGCGCCATATAGGGCCCGCCGCCGGAGATCGCGACGCCCGAGAACCGCTGCACGCCCAGGTGATCGAGCACCGCCTTCACCTCGCCGGCGTAGTCGCCATAGCCCCAGCCGGGCGTCAGCGCCGTATCGCCAAAGCCGTTCCGCTCCACGGTGATCAGCCGCAGCTTGAGCTGCACGCGCATGGTTTTCAGGAACTCGGTCATGCCGAAGGCGCGCGCGCTGGTGCCCGTGCCGCCGACGAACAGCACCGGCCGGAAGCCCGCCTCGCCCGTGTCCGCAAAGTGGATCGTGCGCCCGCCTGGTCCTTTCAGCGCCTGCACCGCCGGACCGATGTCGTCGAAGGCGGCCGGCAGCTCACCGACCTTGGCGATGGTCGGCGGCTCGGCCCAGGCCCCGCTGGGCGCAAGCGCCGAGGCGGCAAGAGCCAGGACGATCAACGGCCGCTTCATGGTGCTTCTCCCCGACGCCGGCCTCGCGACGCCGTTCAGCGCCGAATCCAGGCCGTGACGGGAGCTTGCCCCGGCCGGGCCTAGCCGACCAGTCCGCGCAGGAAGGCGATCGTCTCGACGCCCGCCAGAACCATGGCGCCGATGACCAGCAGGTCGAAGATGCGCCGCATCCAGACCAGCACGCCGGACCGCCGCTCGGGCGCCTCGGCTTCGACAAAGGTGAACCGCATTGTGTCCTCCGTCGGGACACCAGGTCCCCACGAAGGTCGCAGCCCGCAATTGCGGCGCCAGCCCCTCCAAAGCCGCGTCAGGCGGCGAGCATCGTCCAGCACCAGAGGCCCAGGCAGGCAAGCAGCAGGGTCCATAGGAACACGCGGATCACCGTCCACGCATTCGGCGGTCGCTTCCCCTGTCCGGGTTCCTCATAATGGATATAGAAGCGCGACATGCTTCCAGAATAACGGCGTTCGGTCAAAGCTAGGTAAACACGTTTGGTTAGTTTCCGAGGTCTTACGCCTCGCGCCTCCTGGTCAGGTTGTGGAAAGGATAGCAATGCACGCGGGCTCATGCCTCTGCCGGACGGTTCGCTTCGAGATCGACGGACCGCTGGCGCCGATCCAGTTCTGCCATTGCGGCGACTGTCGAAAGGCCCAGGGCGGCGCGTTCGCGACCAATATCCCCCTCGACACCAGGAACTTCCGCCTCTTGAGCGGCGCGGACGATCTGCAGGCCTACGAGTCCTCGCCGGGCAAGGAGCGCGTCTTCTGCCGGCGCTGCGGATCGCCGATCTTCAGCCGCCTGACGAGCAAGCCCGGCGTGGTGAGGCTGAGGGCCGGAACGCTGGACGCCCCGGTGGAGGCTGAGCGCGGCTTCCACTTCCACGTCGCCTCCAAGGCCGGCTGGTGGGAGATCACCGACGACCTGCCGCAATATCCGGCTGAGCGGCCGCTTTAACGGACCGGGTTGCGCCGGGCGACGCCGCCGCCCGGCAGACGCGTCTCATAGGGGCCCAGCCTGGGATCGGGCCGCATATAGTCGGTCGAGACATATTGCGCGCCCGAGGCGAAGGCCGCCGCCTGGCGGCTCCTGTCATCAGCGCGCGCCTCGGCGGTGTCGGCGTCGGCGCGGGTGCGCACCAGCAGGCCCGACTTGACCGCCGCGGCGATCCGGCCAGCCTGGGCCTTCGGCTCGTTCAGGGTGATGTAGGCCGCCGCCGGCGAGCCTTCGTCGATGTTCACGAACATGACCCGGCCTTCCAGCGAGCGTCGGCCGCCGCGATAGAGCGCGACCTGCTCCTCCGGCGCATCCAGCGCGAACATCACCTTGCCGCGCGCCGCCTTCAGGGGCGGCCAACCCCCGGCCAGAACCGCCTCGCGCAGCGTGCGCCGCCGCCCTTGGACCTGGTCCGGGACGATGAGCTCCGAAGCCTGGAAGACCGAACGGATCTCCGCATCCACCCGATCCATCGCCGCGCCGTCGAACGGCAGGGCTAGGGTCGCGCCTGGCAGCTTCAGGCCGTCCTCCTTCAGGTTGAGCAGGATCAGCAGCGGCAGGTGCTCGGGGTGAGCCCTGGACCAGTCGCGCACCTGTTCCAGGCAGGTCGTGAACCGGGGACAGTTGGAGCGATAGTCGATGTCCTGGGCGTGCATCACCTTCAGCCCCGGCGCCTTCAGCGGCGCAAGGTCGTAGGGCAGGTCGTCAGCCACCTTCATCGCCAGGGGCGAGGCGTAGCGGCCGCCTTCCGGATCGTTCAACAGGTCGAGCTCCAGTTGCCGCGCTCCGGCGTCGAGCTGCGCGGCGAGCGGCGGGTGAGCATAGTCCAGCGCGTCGGCCTGCTGCGGGTCGGCCGCGCGCACCAGCTTCATCTGCGCGGGCGAGATCGCCAGTTTGTAGGAATTGTGGGTGCCCACCGCCTGGATGTCGTTGAGCTTCAACCGGTCGACGGCCGCGCGCGTGCATCCGGCCTCCCCGGACGGTGCTTCGAGATCGCAGGCCCCGGCGAGCGCCGCGGCGGCGAGAACGGCGATCAGCATGACTTCTCCCTGTTCCGATCTCGCGCGGCCTTAAGCCCGCACGATGGTTATCTCCAGCGGCGAAGGCGGATAGTCGCCCCCGGCCACCGCGCCGATCAGGTCGAGGAACCGCTCGGGAAACACCCGCTCGGCCGTGACCGCCAATTCCTCCAGCGCCCACCAGCGAATATCGTCGATCAGACTGGTCTCATGAGCTTCCCATCCGGCGCGGGAAGGCTCCCCGCCGCCGCAGCGGGCGACGATGTAGGATTCCTTGAAAACCACCCGCTCGCCCGAGGCCAGCTCTCCCACCGCCTCCCGCGTCCAGACGACCGGCCCCAGCTCCACGTCCAGAAAGCCGGTTTCCTCGCCGATCTCCCGAAGCGCGGCCGCCTCCAGGCTCTCCCCCGGCTCGACCCCGCCCCCGACCGTGAACCAAGACGAGGTGTGCATCGGCCGGTTGGGCAACCGCCCCTTCATCAGCAGGATCCGCCCCGAGCCGTCGAACAGCAGGACGCGGGCGGTCAGACGTTCACGCAAAGGCGCCTCCAGCACGTCCCGGCAATCTAGCAAAAGGCGCAGGCTTCGCGAACGGCGCTCTCAACGTGAAATTAAGGCGCTAGGACAAAGATATAGCCGGCCCGCTCGGAGACCCACCCTTTGTCGCTCGCCCCACAGCGCCTGCTTGGTTTCGCATTCGCCGGCGCGGACCTGCTTCTCGAAATCGACGGCGAGGGCCGGATCGGCCTGGCGCTCGGCGCCAGCGAAGCCCTTTCGGGATCGCCGGAAACCGACCTGGTCGGCCGCTCCTGGCGCGATTTCGCCGACAGCCGCGACCACGCCATGGTCGAGGCCCTGCTAGGCGGCCTGAAGGAAGGCGCCCGCGGCGGGCCGGTGACGATCGCCCTGGCCGGCGCGCCGAACGGCGTCCAGCGCGCGGCTTCGATGAGCGCCTTCCGCATGCCGGGCTCCGGCGGCGTGGTCTCCTGCGTCTTCAGCCGCGCCGGAGGCAAGGTCGTCCACGAACTGCACGACAAGGCCTCGTTCGAGACGACGGCGGCCAATCTGATCGAAGCGGCCAGGGCCAACGGCCAGGACCTGGAAATGGCCTTCCTCGAATTCGGCGGCCTGGCGGCCCTGCGCGGCCGGCTCGGTCCCGAGGCGGCGCAGGCGCTCGACCAGCGACTGGCCGGCGCCCTGCGCGCCCAGTCGCACGGCGGCTCGGCCGCCGCCGAGCTCGGCGACAACCGCTTCGCCCTGGTCCGCCCCAAGGGAGACGCTGTCGAGGCCCTGGTCCAGCGGCTGATCTCCATCATCGACAAGGACCGCGCCTGCGGCCTCGAGGCGGATGTCCGACTGATGGCCCTGCAATCGGATGCCAGCCCCAGCCAGATCGCCCGCGCGATCCGCTTCTCGCTGGACGCTTTCATCGCCGACGGCCTCTCCGCGGACGGGCCCATGGACCTCAGCGAGGTCGTCGACCGCTCGATCAAGAAGACGCTCTCCGAGGTCGGCATGCTGGGGGCGGCCGTCAGCGACCGCCGCTTCAACCTCGTCTTCCAGCCGGTGGTGGACCTGAAGGCCGGCTCGACCCTGCACCACTTCGAGGTGCTGGTTCGCTTCGGCGACAGCGCCAGCCCCTATCCGATGATCCGCATGGCCGAGGAGCTCGACATGATCGAGCCGCTCGACATCGCCGTGGTCGACCAGACCATCGCCCGCCTGGTGGCCGAGCCGCACCTGAAGCTCGCGGCCAACGTCTCTGGCCGCACCATCGTCAGCCCGGCCTTCGTGACCGCGGTCCACCGGATGCTGGCCGACGCGCCCAGCGCCGCCGGCCGGCTGCTGCTGGAAATCACCGAGAGCGCCGCCATCGACGACCTGGCCTTGGCAGATCGTCATCTCTCGGCCCTGCGCGAGAAGGGTTGCGTCGTCTGCCTGGACGACTTCGGGGCCGGCGCCGCCTCCCTGGCCTATCTGCAGCAACTGACCCTCGACATCGTCAAGATCGACGGCCGCTTCATTCGCGAACTCCAGCACGGCGGGCGCGAGAGCACCTTCATCCGGCATCTGGTCCGCATGTGCTCGGAGCTGAAGGTCCAGACCATCGCCGAGATGGTCGAGACTCCCCAGGCCGAGGACGCCGTGCGCCGCGCCGGCGTCGACTTCGCCCAGGGCTGGCTCTACGGCGCGGCCGCAGAGACCCCGAGCTTCACCAACCCCGCGCCCGCGGCGCCGGCCGCCCGCCGGAGAGGGGCGGTCGATAGCTGGGGCTGAACGCGCCGCCCTAAACCCCGGCGATATGCTGGTCCACCACCGCTTCCAGGACCGTCAGCGGCATGGCGCCCGACAGCAGGCCCGCATCGTGGAACTTGCGGATGTCGAAGCGCTCGCCCAGCGCGGCCTTCGCCTTGGCCCGCAGGCGCAGCCACTCCAGCTTGCCGACCATGTAGCTGCAGGCCTGGCCCGGCCAGACCACATAGCGTTCGATCTCGGTGGTCGAGGCTTTGGTCGGCGTGCCGCTGATGGCGTTCATCGTCTCAATGGCCTTCTCGCGGCTCCAGCGCTTGGCGTGCATGCCGGTGTCGACCACCAGCCGCGCGGCCCGGAACAGCGAGGACTGGATGTAGCCGATCTCCCCGCGCGGATCGCCTTCGTAGACCCCCATCTCGCGGGCCAGTTCCTCGGCGTAGAGCGCCCAACCCTCCCCATAGGCCGACAGGAAGGTCGCCCGGCGGATCATCGGCAGGTCGGCCTCCTGCTGCAGCGACAGTTGCAGGTGATGGCCCGGCACGCCCTCGTGATAGGTGATCGTCGGCAGCGCCCATTTCGGATACTCGGCCGTGTCGCGCAGGTTCAGCCAGTAGATGCCGGGCCGCGTACCGTCGAGGCTGGGCTGGTTGTAGTAGCCGCCGGGCGCGGCGGCCTCGATGGCCTGGGGCACGCGCTTGATCTGCAAGGGCGCCTTGGGCAGGGCGCCGAAATAGTCCGGCAACCGCTTGGTCGTCGCCGCCACCAGCTCCATCAGGTCGGCGATCAGCTTCTCCTTGCCCGCATCGGTGTTCGGATAGTGATAGCGCTTGTCCTTGTAGAGCGCCTGGATGCGCTCGCCGACGCCGCCACGGGTCAGGCCCTGCCCCTTCAACAGCTCGTCGGCCCGCGATTGCAGCGCCTTGGCCTGCTCCAGGCCGATGTTGTGGATTTCATCGGCGGTCAGCCGCGTCGTCGTCGATCCGTGCAAGGCGTGCTCGTAATAGGCCTCGCCGTCCGGCTGGCGCCAGACTCCGGCGTCGTGCCAGGCCCTACCCTGGATATCCTTGAAGAGCGCGATCTGCCGCTCCAGGGCCGGCGCGACCTTCTCGGCATAGATCTTGGCGGCCTGACCGGCATAGTCCCCGGCGATCCCCTTCTCCTTGGCCCGGCGCGCGACCGAGGCCACCAGGCTCGAAGCCTCGGGCGCGGTCAGCATTCCCTGCATCTGCGGCAGGGCTCGGCTGATGATGAAATCGGGCGGAACGACGCCTGCGCCGATGTCCTTGCGGGCCCGCTCGACCTCCTCGTCGATCACCTTGCCGAAGTCGGCCAGGCGCGAGAGGTAGGCGTCGGCGTCTTCCTTGGTCTCGATCCGGTGCTGGTTGTCCAGCCAGTCCGGCGTCGACTGATACGAGCCGGTGAGCTGCGAGATCATGTAGGGCTGGCCCGCGCCGAGATAGCCGTAGTCGAAGCGCTGGTTGGCCGCCTCGGCGGTCTCCAGGTTGAAGAGGATGCTGTCGTAGTTCACGCCCGCCATGCCGCTCAGCCGGCTGCGGTCGATGGCCTTCAGCGCCTTGAGCTGGGCGGTGTTGAGCGCCTTGTCCCTGGCCTTGTCGGCCAACGAGGCGTCGTCCAGCCGGAACTTGGCGGAAGCCCGCCCATCCTTGTCGAGACCGAGGCTGGTGACGAGCTGCGGGCCGTCGTCCAGCGCCTCCTGGAAAATGCGGTCCAGGAAGGCGTCGAGCTGCTCGCTCGCCCCCGGGGTCGCTGGCGGCGTGGGCGCAGCCGCAGGCGCGGCGGCCATCGCCTGCGGCCTGGTCGCGCATCCGGCCAGGGCGACCAGCGCGCCGGCGGACAGAAGCAGTTGACGACGGTTTTGCATGTATCGCCCTCCCCGGATTCGTTACATTGTGACGCGGACCCTATGGGGAGGGCCTTGCTCGCGGCAAGAGAGGCCCATGGCGCGAGGCGTTAAATCTCCGTAATGGGATCGCGCCGGTTCAATCGATTGTCGCAGAGACGCCGCAATCTCCCGGCAGCTATCTTTCACCTGCCCGCTCGGACCCTGCCCCACGTGACCGACCCCAAGCCCGCCGACTGGAGCCGCCGGCTCGCCGACTACAAGCGCCCCCACCTGGGCCGCAGCCTCTTCGAGCTCGCCCTGACCGGTTCTGCGCTCATCGCGCTGTGGGCGCTGGGCTGGGTCGCGTTCCATGCCGGCCACTGGTGGCTGGCCCTGCTGATCGCCGTGCCGGCTGCGGCCTTCCTGGTGCGGCTGTTCATGATCCAGCACGACTGCGGCCACGGCGCGTTCTTCGAAGCCAAGGCGGCGAACGACTGGACCGGCCGGGTCATCGGCCTCTTCACCCTGACGCCGTACGACTACTGGCGGCGCACCCACGCCATGCACCACGCCACCTCGGGCAACCTCGACCGCCGCGGCCTGGGCGTGATCGAGATGCTGACCGTCGAGGAATATCTCGCCCTGCCGCCGATCCGCCGGCTCGGCTACCGGCTCTACCGCAACCCGGCGGTGATGTTCGGCCTTGGGCCCACCTTCGTCTTCTTCCTGCAGCAGCGCCTGCCCATCGGCCTGATGAAGGAGGGCTGGCGTCCGTGGCTCTCGACGCTCGGCAACACCGCGGTGGTGGCCGTGGCGCTGGGCGTGATGATGTGGCTGCTGGGCGTGCTGCCCGTGATCCTGGTCAACTTCACCACCATGGTCGTGGCCGCAACCATCGGGGTCTGGCTGTTCTTCGTGCAGCACCAGTTCGAGGGCGTGGCCTGGGCCCGCAACAAGGACTGGAAGCGCGACGAGGCCGCCCTGCACGGCAGCTCCCACTACGACCTGCCTCAGCCCCTGCGCTGGCTGACCGCCAATATCGGCATCCACCACGTCCACCACCTGTCGGCGCGCATCCCGTTCTATCGGCTGCCGCAGGTTCTGAAGGACCATCCGGAACTGCGCGACGTCAGCCGCATCGGCCTGTGGGAAAGCTTCCGCAACGCGCGCCTGGCGCTCTGGGACGAGGCGGGCCAGAAGCTGGTCTCCTTCCGCGAAATCCGCCACCTGCCCCGCGCAGCCTAGATCGGGCTCAAGGCTCCGGCGATATCCGCACCAGCAGCTTGCCGTCGTGATCGCCGGTGAACAGCCGGCCCAGGGCGTCCAGCGCGTTCTCCAGATCGTCGACCACGTGCGTCTTCCATTTCAGATGGTGCGAGGCCACCAGCGGCGCGAGCACGGCCATCGCCTCGGCCGCCCGCGGCAGGTAGTCGATGACGATGAAGCCCTTGATGAGGATGCGGTGCATCAGCACGCGGGCGAAGTCCGACGGCCCCGCAACCGGGCCCTCGCGGTTGTAGGTCGAGATCATCCCGCAGAGCGGCATGCGGCTGAAGGTGTTCATGTGGGCGATCACCGCGTCCATGACCGCGCCGCCGACGTTCTCGAAATTGATGTCCACCCCGTTCGGCGCCAGCCGCGCCAGCTCGGCCGAGATGTCCTGCGAGCGGTGGTCGATCGCCCCGTCGAACCCCAGGTCGTGGGTCAGCCAGCGGCATTTCTCCGGCCCGCCGGCGATGCCGATCACCCGGCACCCCTCCGCCTTGGCCAGTTGCCCGACAATGGAGCCGACCGCCCCGGCCGCCGCCGACACCACCACCGTCTCGCCCGGCTGCGGCTTGCCGATGTCCATCAGCCCGAAATAGGCGGTCATACCGGTCGCGCCCAGCACGCTCATATGCGCGGTCAGCGGCACTCCGGACAGATGCGGCACGCGGCGGGCGACGCCCTCCGAAGCGACGGTGTAGTCCTGCCAGCCGCCGAGGCCCGGATTGACGATCACCCCTTCGGGCAGGCTCGCGGCGCGGGACTTCTCGACCACTCCGATCACCCCGCCGCGCATGACGTCGCCGATCCGCACCGGTGGCAGGTACTGATCCTGGTCGCTCATCCAGATGCGATGGGTCGGGTCGAGGGAAAGGTAGAGGTTGCGGATCAGCACCTCGCCGTCCTTCAGCTCGGGTAGCTCAGCCTCCACCAGTTCCAGATCTTCCGGCGTGACCTCGGCGGCCGGCCGCCTGCGAAGCACCCACTGGCGATTGATCGGCATGACGGCTTCCTCCCCCTCGTCTTGGAAGCGATCATGGTCCCGCCGGCCGGCGGCGTCTATGCGGGCCGCCGTCGGACGCGAATGGAAACGAGGCTGAGCGCGCCGAGCGCCAGCAGCGGCAGGCCGACCTCGGGCCGCAGCAGCACGCTCGCATCGGGCGTCCGGCTCCGCAGGAACGCCCGTCCGAGCCCTGAGCCGAGATAGCTGTAGAGCAACGAATAGGGGACCGCGCCGACCAGGGTCGCGGCCACATAGGCTCCGAACGGCGCCTGCGCGCAGCCGGCCGCGACGTTCACCAGGCCGAAGGGGCTGAGCGGCGCCAGGCGCAGGGTCAGCAGGTATCTGAAAGGCGCCCGCTCGAAACCTGCCAATAGCGGACGCCATCGCCCGCGTCCCAGCATCTTGCGGATGCGGTCGCCCGCCGCGAACCGCGCGGCCAGATAGCCCATCACCGCGCCCAGGGTGGACCCGACGATGGTCGCCGCCGCCCCGACCAGCGGCCCGAACAGGAAGCCGCCCGCCAGCATCAGCACCAGCCCGACCGGCACGAAGGCCGCGGTCGCCACCGCATAGAGCGCCACGAACACCACCAGCGCCGCCACGGGGGCGGCCGCCACCTCCTGGCGCAGGTGGATTTCGTTGGCCTGCACGCTATCGAGCGAAATCTCGTCGGCCAGGCCGCTGGCGTAGAGCGCGACGGTGGCCGCCGCCAGCAACAGGGTCGGGACCCATCGCGCGGCGATGCGCAGGGTCCTATGGCGCCGGTCTTGCGCGAGGTCGGTCATCCGCACCCGGCCTTCCATCCACCGAAGTTGGACAAACGCCGCCGAGCCGCGATGGCTCCCTCTCCAGGCGATGGGGATCAGCCGCCCTTGGGGCGCTTCTCTCCGGCCTTCTTCTTCCACGGCGGCTTGCCCGACTTGGGTCCCGGCGCGCCCGGCGGCCCCTTGAAGGGTTTGCGGAACGGCGGGCGGCCGTCCTTCTGCGGCGGGCCTCCGGCCTTGCGCGGTCCCGTCCCCGGAGGCGTGCTGGGCTCGATGCGGATCTCGTCCTCCAGCGTCGCACGCACCGCCTCGGCGAACTTGGCCTCGGCCGTCTTGGCGATCTCGAACTTGGTCTCGCGATCGAAGATGCGGATCGAGCCGATGTCCTTCTTGGTGATGTGACCCAGGCGGCAGATCATCGGGATCAGCCACTTGGGATCGGCGTTCTTGCCGCGCCCGACGCTGATGCGGAACCAGCTCACCTCGTCGGGAGACAGACGCTCGGGCTTGCCGAAGGCCGGCTCGCCGCGCTCGCGGAAAGGACGGTCGCGATCGCGCTCTTGGGAGTCGCGCATGCGCGCATCGTCATAGAGCTCTTCCGGCGCAGGCATGCGCTGGCGGTGCAGGCGGATCAGGGCCGCGGCCACCTGCTCGGCGCTGCGTGTCTCCAAGAGCAGCCGGGCGAGGTTCGCCTCGTCCTCGCCGGTCTCCTCGGTGAAGATCGGATCGTCCAGCAGCCGCGCCTGGTCCTTGGCGCGGATGTCGTCGGCCGTCGGCGGCCCTTGCCATTGCACCTCGACCCCGGCCGAGGCGAGCAGTTGCTCGGCCTTGCGGCGGCGGGTGTAGGGAACCAGCAGAACCGAAACGCCCTTCTTCCCCGCCCGGCCGGTGCGCCCCGAACGGTGCAGCAGGGCCGGCTTGTTGATCGGCAGGTCGGCGTGGATCACCAGGCCCAGGTCCGGCAGGTCGAGGCCGCGGGCGGCGACGTCGGTCGCCACGCAGACCCGGGCATGGCCGTCGCGCAGCGACTGCAGCGCCTCGGTCCGCTCGCGCTGGCCAAGCTCTCCGGAAAGGCCGACGACCGCAAAGCCGCGCTCGCGCAGGGCCGCATGCATGTGCCGCACCCCGTCGCGGGTGTTGCAGAACACCAGGGCGCCCGGCGCCTCGAAGAAGCGCAGCACGTTGACTACCGCCAGCTCGACCTCGTTCGGCGCCACGCGGATCGCGCGATACTCGATATCGCCGTGCGGCTCGTCGCGGCGCACGGTGTCGATGCGCAGGGCGTCGCGCTGATAGCGCTTGGCCAGGGCGGCGATGTCCCTGGCTATGGTGGCCGAGAACAGCAGGGTGCGGCGGTTCACCGGCGAGGAGTCGAGGATTTCCTCCAGATCCTCGCGGAACCCCATGTCGAGCATCTCGTCGGCCTCGTCGAGCACCAGGACGCGCAGGTTCGACAGGTCGAGATTGCCCCGCTCCAGATGGTCCTTCAGGCGACCCGGCGTGCCGACCAGGATATGGCAGCCGGCCGCCAGGGCGCGCTGCTCGCGGCGCGGGTCCATGCCGCCGACGCAGGTCTCGACCTTGGCGCCGGCCTCCGCATAGAGCCAGCCAAGTTCGCGGGCGACCTGCATAGCCAGTTCCCGCGTTGGGGCGATGGCCAGGGCCAGCGGGGCGCCCGGCGCGCCGAACCGCTCGGCATCCTCCAGCAGGGTCGGTCCCGCCGCCAGGCCGAAGGCGACGGTCTTCCCGGACCCGGTCTGGGCCGAGACCAGCAGGTCGCGGCCGGCCGTCTCGGCGGCCAGCACAGCGGCCTGGACGGGGGTAGGTTCGGAATAACCCTGGCTCGCGAGCGCGCGCGCCAAAGCGGGGTGAATGTCGGGGAAGGCCATGGTCGTCCTTAGAGGTTCGCGCCACACACAAAAAACAGCGCGGGGCGCGCCTTAGAGGCCAAGCGGAGCGCAACCGCAAGCCTTGCAACGCCGAAAACGCCTTTCGAGGCGCAAGCGCCGCAGGCAATCTACCGCAAAATGGAGAGGAAGATGAGCGCTTACGAAACCGAAATCGCCGCCGCCATGGCCGTCACCGACGCCTTCATGACCGCCTTCAACGCCCGCGACGTCGTCGCCTTCGAGGCGACCTTCAACTTTCCGAGCGTACGGCTGGCGTCCAACACCCTGGCCCTGATCGAGCCCGGCTATCACCAGCCCGGAATGTTCGAGCGCGGCGCGCTGTCCGACTGGGACCACTCGGCCTGGGAGCGGCGCGAGGTGATCCACGCCGGGCCGGACAAGGTGCACCTCGACACCCGCTTCACCCGCTACCGCAAGGACGGGAGCGTGATCGGCGGCTTCGATTCCATCTATGTCATCACCTGCGAGGACGGCCATTGGGGCGTCAAGGCGCGCTCCAGCTTCGCGCCATAGGCTCTGGACTTCCGGGCTGGAAGCGGCTCTCAGCAGCCCATGTCCAGCTCCGCAAAACGCGTCGCCGTCATCGGGGGCGGCCCCGCCGGCCTGATCGCCGCCGAGATCCTCAGCGCCGCGGGCCGGCCGGTGACGGTCTATGAGCGCATGCCGAGCCTGGGCCGCAAGCTCCTGATGGCCGGGCGTGGCGGACTGAACCTCACCCATTCGGAGCCGCTGGACGCATTCCTGGCCCGCTACGGCGCCGCCGCCGAGCGTCTGCGCCCGATGATCGAGGCGTTCGGCCCGGGCGACCTGAGAGCCTGGGCCGATGGCCTGGGGCAGGACACCTTCGTCGGTTCCAGCGGGCGGGTCTTCCCACGCAGCCTCAAGGCTTCGCCGCTGCTGCGCGCGTGGCTGGCGCGGTTGTCCTCGCAAGGCGTGGAGGTGCGCCTGCGTCACGAATGGCGCGGCTGGACGCCCAGCGGCGAACTCCTGTTCGCCTCGCCAGGCGGCGAGATCGCCGCCGCCGCCGATGCGACGATCCTGGCGCTGGGCGGCGCCAGTTGGCCAAGGCTGGGCTCGACCGGGGATTGGGCCGCGATCCTACGTGGCAGGGGAGTCGCCGTCACGCCCTTCGCCCCGGCCAACAGCGGCTTCGAGACGGCGTGGAGCCCGGCTTTCGCAGGGCGCTTCGCCGGCCAACCCCTGAAGACCATCGCCATGAGCTTCCAGGGCCGCACCGTGCGCGGTGAAGCGATGGTGGCGCGCTATGGCCTGGAGGGCGGGGCGATCTACGCCCTGTCGGCGGCCTTGCGCGCGGCGCTGGAGGCCGGAGAGCCGGCCATTCTGGAGATCGATCTCGCCCCCAACCTGACGCGCCCGAAGCTGACCGACCGACTGCACAAGGCCGCGCCCGGTCAGTCGACCGCCAGCCTGCTGCGCAAGGCCGCCGGCCTTTCGCCCCTGGCTGCGAACCTGCTGCGCGAAGCCCACGGCCTGGCCCTTCCGCGCGATCCCGGCGCCCTGGCGCGGGCGATCAAGTCCGCGCCGATCCGCCTCACCGCGCCACGCCCGCTGGAGCGGGCCATATCCACCTCCGGCGGCGTGACGCTTGGCGACCTGGACGAGCGCCTGATGCTGAAAGCCCTGCCCGGCGTCTATGCGGTCGGGGAAATGCTCGACTGGGAAGCGCCGACCGGCGGCTACCTGCTGCAAGCCTGTTTCGCCACCGGCGCCTGGGCCGCGCGGAGCCTGCTCAAAGCCTAGTCCGGCGCCTTCAACCGGTCGCGGAGAGACGCGCGCCGCTTGGCCGGAGCCTTGGCCGGCGCCTGTCGCGCCTCGGGCAGGCTGGGCAGGTGCTCCTCCGCGCCGTCGGCGATCAGCCGTCCCGCCAGCATCAGGTCGGCCTTCACCGCCCCGACATCGCCCGTCTCGGCCCAGGCGTGGACGGTCAGTTCGACGAAGGCTTCGGACATCGAGGTGAGGTCGACGGATGGCGGCGGGTCGCGCAGCACCAGGGGATTGGCCTCCGCCCGCGCCCGCAACGCCGCCATCAGCGCGCTGACGTCGCGCTTCAAGTCCACCTTGATCACCGCATCGACGCGGCGGCGGCTGTGATAACTGACGTTCACGATCACATCGCCGAAGATCTTGCCGTTGGGCAACACGACCTTGAGGTTGTCCGGCGTGGTCAGCTCGGTGATGAACAGATCCAGGGCGCGAACCGTGCCGGTGTGACCCGAAACCTGGATCACATCGCCCACGCGATAGGGCCGGAACAGCAGCAGCATCACCCCGGCCGCCACGTTGCTCAACGTGCCCTGCAAGGCCAGGCCGATGGCCAGCGAGGCTGCGCCCAGCACCGCCAGGATCGAGGTCGCCTGCACGCCGAGCTGCTGCAGCACCGCGATCAGGCCGACGATGATCACCAGATAGCGCGCCGCCGAGCCGGCGAAGCCCTGCAGCGTCACGTCCGGCGGCCCGCCGCGGTGGGCGCGGGCGATCAGGCGACGCACCAGCCGCGAGGCCCAGCCCGCCGCCCACCAGGTCACCGCCAGGATCAGCACGGCGACCACCAGGTTCACCGCCAGGTCGCCGGCCGCGTCGATGAACTTGTGGAGGACGTTCTCGTCGGCCGAGACCGTCTGGTTCAGACGGCTGGCGATCTCGCGTTCAAATCCC
The DNA here is from genome assembly GCF_041920015.1 of Phenylobacterium sp. Taxonomy (GTDB): domain Bacteria; phylum Pseudomonadota; class Alphaproteobacteria; order Caulobacterales; family Caulobacteraceae; genus Phenylobacterium. The sequence continues at coordinate 33,670 of NZ_JAYRST010000002.1, forward strand.
TGCATGTCCGCCGTCTAGCATTGACGCCCCCGCCCCGGCCAATCCGCAACAAACGTTAGGCGGCCTTCTGGAGTTCCTGCTTCACCCGTTCGGCCAGGGTCTTGATGTCGATCGGCTTGGGCAGGAAGGAGATGTTTTCCTCGCCCTCCAGCAGGTTCGAGAACTCGGCCTCCGCATAGCCGGAGATGAACATCACCGGCGCGCCGGCCAGATAGACGCGGGCGTGCTTGAGCAGGTCCGGCCCCTGCATGCCGGGCATGACCACGTCGGAGATCATCAGGTCGATCTCCCCGGCGTGCTGCTCGGCCAGTTCGAGGGCCTCCTCGCCCGAGCCGGCCTCGATCACCTCGTAGCCGCGGGCGCGCAGCAGCTTGGCGGCCACCCCGCGCACGGCGTCCTCGTCCTCGACGAACAGGATGCGGCCGGCGCCGGACAGGTCGCGGGCCTTGGGCGGCGCCTTGGCCGCCGCCGGCTCAGGCGCCGGCGCCGCCGCGCTCGGCACATGGACCGGCAGGAAGATCCGGAAGGCCGCGCCTTCGCCGGGACGCGAGGCGACGCTGATCCAGCCGTCCGACTGCTTGACGATGCCGTAGACCGTCGCGAGGCCGAGGCCCGTCCCCTCGCCCACCGGCTTGGTAGTGAAGAACGGGTCGAAGATCTTGTCCATCACCTCGGGCGGAATGCCGGGACCGTCGTCCGACACCTCGATCAGGGCTTGGTCGCCCTTGGCGGCCGGATGACCCGCGGCGTGCGCCTCCTGCTCGGTCAGCCGGGCCAGGCGGATGCGGACCACGCCGCCGCCATGCGCGCGCACGGCGTCGCGGGCGTTGACGGCCAGGTTCATCACCGCCGTCTCGATCTGGCTGCGGTCGGCGCGCACGTGCGGCAGGTTGCGGCCGTACTCGGTCTCCAGCTTCACGTCTTCGTAGAGCACTCGGCGCAGCAACACCTCGGATTCGCTGATCAGTTCGCCGAGGTCGAGGGTTTCTCTCTGCACGGTCTGCTTGCGCGAGAAGGCCAGCAGCTTGCGCACCAGGTCGGCGGCGCGGGCCGAGGTCGACCGGATCTCGTTGAGCCCCTCATAGGACGGGTCGCCGACCGGGTGGCGCTGGGCCAGCACGTCGAGTTGGAAGAAGATCGCGGTCAGAAGGTTGTTGAAGTCGTGGGCCACGCCGCCGGCCAGTTGGCCGATGGCCTGCATCTTCTGGCTCTGCGAGAGCTGCAGCTCGATTTGCTTCTGCTCGGAAACGTCGACCAGATAGGCGACCCAGCGCCCGCCGGTCTTCGACAGATAGAGATGCGCGATACGGGCCGGATCGGCGGCCAGCCGCACCTCCAGCGCGCCGACATGGCCGCCGGCCAGCTTCTGGGCTGCATCGGCGCGGGAAGTCGGCTCTATAAGATCGCCGAACACCGCACCGGCCGCGCCGCCGCCAGCCACAGCCGAGAGGGCGGGGTTGGCCTCGACGATGGTTGCAGCGAACGGATCGTCCCCGTCCAGCAGCGCCGCACCGAAGGGCGAGGCGGCGGCGAAGGCGTCCAGCACCTTGGGCGGCGGCGGTCCGGCGCTGTTGAACGCCTGCAGGACCTCGGCGGCGGCCGGCGGCAGGGCGAGCTGGCTCGGCTCGTTCAGACGCACCAGGAAACGGCGCTCGCCGATCGGCGCCACCGTGGCCGAGTGCTCCGCGCCATTGTTGCGGATCGAGGCCTGCGCCGTCTCGCCGCGGCGGGCGGCGGTGAGGGCCGAGAACAGGCTGGCGGCCGAAGGCCCGCCCTTGGGCAAACGCGCCGCCGCGCCCAGCAGCGTGCGCCAGGCGGCGTTGGCCGCGTGGATGCGGCCGTCCGCGGCCGCGATCGCCGCCGGCTCGGTGAGAGCGTCCACGACCTGGTCGGCGCCCGGCTCGCTGGCGCTTACCGCCTCGGTCGAACTGCGCAGGGCGAAGAGGCCCAGGCATGCGACGCCGAACAGCCCGATCAGCAACATCAGTCCCGCACGCGTCGCCGGCCCGGCGTTGAACGCGGGCACGGCCGCGAACCCGACCGCAGCCAGGAAGCAAAGCACGGCCATCGCCGTGATCGGGTCGAAGCGGCGGGCGCGATCCTGGGTCTTCACTTGGGCCATGCGGCGGTCCCGATGGATTTCGAACGAGGAGGCGCGAACCTCCGACGAATCAGTCACCGAAATCTTCTCACGAAAAATCTTAATGGTTGCGGGCTCTTGCGGCCACGCGCGCGCTGCTCTGCATGATGAAGCCGATCAGCTTGGCGACCGCTTCGTAGTGGGCGGGCGGAATGAAGTCGTCCAGTTCGACCGCGGCGTAGAGCGCCCGCGCCAGCGGCGGGTCCTCGATCACCGGCACGTCATGCTCTTCGGCCACGGCGCGGATCTTCAGCGCTAGGGCGTCCATGCCCTTGGCCACGCACTGGGGCGCAGCGGTGTCGCCGGCCTCGTAGCGCAGGGCGACAGCATAGTGGGTCGGGTTCATGATCACCATGGTCGCGTTCGGCACCGCGGCCATCATGCGGCTGCGCGAGCGTTGGATGGCGATCTGCCGGCGCTTGGCCTTCACGTGTGGATCGCCTTCGGCGTTCTTGAACTCTTCCTTCTGCTCCTCCTTGGTCATCCGCATACGCTTGAGGAAGCGCGCGCGCTGCCAGAACCAGTCGAGGCCGGCGATCACCAGCATCAGGGCGGCGGTGGCGAAGACCAGCTTGCGCAGGATCTCGATCATCAGCGGCAGCATCGCCGCCGGGTCCAGGGCGGCCAGCTCCCTCAACGGGTGGATGTAGGGCTTCATCACCACCCATCCGACCCAGCCGACCATCGCCACCTTCGCCAGCGATTTCACGAACTGCATCAGGCCGTCGGGGCCGAGGATGCGTTTGAGGCCGCTCATCGGCGAGAGCTTCTTCCAGTCCGGCTTGATCTTCTCCGGGCTGAACAGCAGGCCGGTCTGCACCAGGTTTCCGGCCGCTCCCATCAGGGACGCGACGGCCAGTACGGCGAGCAACACGGGCGCGGCCGCGCGCGCGGCATGGACGGCGACATCCAGACCGCCCGCCTTCAGGTCGAACTCGTCCGGATGGGCGATGAACGGCAGCAGCTCGCTCGCCAGATGGCGCGACATCCAGCCGCCGGCGATGGCGATCACCGCCGCAGCGCCCGCGAAGGAGGCCAGCATCGCCAGGTCCGGCGTCTTGGCGACATCCCCCTTCTCGCGCGCCTTCTGGAGCTTCTGGGGTGTCGCCTCTTCTGTCTTGGAGGCTGCGTCCTGTTCGTCGGCCATGGCCTAGCCCAGGAACTGCGAGACCAGCTCGCGGTAGCGGTTGACCCACACCATGCCGATCACCCCCAGGCTGAGGGCGAAGATCGACAGCCCCAGCAGCACGATCAGCGGAGTGACGACGAAGAACACCTGGAACTGCGGCATCACCCGCCCCACCAGGCCGGCGGCGACGTTGAAGATCACCGAGAACACCACGACCGGCGCGGCCAGTTGCAGACCCAGGCGGAACGCCCCCGCTACGGTCTGGATGGCCAGTTGCGCGCCGTCGGAGATCTCGATGGGCCGTGTGAACGGAAAGATCGAATAGGACCTGACGATCGCGGCCAGGAACATGTGGTGCAGATCCGTCGCCATGATCAGGGTGACGCCGATCAGGGTGAGGAAGGTGCCCAGGGTCGTGGAGGGCTGCGCCTGGCCGGGCGCTGCGGTCTGGGCGAAGGCGAGCGTCGTCTGGATCGAGATGATCTCGCCCGCCGTGGCCAGCGAGGACAGCATCATCCGCAGGATCGCCCCGATCATCAGCCCGATCAGCAGTTCCTTGATCACCGCGCCGGCGACGCCCGAGACCTCGCCGGGAACCGGCATGCCCTTGGCGACCACCGGCATCAGCATCAAGGCCATCAGGAAGGCGAGCGACAGGCGAATGCGCGGCGGCACGCTGGTGTCGCCGAAGCCGGGCAGCAGCATCAGGATCGCCCCCACCCGGGCGAAGATCAGCCCGGCGGCGTAGACCTGGGAGGCGGCGGCGTAGCTTTCCATGGACGGGCCGCTGCGCCCGTCACATCGCCGCGATGCGGGCGGCGATCTGGCGCATGAAGCCGCTCATCAGCGCGCCCATGAGCGGCAGGAACAGCAGCAGCGACAGGAAGATCGCCACGATCTTCGGCGCATAGACCAGGGTCGCTTCCTGGATCTGGGTCAGGGCCTGCATCAGGCCGACGCCGACCCCCACCACCAGGCCAACGATCAGCACCGGCGCGCAAAGCTGGATAGTGAGCCAGATGGCGTCGCGACCGACGTCCAGAACTTCGGCGCCGCTCATCGGATGGCCTTTCGAGGTACGCGTGGAACGCTGGAAGCCAGCTAGGTCAAAATTGCCCAGTCATGGTTAACGAAGGGCTACCGCCCCGCCGCCAGCGCCCTCGCCGCCTCGCCCGGCGTGGCCTTGTCGCGGTCCCGATCGACGCTGAAGTTCGCCGCCTGCATGGCCTCGACCGAGATCGAGCCCACCAAGGGCCGCAACGCCGCCAGCAGGCGCGCATCGCCCGCCCGCTTGGGCGAAACCAGGATCACCGCGTCATAGGGCGGCAAGGCGCCCTTGGGGTCGGACAGCACGATCAACCGGTCGGCGGCGATCCGGCCATCGGAGGAGAAGGCCGAGATGACGTCGGCCTCGCCGCCGGCCAGGGCGCGGTACATGAAGGTCGGCTGGAACGAGCGCTGGGCCTTGAAGTGGAAGCCGTAGGCGGCGTCCACCGCCTTCCATTCCGGCCGCGACAGGAACTCCAGGTCCGAGCCCAGGGTCAGGCGCGGCGCCTGGCGGGCGAGGTCGGCGAGGCTGGCCACGCCCAGCGCCTGGGCCCGGTCGGCCCGCATGGCGAAGGCGTAGGCGTTCTCGAACCCCAGCGATCCCAGCACGACCACGCCGTCGCGGCGCTTCAACTCCGAGGTCAACTCGGCCAGCACGGCGGCGCGGCCCGGATTGTCCTGGCGTTTCAGCACATTGGTCCAGAGCGTGCCGGAATAGTCGACATAGGCGTCGATCTCCCCGGCGGCGAGCGCGCGATAGGCCACCGCCGAGCCCAGGTCCTCCTTGCGCGAGACCCTGGCGCCGCCGTCCTCCAGCCGCTGGGCCATCAGTTCGGCCAGGATGTATTGCTCGGAGAAGTTCTTGGCCCCGATCACGTAGCTGGCCGGCTTGCCGATCGCCCAGAGCGGGCTGATCGCCCCCGCTGCACCGAGCGCCAGCAAAGCCGCCCCCAACGCGACCAGGCCGCGCCGACGCCGCGCCGCGCCCATCTCGATCAGGCCGAGAAGCTGGTCGACCGCCAGGGCCAGCACCGCCGAGGCCGCGCAGCCGAACAGCACGAACACCCAGTTCTCGGTCTGCAGACCGGCGAAGATGTAGTTGCCGAGGCTGGTCTGGCCGACCGGGGTCGAGAGCGTCGCCGCCCCGATGGTCCAGACCGCAGCGGTCCGCACGCCGGCCATGATCACCGGCATGGCCAGCGGCAGCTCGACCTGCAGCAGCTTCTGGCGCGAGGTCATGCCGACGCCGTCGGCCGCTTCGCGCACCGCCGGGTCGACGCCCAGGACGCCGGCCGTGGCGGTCCGCAGGATCGGCAGCATCGAATAGAGGGTGAGCGCCAGCAGCGAGGGCAGGAAGCCAAGCGCGGAGAAGCCCTTGCCGAACACCGCCTGGCTCGCAGCCGAGAGGCCCAGCAGCACCGGATAGAACAGGGCCAGCAGCGCCAGGCTGGGGATGGTCTGGATGAAGCCGGCGAAAGCCAGCAGCGGCCAGCGCAGGCGCGGGCTGCGGCTCGCCGCCACCGCCAGCGGCAAGCTGACGGCCAGGCCGAGCGCAAGGGCGCAGAAGCTCAACAGCACATGCCAGGCCAGATAGTCCGGCAGCAAGGCGAAGGCCTGGGCGATCCGCGCGTTCATGCCGCCCCGCCCAATCGCGCGCGCAGCCGTTCGGCCTGCCGGCGCGGCGCCTCCAGCAGCTCGCGCACCGCCTGCGGCTGGTCGGACCCCGTCAACTCGTGCGGCGGCCCGTCGGCGAGGACGCGCCCCGCCTCCAGCACGACGATCCGGTCAGCCAGCAGGATCGCCTCGGCCATGTCGTGCGTGACCATCACCGTGGTGAGGGCCAGCGCCTCGTGCAGGGCTCGGTAGTCGGCGCCCAGCGCATCGCGCGTCAGGGGATCGAGCGCGCCGAACGGCTCGTCCATCAGCATCAGCTTCGGCTCGGCCGCCAGCGCCCGCGCCACACCGACCCGCTGGCGCTGGCCGCCGGAAAGCTGGGCTGGCGAGCGGCGCGCCACATCCCGCGGCAAGGCGACGAGATCGAGCAACTCGTCCACCCGCGCGGCGATCCTGGCCGGCGCCCAGCCCAGCAGGCGCGGGGTGACGGCGATGTTCTCGGCCACGCTGAGGTGAGGAAACAGCCCGACCTCCTGGAAGACGTAGCCGATCCGCCGGCGCAGGTCGTGCGGCGGCAGGCTGCGCGCGTCCACGCCCTCGACGCGCACCGTTCCCGCGTCCGGCGCGACCAGGCCGTTGATGGTCTTCAGGAGAGTGGTCTTGCCCGAGCCGGAGGCGCCGACCAGCGCCACGAACTGCCCGGTCGGAATGGCGAGATCGACGCCCGCCAGGGCGCGGTGGGTCCCGAAGCGCCTCTCGATGGCCGAAAGCTCGATCGCCGACATGCCCCTAGGCGTAACACGGGAGGGTGGAAGTGGAACCCCCGGCTCGCCTGCGCGCCGTCAGATCGGCATGCGCATGATTTCCTGATAGGCGTTGATCACCTGGTCGCGGACGGCCATCACCGTCTCCAGGCTGGCCTCGGCGGCGGAGATCGCCGTCACCACGTCGATCAGTTCGGCCTTGCCGGCCGCCTGGGCGGCGATCTGGTGCTCGGCCGCCTTGGTGTTCTGCATCACGTCGCCCATGGCCGACTTCAGCACCGCGCCGAAGTCGAGGCCCTGCTCGTCCTGGGCCGGGGCGGCCGGACGCGCGATGGCGGTGTTCTGGGTGGCGGCGTAGGCCTTGGCGGCGGCAAGCGCGGTCATCATGGCTCAGGCGCCTATTTCTTCAGGATATCGAGGGTGCGCTGCTCCATGGACCGCGCGGTTTCGATGACGTTGAGGTTGGCCTCGTAGGCGCGCTGCGCCTCCTTCATGTCGAGGGCCTCGACCAGGGGATCGACATTGGGCAGCTTCACATAGCCCTTGGCGTCGGCCGAGGGATGGCTGGGGTCGTAGACGTTGCGGAAGTCCTTGCGGTCGGGCTCGACGCGGGCGACCCGCACCCCCTGGCCGCCGTCGGTCTTGTAGGGCGTGAACACCGGGATCTGGCGGCGATAGGGATCGCCGCCGGGCTGGCGCGACACCGAATTGGCGTTGGCCATGTTCTCGGCGATGACCCGCATCCGCGCCTGCTGGGCGCGCAGGGCGGTGACGGCGATGGCCTGGGGTGCGCCGGAGGTGGGCTTGATGTCCGCCATCTATAACCTCCTAGCCGCGGCCCGGCGAGCGGGACGCCAGGCGCAGCATGGCCAGCGACTTCTGATAGAAACTGATGGCCGCGTCGTAGTTCATGCGCGCCTCGGTCATCTTCAGCATCTCCTCCTCCAGCACGACGGAATTGCCGTCGAGCGTGGTCTCGGAGTCCTTGGTCTTCACCGCCTTGTAGGGCGAGCGGTGCTGCGAGGCCGGGGTCATGTGCCCCGGCTGCGTGACCGCCTGGGCCGTGGTCGAAGCCTGGGCCGTGGTCGAAGCCTGGGCCGTGGTCGAAGCCTGGGCCGCCTGTAGTTTGGCTTGAAAAGTGAAGGGCTTGAGGTCGCCAGGCGTATAGCCGGGCGTGTCGGAATTGGCGACGTTCTGCGAGATCAGGCGCTGGCGCTCGCCAAGGTGGCCCAGCCGCCCCTTCAGCATCGCAAACAGCGGAATCTCGTTCAGGTCCATGGCCCGGAATGGTGAACAAACAGGGTTAACCGCGCCTTAAGACCCTCAGGCGCACTCCAGGGCCAACGGGCGCACGAGTCGCGTCACCCCCTTTTGAAATCCGGCCCTTTCGAAATCCGGCATGGACCTGTCCGAATTCCTTCGCGCCGTCTTCGCCCTGGCGCTCACCCTGGGGCTCGTCGGCCTGGGAGCCGTAGCCTTGCGCCGCTTCGGGCCAGACGCCCTGGCGCGCCTGGTTCCGACCAAGAAGGAGCGCCGGCTGGCGGTGGTGGAGACCCTGATCCTCGACCCTTCGCGGCGCCTGGTCGTGATCTCGTTCGACGGCCAGGAGACGCTGCTGCTGCTCGGCGAGGGACGGGTGCTGACGGCCGCCGCCAAGCCTGGAACGGACGCCCATGCGTAAGGTTTTCAAGGCCCTCTTCCAGGATCATGCCGAAGACTGGCGCAGGGCCGCGCGCCTCTCGGCCGCCGCCACCCTGGTCTCGCTGATCTTCCCGGCCGTGGCCCTCGCCCAGGCGATCAATGTCGACCTCGGGACCGGCGCGGGCCTCTCCGAGCGCGTCGTCCAACTGGTCGGGCTGCTGACGGTGCTGTCGCTGGCGCCGTCCATAGTCATCATGACCACCTCGTTCGTGCGGATCGTGGTCGTGCTGGGCCTGCTGCGCACGGCCCTGGGCCTCCAGCAGAGTCCGCCCAACGCGGTGATCATCAGCCTGGCCCTGTTCCTGACCGCCATCGTCATGGGCCCGACCTTCCAGAAGTCCTACGACGACGGCATCAAGCCGCTGATGGACCAGCAGATGGAGCTGCCAGCCGCCTTCGACGCCACCGCCGCCCCGGTCAAGACCTTCATGCTGAGCCAGGTGGGCCAGGAAGACCTCGCCCTCTTCATCCGGCTCTCGAAGATCCAGCGCCCGGCCACGGCCCAGGACACGCCGCTGACCGTCGTCACCCCCGCCTTCATGATCTCGGAGCTGAAGCGGGCCTTCGAGATCGGCTTCCTGCTGTTCATCCCGTTCCTGGTCATCGACCTGGTGGTCGCCAGCGTGCTGATGAGCATGGGGATGATGATGCTGCCGCCGGTGATCGTCTCCCTGCCCTTCAAGCTGATCTTCTTCGTACTGGTCGACGGCTGGCGGCTGGTGGCCGGCAGTCTGGTCGAAAGCTTCCAGCGCGGGGTCGGCGGCGGCTAGAAGCGGCGCGAGGCGCCGACCGAGACCTCGAGATCGGGCGTGTCGGCGGTCAAGCCGCCATAGACCCCGAAGTCGAACTGCAGGTCCTCGTATCCCGGCGGCGTCCAAGCCAGGGTCAGGTCGACGGAAGCCTGGCGAAGCTCGCCCGCGGGATCGTCGTCGATCGCGCCCCATAGCTCGGCGCCCAGCGTCACCGGTCCGAGCTGGCGGCTCACACCGGCGGCCAGCGACCAGGCCAGGTGCGTTCCGCGCCCGTCAGCGTCGCGGACGATGTCGACCTCCGGCGCGAGGCCCAGCGCGACCTCCTGCGTCAGGGGCGCGGAAATCGACGCGATCAGACCGCCCTGCCAGCCGCCCGCCCCCACGCCGCGCTTGCCGGTCGGCGCGCTGACGAAGGGTTGCAGGGCGACGGAAACGCCAGAGCCGTCGGGATTGCGCAACGACTTGCGCAGGACGAAGGTGAGGTCGCCGACGCCGGATGTGCGGCTCGTCGCCCCGCCGGCGTGCGAGCGGGTCTCGGCATAGGGCGTCCAGGCGATTTGGCCTTCCAGGGTCGGCGTCAGGCCAAGGCGCAGCGCCAGGTCGCCGATCGCATAGGTCTCGCTCGAACCTGGCCCAGCACGCTGGAAGCTGGCCTCCACCGCGCCCAATTCCACCTGGAAGACGCCGGCGTCGAGCACGCAGGACGGCGAACCCTTGCCCGGTCGGTCGGGGCAGAAATCCCGCAGGCCCTCGCGATCCTGGGCTTGCGCGGAGCCGGCCACGCAGGCCGCGCCGAGAGCGAGAACTTTCAGGGTCGGACGCATGGGTGTCTTCCTTACCCCCGCCCGGCCGTCGCGGCGCTGGCCTGTTTCGGCGCGGGCTTGGCGGCCTCGGCCGGCGGGGTCGGCGGCCCCAGCGGCGCCGGCTTGTCGCGGAAGCGGGTCTTCATCTTGGCGACCCAGCCGGCGAACGCCTCGTTGTCGGCGGTGACGCGGCCGAAGTCGCCGACGCTGAGCTGGCCTTGCTGGACCCCGGTCAGGGCGACGCGCAAAGCCTCCGGGTTGCGGGCCTGGTCGTAGAAGCCAGAATAGCGCTGTTGCATCCGCGCCAGGGCCGCATCGTCGCCCGCCAGGCTGTAGGCGACGCCGGCGCGAAGCAGCTTGCCTTCATCTTCGGCGCTCAAGGGGCCGGTCTGTTTCCAACGATCGCCCAGGCTCTTCTCGAACAGGGCCGCGGCCTGGGCCCAGCCTTTCTGCTTCCAGTAGATTTCGGCGCGCAGGTCCTGGGCGTCGCGGCCGGCGTCGCGATCGAGCACCTCCAGCGCGTGGTCGTAGCGGCCGAGATCGCTGAGGGCGCGGGCTTCGACCAGCCGCCGCTCGGCGTTCAGCGCCGTAGGCAGAATGGTGGTGCGCGAGGCGTTGATGGCGATCAACGCCTGCTCGGGCTTGCGGTCCATCAGGTAGATCAGCGCCAGATCGGTCGCCACCTGGGCGCGCGGCACCCCGTCCAGGCGATTTTCGGCCTGATACTTCAGAAGCTCGGCGGCCTGGTCCAACAGGTCGACGTCGACCAGCCGGCGGACCAGCTTGCGGACCATCAGGTCGCCATCGGCGCCCAGCGGGGTCAGATCGCGGAAGTCGTAGAACAGGGCCAGGGCCTGGACCGGCTCCAGCCCGTCGGCGGCGCCGTCGAGGAAGAGTCCTCGGAACGCGGCGGCCAGATCGGCCTGCAGGCGCACGGACTCGGGAAGGTTCGGCAAGCGCGTACCGGCCCCGCGCAAGACCTCCAGCGCCTCGCGATACCGGCCCTGGCCGAGATAGAGGTGGCCCAGCGCGCGGATCGTCTCCAGCTCGACCGCATCGCCGCGCCAGCGATAGCGGAGCGCAGCAAAGGTGTTGGCCGCATCGACCGGCGTGATCTTGCCCAGCTCCAGGCGGATCTTGGTCGCCTTCAGGGTCGCAGGCGTCGAGATCGAGTCGATGGGCGCGCGCGACACCGCGGCATAGATGCGCAAGGCCCTGTCCTTGTGGCCCATGGCCTCCACCACCTCGGCCTGGACCAGACGGGTCTGGAGTTCCTCGACCGGATCGGTCTTGTCCATCAGGGCGAGCTTGATGCGGGCTTCCGCGCCGTTGAGGTCGCCCAGCGCCAGGGCCGCCAGGGCGTCCGAGCGGGCGAAGCGCGCCTTCCAGACCGGCGAGAACTGATTGAACGCCTCTGCGCCCGCTCCGAACTGCGCGCGCGCCTCGGGCCACTGATCCAACTGGGCCGCAGCGTAGGACCGCCAGAGCGCGACCGAAGGATCGTCGGAGAGGATCGCCACCGAGAAGTCGGCCTGGGCCTCCTTGTAGCGGCGCGCCATCACCTTGGCGACGCCGCGCAGGGCGCGGAACTCCGGATCGTCCAGCACCTGCGGATTGCGGCGGGCGGCCTCGTTCAGCACGCCGATCGCTTCGTAGGACAGCTCCGAACCGACCAGGAAACGGGCCAGGGACATGCGCGCGGCCAGGGGCGCGTCGCGCCCGAGCGCGGCCTCGTCGTTGGCCGCCGCCAGCAGGGCGTTGTAGCGGGCGAGGAAGCCGCCGGAGCCGGTCTTCGGCCAGTTGCGATAGTCGATCAGGCCGGGCATGCCGGCCGCCTGCGGCGCCCCAAGGGTCGCTTCGGCCCGCTCGACCGTGGTGGAGGCCGGCGACAGCGTCAGGCCGGACGGGCGGCCGATCTGCACCAGGTCGCCGTCGTGGCTCATGGCCAGGTCGTCGATATAGGCCTCGGCCGCCAGGCCCTGAGCCGAGGGCAGCAGGGCCATCTGCACGAACTCGCGGCGCGAGGGCAGGCCCTTGGCCGGCCCCAGGGCGGTGACGACCGACAAGGTGTCGCCCACCACCGGATCGGCGACTCGTACGACCCTGGTCGCCCCGGCCACCGCCGCCTTCAGCCCGGCCGGACCGCCGGCCTGGTCGCGGACGACGCGGATCTGGGTCGCCGGCTCCACCTGCGCGCCCGGGCCCAGGGTGATGGTCCAGGTCGCGCCCTGGGACTGGGCGAAGACCGGCGTGCCGGTCGGAGAATCGATACGAACGGCCGCATAGTCCGCGCCGCGAACCGCGCCCATCCGGGTCAGTTGGCGCAAGCCGCGCGGCGCCCTGGAAACGTCAAGCGTCGCGGGCGCGTCGAACACCACCCAGACCGCGCCGCCGCGCCGGAACACCGCCGCCCCGGCCGGATTGGCCCAGGGGAAGACGAGCTGGACCTGGCCGGCGCCGACCTTGGTCTCCATCCGCACCACCCCGCCGGCGGGGATCGGGTTGGGCCGGGGCGGAGCGTCCTGGGCCTGCGCCGCAGCCTCGGCCTGGGCGGGCGGGGCCGCGGCCGGCGGCTTTTCGAAGAGATTGATGTAGGTCGCGCCGTCGGCCGCGCCGACCTTGGCGTCGGCGGCGTCGTCCAGGGTCAGGACCAGTTCCAGCCCGCCGGCGACCGACCGCGTCTGCGCCGACTTCAGCCAGCGGGGCGGAGCGACCTTCAGGCGGGTGATGTCCGGCGCGGCGCCTTGCCCAAGGCGCAGGACCAGGGTCTGCCCCTCGCGCCGGACCACGGCGCGGCCGGCGATCTCGATGCGCGAGAAGTCCTTGGCCTGGGCGACGCGGACCTGGACGCCGCGAGGCGCTGCTTCGGTGGCGGGGGCGGCCAGGCCCGCAGGCGCGGCGACGCTGGCGATGGTGATCGCCGCGACGCTCGACCGCAGGGCCTGGCGCAGGTTCATTCGCTCAGCCGGCCTTGGCGGGCGGCGCGGCGGGCTTCGGCGCAGCCGGGGCGGCGGCCTGGGCGCCAGGCTTGGCGGCCGCCGGCGCGGGCGGACCGGCCACGGCCTGAGCGGCGGCCGCAACCTTCTTGACCTCGGCGAAGCGGCTGGCGAGCGCCTCGGTCAGCTTCTTGGCCTCGGCCGGCGGCATGGCGGCCAGGATCGGCGAGAGCGCGCGCTCCTTCATCTTCGCAGCCACCGGCAGGCGGACGGCGTCGTCCAGCAGGACCATCCGCGGCGCGGCGTCCTTGGGCTTCATCAGCTCGAACACCTTCACCAGGCGGTCGATCTCGGCCTGTTCCTTGGCGTCGGCGTCGACCATCAGCTTGGCGATATCGCCCTTCATGCCGGTCAGGGCCTGGATCTTGGCGTCCAGCTTGGCCTCGGCCGCGGCCAGCAGGGCCAGTTGCACGTCGAGGTCCTGTTCGCGCTTGTCGAGCTGGCCCCGGCGCGCGCCGAGGCTTTGCAGCGCCTGCAGTTCGGCCGGCGAGAGACCCGCCTCCTTGGCCAGTTCCGCGGCGGTGGGCGCACAGACGGCGGCAGGCTTGGCCGCCGGCAGGCCCGGAACCTTGGCGGCCGCGTCCTTGGCCTCGCCGGTGGCGGCCTTGTCGTCCGCGGGCGCCGCCGCGCTCTTCACGCCCTTGGCGGCCTCCTCGGCGAAGGCGCGGGCGCCGGACACCAGGTCAGGCAGGGTCTGAGCGCCCGAGAGCGCGTTGATCCCGATCACGCCGGCGATGGCGACGCCCACCAGGGGCAGGATGCGAGGCATGTTCTGCATCAGCGGACTCCGGCCCGGGCGCGCCGCGGCGCGGGTTCGGCGGGCCCATCGAAGAGATCGTCGTCGAAGGTCGGGCGAGCCTGGAAGGCCGGCGCCTCGCGGCGCGGCGGCTCGCGCTGCGGGCGCGGTTCGCGCGCGGCCGACAGCAGGGAGCCGAGCCGGTGGGTCACGCGCTCGACATCGCTTTCTGAAACCGCGTCGGCGCGAGGCGTCGGGGCGCCCTGGAGCTGGCGGTCGAGCCGGGCCGTCAGGGCTCGGGCCTTTCCGATGCGGTCGGCCAGGGCGTCGTGCGCCTCGTCGGTCGCCGCGCGCAGGTCGGCCAGGCCCTGTTCGGCGCGGGCGGCGGCGGCGTCGAGCTCGGCCACGGCCTTGGCGAAGCCCTCGTGGCTTTCGCGCAGCGCCTTCAAACGCGCATTCAGGCGGTAACCCATGACCAGGGCCGCGGCCAGCAGGCCGGCGAGCATCAGGTTCATGCCGATGGCGATGGCGCTCATTTGAACCTCGAAATGGCTTTTCTGGCGTGGGGCGACAGCGGCGCCTCGACCCGCACGGCGATGTGGTGGTTGCGCCGGCCCATCCGGCCGCGGGTCAGCGGCACGGTTCCGGCGCGCAGCTCGACCTGGCTGTCGGGGGTGGCGTTGAGCAGCAGGGTGTCGCCGACCTTCAGGTCCAGCACCTGGCGCAGCGGCAATTCATGCTCGTCCAGCACCGCGCGCACGTCGAGCTGGGTGGTCCAGAGCTCGGTCGCCAGATGGCTTTCCCAGATATTGTCGCGGCCGAACTTCTCGCCCATGAACTGCTGCAGCAACATCTTGCGGATCGGTTCGAGCGTGGCGTAGGGCAGCAGCAACTCGATACGGCCGCCGCGGTCCTCCATGTCGATGCGCAGCTTGACCAGGATGGCGGCGTTGGCCGGCCGGGCGATGGCGGCGAAGCGCGGATTGGTCTCCAGCCGGTCGAGGGTGAAGGTCACCGGGGTCAGCGGCTCGAACGCGGCGCGGGCGTCGGCCAGCACCACCTCGACCATCCGCTGGACCAGGACGCGCTCGATGGTGGTGTAGGGACGCCCCTCGATCCGCATGGCCGCCGTCCCGCGGCGCCCGCCCAGCAGCACGTCGACGATCGAATAGATCAGGTTGGAATCGACGGTCAGCAGGCCGTAGTTCTCGAGCTCCTCGGCCTTGAAGACCGAGAGGATGGCCGGCAGCGGGATCGAGTTCAGGTAGTCGCCGAAGCGGATCGACGAGATGTTGTCGAGGCTCACTTCCACGTTGTCGGAAGTGAAGTTGCGCAAGGAGGTGGTCATCAGCCGCACCAGGCGGTCGAAGACGATCTCCAGCATCGGCAGGCGTTCGTAGGACACCAGCGCCGAATTGATGATCGCCCGGATGCCCGAGCGCTCGGCCGCCTCCTCGTCGGAGAGATCGAAGCCCAGCAGGCTGTCGATCTCGTCCTGGTTCAGGATGCGCTCGGCCCCCAGCATCCCGTCGATCTTGGCGTCGTCGGGATTTGGCCAGGTGGCCGGGTCGTCGGGGTTCATCGCCCCCTGCAGCCCGCCGATGATCTGAGGTTCGTCGTCGCCCATGCGTCGTTCGCCGCCCGAGGCCCAAGGGCCTCAGTTGATCAGCATCTCCTCGATCAGCACCGCGTTCACCTTGGCCGGCGCGATCACCATGTTGACGCGCCGCTGGATCTCCATCCGAAGCTGGTAGGAGCCTTGCGAGCCTTGCAGGTCTTCCGGCCGCAGTTCGCGCAGGAAGGTCTGGAACATGTCCTGCAGCCTGGGCATGTTGGGTTCCAGGGCGTCGACCGTATCCTGATCGGGCGCCTCCAGGGTCAGCTTGAGCTTCAGGAAGGTCGTGCGGCCGTCGGCCGTCTGCATGTTCACCACGATGCTAGGCATGGTGTAGAACAGCACGCCGTCGGGGCCCTCGCGCACCTCGCCGACCGGCTTGTCGCCCTCGCCCTTCTTCTTGTCGTCCTTCTTGCGTTCCTTCTTCGCCGCCTTGCCGGCGGCCGCCTCGGGCTTGGGCTTGAGCAGGAAGAAGGCGCCGGCCCCGCCGCCGCCCAGCACCAGGGCCGCGGCGACGCCCGCGATGATCAGGATCTTCGGCGAAAGCTTCTTCTTGGGCGCGGCCTCGCCCTCCTCGCCTTCGGGGGCGTCGGCGTCGGCCTCTTTCACCTTGTCCTTGGCCACGCCCGCGCGCTCCTTAGAATCTATCCCCGTCTCATGACCCAGGCATGGTTAAGGACAAGTTTTTAACAGGTGTTAACGAGCGCGATTTTCGTGCCGGGCAAAAAGCGCCGGGCGGCGGGCGTTAACTTTATTTCCCGCTGATTTCATTCAGCTTTCAGACTGGCCCGATCCTTGCAGCGCAGGCGGCGACGAAAACGCCGCAGGTTAAGCCTCGCCATGGACAACGCCCTCTACGTCGGACTCTCGCGCCAGATGACCCTGCGCCGAGAACTCGACATCGTGGCCAACAACATCGCGAACATGGACACCACCGGCTTCAAGGTCGAAAACCTGATGGTCGAGACCGAGCCGGCCGCCCCCGCCCACACGGCCGGCGCGCCGCGGCCGGTGAAGTTCGTGATCGACCGCAGCGTCGGGCGCGATTTCGGCCAGGGCGTGCTGCGCTCCACCGGCGCGACCTTCGACCTCGGCATCCAGGGCGACGGGTTCTTCCGCGTGCGCACCGCGGACGGCGAGCAGTTCACCCGCGACGGCCGCTTCCACATGGACGGCGACGGGCGCCTGGTCACCGAGGACGGCGCGGCCCTGCTGGACGAAGGCGGCGGCGACATCGTCATCGACCCCAAGCTCGGCCCGGTCAGCATCGCCAAGGACGGGGTGGTGAGCCAGGGTCAGGAGCGGCTGGGCAAGGTCGGCCTCTTCCAGTTCCAGGAGCTGTCGGTGCTGGAGAAGGTCGGCGAGAACCGCTTCCGCAACAGCTCCAACGCCCAGCCCATCCCGGCCACGGAGTCGGTGATCCAGCAGGGGATGCTGGAAGGCTCCAACGTCAAGCCGATCTCGGAAGTCACCCGGATGATCGAGATCACCCGCGCCTATGAGTCCATCACCAAGATGATGGACGCCAACGCCGAACTCTCCCGCCGCTCGGTCGAGCGGATGGGCAAGGTGAACTAAGGAAGAGCTGACCGATGCAAGCGCTCCGCACCGCCGCGACGGGCATGGCCGCCCAGCAGTTGAACGTCGATGTGATCTCCAACAACATCGCCAACATGAACACCGTCGGCTTCAAGAAGCAGCGGGCGGAGTTCCAGGACCTGCTCTACCAGACCATCGAACGGGCCGGCGCGCAGTCGTCCGACCAGGGCAATGTGGTGCCGACCGGCGTGCAGGTGGGCGGCGGTGTCAAGACCGGCTCGGTCTACCGCATCACCGAACAGGGCAACATGACCGCCACCGGCGGCAAGTTCGACGTGGCGATCACCGGCCGCGGCTTCTTCCAGGTGATGATGCCGGACGGGACCATCGCCTACACCCGCGCCGGCAACTTCTCGCCCAACAATCAGGGCCAGCTCGTCACCGAGGACGGCTATCTGATCGAACCGGCGATCACCATTCCGGAAGACGCCACCGACATCTCGATCTCCAAGTCGGGCCAGGTCCAGGCGATCCGCCCGGGCCAGACCCAGCCGGAGGTGGTGGGCAATATCGAGCTGGCCACCTTCGTCAACGAGGCGGGCCTGGACGCCATCGGCGACAACCTCCTGAAGGAAAGCGCCGCCTCGGGCGCGCCCACCGTCGCTGCCCCAGGCATCGACGGGACCGGCACGCTGAACCAGGGCTATACCGAAGCCTCCAACGTCGATGCGGTGAGCGAGATCACCGCCCTGATCGTGGCCCAGCGCGCCTATGAGATGAACTCCAAGGTCATCACCTCGGCCGACGAGATGCTGCGCACCGCCAGCAACATCCGGTCATGATCATGAAGCGCCTGCTGATCGCCACCGCCGCGGCCCTGATCGCCGCCCCCGCCCTGGCCGGCACGCCGGTGGTCCTCAAGGCCGAGCCGCTCGACAGCGACGGCGTGATCACGCTGGGCGACCTATTCGAAGGCGCGGGCGCGGCCGGCAAGGTCCCGGTCGCCGCCAAGCCGGGGGCTTCGGCGGTGCTGGACGCCGCAGCCGTGCAGGGCGCGGCGCGCCGGGCGGGCCTGGACTGGGCCAACGCCGAGGGCTTTCGCCGGATCGTGGTCCGCGGCGCGCCGAGCGCCGCCGTCGCAGCGGCCGGCGTCTCGCGCGTCAATGTCGAGGTGCTGACCTACGCCCGCAGCCTGGCGGCCGGCGAGATCGTCCAGCCGCAGGACCTCGTCTGGGCCAAGGTCGCAGCCGCGCCGGCCGACGCGCCCGGCGACGCCGAGATGGTGATCGGGCTGGCGGCGCGCCGCCCGCTGCGCGCAGGCGCGGCCGTCTCGGCCCGCGACGTCTCCGCTCCCCAGGTCATCAAGGCAGGCGAGATGATCACCGTCCTCTACGAGAA
This sequence comes from Phenylobacterium sp., assembly GCF_041920015.1. Lineage (GTDB taxonomy): Bacteria > Pseudomonadota > Alphaproteobacteria > Caulobacterales > Caulobacteraceae > Phenylobacterium. The sequence continues at coordinate 51,904 of NZ_JAYRST010000002.1, forward strand.
CGACGGGATCTCTCTGGCCCTCCAGGCCAAGGCGATGGCCGGCGCGGCGCTGGGCGACAGCTTCGCCGTCCAGAACACCGCCTCGAAGAAGGTCATCTCGGCCGTGGCCAGCGGCCCCGGTCAGGCCTTGGTCGGCCCCGCCGCCGACCAGATGCGGGCCCTGCCCCGCGCCCAGTACGCGCTTCGTTAGGGAAAACGCCCATGCGCCTCTCGCTTCTCGCCGTCCTCGCCCTGGCCCCGCTGGCCGCCTGCTCGACCGTCAAGGAGGCGGTGAAGGGGCCCGAGCTCGCGCCGGTCGGCTATCCGGCCCAACTCGTCGCCCGCGAAGCGCCGAGCTTCGTCTCGGCGCGCGAGCCGACCCCGACGCCGGCCTCGGCCAATTCGCTGTGGCGGACCGGCGCGCGCGCCTTCTTCATCGACCAGCGCGCCAACCGGGTGGGCGACATCCTGACCGTCCAGATCGACATCGACGACTCGGCCCAGACCAAGAACACCTCGACCAGCAGCCGCAGCTCGGGGGTGCAGGCTGGCGTCGACAACTTCTTCGGCCTGGAATCGAGCCTCGGCCGCTTTTTCCCCGGCGGGTTCGACCCCGCCAACGCGATCAACACCAACTCGACCTCGAACAACACCGGGACGGGCGCGGTCACCCGTTCGGAGAAGATCTCCCTGACCATCGCCGCGGTGGTCACCAACGTCCTGCCGAACGGCAACATGGTGATCCAGGGCACCCAGGAGGTCCGCACCAACGCCGAGCTGCGCCAGCTCACCGTCGCCGGCATCGTGCGGCCGGAGGACATCTCCTCGGCCAACACCATCCGCCACACCCAGATCGCCGAGGCGCGGATCAGCTATGGCGGCCGCGGCGACATCAGCCGGGTGCAGAAAGTGCCGGGCGGCCAATCGCTGGTGGAGCGGTTCCAGCCGTTCTGAGCCGGTGCTAGCTTGGCCGGCATGAAGCCTGCCGCCGCCCTCCTGCTCGCCCTGATCGCCGCCGCCGCCCAGACCCCCGCTCGAGCCCAGGCTCCCGAGCGGGTCTGGAGCGTGGAGACGCCGAAGGACGCCGAGGCGGCGCTGCACTTCGGCGCGCCGGACACCGACGACCAGCCGATCGCCTTTTTCTGCACGCGCAAGTCGGGGCAGGTGAAGGTCGTCGCCGACCTTTCGGCGCAACTGGGCGTGGATCAGGTCGGAGGCGCCTGGGTGGACAAGGCCGGCGTGCGCGAACCCTGGCCGATGAGCGTCGTCCTCACCTCGCAGGCTGCGTCGCTGAATCTGCGCGGTCAGGGCCGCGTCAACGAGATCACCGGCGGAACGACGGCCACAGCCGAGTTTTCAACCCTTGCGCCCTTCGCCGCCGCCTTCCGCAAGAGCGGCGCGATCACTCTGAACGCGATCGGCGAGACGCTTCAGCCACCGCCGGCGCCCAAGGGCCAGGTTCGGAAATTCCTCGGGGCCTGCAAGTAGGCTTCAGGCGCGCCGGCCCGCGGCTGCGGCGTTGTCGACGCCCAAGGCGGAAAGCGCGCCGGCCACGATCCCTTCGGCGTCGAGCCCCGCCTCGGCGTACATCGCCTCCGGCTTGCCCTGGTCCTGGAAGACGTCGGGCAGGGCGAGAGTCCGCACCTTCAGACCGCGGTCGAGGGCGCCGTGCTGGGCCAGCGCCTGGAGTACGAAGGCGCCGAAGCCTCCCATGGCGCCTTCTTCCACCGTGATCAGGGCCTCGTGCTCGCGCGCCAGGCGCAGGACGAGCTCGATGTCGAGCGGCTTGGCGAAGCGGGCGTCGGCGACGGTGGCGGCCAGGCCGCGGGCGGCCAGCATGTCGGCCGCCTTGAGGCTATCGGCCAGGCGCGTGCCGAACGACAGGATGGCGACGGCCGAGCCTTCGCGCACGATGCGGCCCTTGCCGATCTCCAGCGGCTCGGCGATGTCCGGGATCGCCACGCCCGTCCCCTCGCCGCGCGGATAGCGGAAGGCCGAGGGGCGGTCGTCGATGGCCACGGCGGTCGCGACCATGCGCGCCAGCTCGGCTTCGTCGGCCGCCGCCATCAGCACCATGCCCGGCAAGGCGCCCATGAACCCGATGTCGAAGGAGCCCGCGTGGGTCGCGCCGTCGGCCCCGACCAGGCCGGCGCGGTCCATGGCGAAACGCACCGGCAGGCCCTGGATCGCCACGTCATGGACGACCTGGTCGTAACCACGCTGGAGGAAGGTCGAATAGATCGCGCAGAACGGCTTCATCCCGTCGGCGGCCAGCCCCGCGGCGAAGGTCACCGCATGCTGCTCGGCGATGCCGACATCGAACATGCGGTCGGGGAAGCGCTTGGCGAACAGGTCGAGGCCCGTACCGGAATCCATCGCCGCGGTGACGCCGATGATCTTCGGGTCCTTCTCAGCCTGCTTGATGAGTTCCTGGGCGAAGACCTTGGTGTAGGTCGGGGCGGCCGGCGCAGCCTTGGCCTGCTGGCCGGTGATGACGTCGAACTTGGCCACCGCATGCAGCTTGTCGGCCGCGCTTTCGGCCGGGGCGTAGCCCTTGCCCTTCTGGGTGACCACATGGACCAGGACCGGCTTGTCCTTGATCTCGCGGACGTTGCGCAGCACCGCGGTCAGGGCGTCGAGGTCGTGCCCGTCGATCGGCCCGACATAGTAGAAGCCCAGTTCCTCGAACATGGTGCCGCCGGTGACCATGCCGCGGGCGTATTCCTCGGCCTTGCGGGCGGCCTCCTGCAGCGGCCGGGGCAGCACCTTGGCCACCGACTTGCCGAGGTTGCGCAGCGACTGATAGCCGCCGCCCGACACCACGCGGGCGAGATAGGCGCTCATCCCGCCCACCGGCGGGGCGATCGACATGTCGTTGTCGTTGAGGATGACCGTGAGCTGGCCGCGAGTGGTGTGGCAGGCGTTGTTCATGGCCTCGTAGGCCATGCCCGCGCTCATCGAGCCGTCGCCGATCACGGCCACCACGCTGTTGGAGCGGCCGGCGGCGTCGCGCGCGGCGGCGAAGCCGAGGGCGGCGCTGATCGAGGTCGCCGCATGCGCCGCGCCGAACGGGTCGTATTCGCTCTCGCTGCGCTTGGTGAAGCCCGACAGCCCGCCCGCCTGGCGCAGGGTGCGGATGCGGTCGCGGCGGCCGGTCAGGATCTTGTGCGGATAGGCCTGGTGGCCGACGTCCCAGATCAGGATATCTTCCGGCGTCTCGAAGACATGATGCAGCGCGACAGTCAGCTCGACGACGCCGAGGCCGGCGCCGAAGTGTCCGCCGGTCTGCGATACAACATCGATCATCTCCGCGCGCAGTTCATCGGCGAGCTGGCGCAGTTCAGCGGTGCTGAATCCACGCATGTCACGTGGGTGTTTGACCTTGTCGAGCAGCGGAGTGACGGGAGCCATATTGTCGGGTTTTCTTGAACTAGTTTCGGCGATCTAGCACGAAATCGACGCTCGCCCGCAGGAAATCCGCGCGCGGGCCGAACGGATCCAGGTGAGCCTTGGTCTGCTCCTTGAGCACTGCAAGCCGCTGGCGGGCCGCATCGGCCCCCAGAAGCGTGACGTAGTTGGCCTTGCCCCGCTCGGCGTCCTTGCCGACCTTCTTGCCCATCGCCTCGCTGTCGCCCTCGGCGTCGAGCAGGTCGTCGACGATCTGGTAGGCGAGCCCGATGTCCTGGGCGAACCCCATCAGGGCGTGGCGCTCGGCCTCGCCGGCGCGGGCCATGATCAGCGGCAGCTCGAAGGAGACGGCGATCAGGGCGCCGGTCTTCAGCCGCTGCATCCGCGCCACCGCGCCCAGGTCGTCGCGCACGCCCAGCATGTCGATCATCTGGCCGCCGCACATGCCCCGCGCGCCCGAGGCCTGGGCGAGCTTCAGCACGAGCTCGGCGCGTACCGCTCCATCGCGATGGGTGTCGGGATCGGCCAGGATCTCGAAGGCCATGGTCTGCAGGGAATCGCCGGCCAGGACGGCGGTCGCCTCGTCATAGGCCTTGTGCACGGTCGGCCGTCCGCGCCGCATGTCGTCGTCGTCCATGCAGGGCAGGTCGTCGTGGATCAGGCTGTAGGCCTGGATGCATTCCAGGGCGCAGGCCGCGCGCAGCACCGGCCGGTCGTCCAGGTCGAACATGCGGCCGGTCTCGATGGCGAAGAAGGTGCGCAGGCGCTTTCCCGGGCCCAGGGCGGCGTAGCGCATCGCCTCGGTCAGCCGCTGCTCGGGCCCCTCGGCGCGCGGCAGCAGCTCGTCCAGAGCCACCGTGACGAGGTCGGCGGCTTCGGCGACGCGGGCGGCCATCTCCATGTCAGTTGAACTCGGCCGGCTCGACGCCCGCCTGCCCGTTCTGACCGACCACGATCTTCTCGACCCGCAGGCGCGCAGCCTCCAGGCGCTTTTCGCAATGGGCCTTCAGCAGGGCCCCGCGCTCGTAGAGCGCGATGGACTGTTCCAGGGGCGCCTGGCCGGATTCGAGCTGGCCGACGATACGTTCCAGCTCGGCCAGGGCCTGTTCGAAGGAGAGCGCGTCAATGTCGGCGGCGTCGGCCATGCTTTTGGATTCCTCGAAAGCGGGCAGGTTAGTGACCGGGGGCGCCCCCGGCAATGCGGCAAGTCCCTAACGCCGCTCGTAGCGCCGGGTCGACCAGTACTTCCAGCCCTGGTTGGCCGTCAGGCGCCAGCCGCGCCGCCGCAGGGCGCGCCCGACCATGAAGTTGAAGAAGCCGTGCGCCAGCACCACCACGTCGCGCCCCTCGCTGGCCAGTTGCACGATCATGTCGGCCGCCTGCTCGGCGCGCGCCTCGGCCTCGCGCCGGGTTTCCTGGCCTTCGTGATGGTTGAAGAACCACCACCAGACCCGAGCGATGAAGCCCCAGAACTTGGGCGACATCTTCACGAAGCGCGGCCAGTGCGGCGGGGGCAGCGGCGCCTCCACGAACAGGGGCGTGCGCGAGAACTCGCGGCCGGCGGCCAGGGCCAGGGCGCTTTCGATGGAACGGTTGCGGACCGAGGAGATGATGACGCCGGCGCGGGCGGTCTGCTCGATCAGGGTCGCCGGCGGCTGCTGGCCCGGCCGGATGCCGAGCTGCTCGTAGCGGCTCCAGTATTCGCGATAGCCGTGGGCGTTCAGCATCACCTTGCGGTGGATGTCCGGCTCCCCATGCCGCGCGAGCACGATGGCCCCGGAGCGCATGCTGCCGGTTTTCGGGAGGTCGGCGGTCAAAGCGTCGGCCATTTCGTCTGAAGGCCGGAACGCGCGCCGACCTCGCCCTTACCCCTGCGAGAGAGCCCGAACATGCGCAAGCGCCGACTGGCCTAGAGCCTCTAGGTCGTACCCGCCCTCGAGCGAGGAAACAACCCGCCCGCGTCCATGCGCCCGCGCCACCTCGAGGATGGCCCGCGTGGCCCACTCGAAGTCCTCGGCCTCCAGGTTCTGGCTCGAATCGCTGACCGGATCGCGGGCGTGGGCGTCGAAGCCGGCCGAGACGACGATCAGGTCGGGCGCGAAGGCGTCCACGTGGCGCATCAGGCCGGAAAACTCGCGCCGCCAGGCCTCGCGCGAGGCGCCGGGCGACACCACGGCGTTGCGGATATTGCCGGGGACAGGCTCGGAAGGATGGCCGCTGCCCGGCCACATCGGCCATTGCTGCACCGAGGCGAAGAACAGGTCCTCCCGCCCGCTCACCACCGCCTGGGTGCCGTTGCCGTGGTGGACGTCGAAGTCGACCACCGCCACCTTCCGCAGGCCCGCCTGCTGGGCGGCGCGGGCGGCGATGGCGACGTTGGAGAAGATACAGAACCCCATGGGCAGGGCCGGTTCCGCATGGTGCCCCGGCGGGCGCACGGCGCAGAAGGCCCGCTCGACCTCGCCGGCGGCGACGTCCCGGACCGCCTGGACCACTCCCCCCGCGGCGCGCAGGGCCGCGTTCAGGCTGCCCGGCGACATGTAGGTGTCCTCGTCCAGCTTCAGCAGGCCGGTTTGGGGCGCGGCCTCGATCAGAGCCTGGACGTAGGCGTTGCGATGGGCGAGCAGCAGATCGGCCTGGGCGATGGGCGGCGCCTCGCGCCGCTCCAGCCTCAGGGTCGCGTCGTCTGCCAGCGCGTCCAGCACCGCGCGCAGCCGCTCGGGCCGCTCGTAATGCCAGTCGCCGGGACGATGGCCGAGCATGTCGAGATGGGTATAGAGAGCGACGTCCATTGGAATCGTAGACTAAACACGCCCAGCGCCCAAATGCAGCCACCCGTTATCCGCCGCGCCCAGCTTTCCGATGCGGCCGCCCTTTCGGAACTGGGCGCGCGCACCTTCACCGAGACCTTCGCCCATCTCTATCCGCCGCAGGACCTGAGCGCCTTTCTGGACCAGGCCTACAGCCTGGAGCGGACCTGCGCCGACCTCGCCCATCCCGGCAAGGCGCAATGGATCGTGGAGGCCGGCGGCCAGGCCGTGGGCTACGCCCTGGCCGGCCCCTGCGAGCTTCCGCATCCGGACGTCGCCGCCGCCAGCGGCGAGCTGAAGCGGTTCTATCTTCTGAAGCCGTGGCAGGGCGGAGGCGTCGGCGGGCGGCTGTTCGACGAGGTCATGGCCTGGCTGGAGCAGGACGGCCCCCGCGACCTGTGGATCGGCGTCTGGTCGGAGAACTACGGGGCCCGGCGCTTCTACGCCCGCCACGGCTTCGAGAAGGTCGGCGAATACGGATTCCAAGTCGGAAACACGGTGGATCGCGAATTCATTCTGAGGCGTGTCGCGCACGCCGGTTCCACCAAGGGATGAAAAGCCGGCGAAGCCTTGCGAGGTTCGCTGAATCTCTCATCTCGCTTAGAGAAATATTGCTTCGATTTAACGTCCCGGTCTTTGACGCTGCGGCCGCGTTTTGTCAGGTTCCCCGGCGATCATCGACGTAGCTGATTGGCGACGGGTGGGATGTTGAAGATTGGATATGTCCGTCTGCGCGATCCGCGCTCGGCGGAGGATACGGCGAAGCTCAAATCCGACGGATGCCACGTGGTCCGCGCCGAGGAACCGGCCGGCCCCGCGGGCGATGAGTCGTCGGTTCTGACGTCCATCATCGATTTCATCGCCGAGGGCGACCAGTTGGTCGTCACCCGGCTCAGCCACCTTGGAACCTCCGGGCGCGAACTGCTCGACGTGCTGGACCGGCTTGAGGCCCGGGGCGCCAGCCTGCTGGTCGCCCAGTCCGATCTCTGCAGCCAGGGCGAGGGCGGGCGGGCGCTGCGCGCGGCCCTGGGCGCGGTCGCCGAACTCGAACCTCCGTGGACGAGCCGCCGCCGCAAGGGCGCGCCGGCCGAAGACATCCGCGCGTTGCAGGCCGCGGGCGTCGGCCCGGTCGAGATCGCCCGGCGGCTGGGCGTCTCGCGCATGACCGTCTGGCGCAAGCTCAAGGAAGCGACGGCCTAAATCCTCTCGGCGACCTGGGCGGCGGCCTCGGCTGCTCGATCCCCCTTGCGGACATTATGTTATAATATTACATCGACGTCGTCGCGACGGCGACGGTCGAGTGTGTCCACCCCTCGGAGGGTCCTTAGTGAAAACCGCCTCAAGGTCCCTTCTGGACGCCTCGGCCGTCAGCCTGTCCGGCCTCTGCCTGGTGCATTGCCTGGCCCTCCCCCTGGTCGCCGCCTCCTCCCCCCTGCTGGCGACCTGGGCGGAGGCCGAGTGGGTCCACACCGCCGCGGTGGCGGTGGCCGCGCCGCTGTCGGCCCTGGCCCTGTGGCGGCGGGGTCAGTCGGGCCCGATCCTCATCCTCTCCCTGATCGGCCTGGCCCTGCTGGCCCTGGGCGCGGCGCACTGGCCCTCGCATCGCCTGGAGACGCCGATCACGGTCTGCGGCAGCCTGTTCCTGGCCGGCGCGCACCTGCTCAACTGGCGCCGGCGGCACGCCGATCCGGCCGCGCCGGGCTGCTGACGCGCTCTTTCGAAGGCTGAAGCCCGACGCAAGGGCACGCTGGACAACCGCAGTTCGGGGCCCCATCTTCGCAAGTCAAACGTCTGTTCGTCTGCGACTGGAAGCCCGCCATGTTCATGCGCTTTTTCACCGAGCTGCGCGAAGCCAAGGTGCCGGTGACGCTGAAAGAGTACCTCATGCTGATGGAGGCGCTCGACAAGGCGGCGATCGACCGGTCGGTGAACGACTTCTATTACCTGTCGCGCTCGGCCCTGGTGAAGGACGAGAAGAACCTCGACAAGTTCGACCAGGTGTTCGGCCACGTCTTCAAGGGCCTGGAAAAGGTCGAGGGCGTGGGCACGGCCGACATCCCGGCCGAATGGCTGCGCAAGATCTCCGAGAAGTTCCTGACCGAAGAGGAAAAGGCCCAGATCGAGGCCATGGGTGGCTTCGACAAGCTGATGGAGGCCCTGGCCGAACGCCTCAAGGAACAGAAGGAGCGGCACGAGGGCGGCGACAAGATGATCGGCACCGGCGGCACCTCGCCCTTCGGCGCCAACGGCTATCATCCCGAAGGCATCCGCATCGGCCAGGACAAGGGCCGCCACGGCAAGGCGATCAAGGTCTGGGACAAGCGCGAGTACAAGAACCTCGACGACTCGGTCGAGCTCGGCACCCGCAACATCAAGGTCGCCCTGCGCCGGTTGCGCAAATGGGTGCGCGACGGCGCCGCCGACGAACTGGACATGCCCGGCACGATCCGCGGCACCGCCGAGAAGGGCTATCTGGACATCCAGATGCGGCCCGAACGCCGCAACAAGATCAGCGTCCTGATCTTCTTCGACATCGGCGGCTCGATGGATAGCCACATCAAGATCTGCGAGGAGCTGTTTTCGGCCGCGCGGTCCGAGTTCAAGAACATGGAGTTCTACTACTTCCACAACTGTCTCTATGAGCACGTGTGGAAGGACAACCGCCGCCGTCACGCCGAGAAGCTGAACACCTGGGACATCCTCCACAAGTTCTCCAGCGACTATAAGGTGATCTTCGTCGGCGACGCGACGATGAGCCCCTACGAGATCACCTATCCGGGCGGCTCGGTCGAGCACTGGAACGAGGAGGCCGGCGCGGTGTGGATGGACCGCGTGGCCCAGATCTACGAACACATGGTCTGGCTCAACCCGACGGCCGAGCGGCACTGGGACTACACCCCCTCCATCGAGGTGATGAAGCAACTGGTGAACGACCGGATGTTCCCGCTGACGCTGGAAGGCCTCGAAAAGGCGATGAAGGAGCTGGCACGCTAACGCTCCGCATCGCCCGACACCTGCTAAGGTGTGGGGACATTTGAGAGATTCGCCCGTGGACGCCGCCCAGGCCAACGAACCCGAAGAGACCAACGAAGCCGCCACCAAGGCGGCGGTCTTCTGCGCCGCCGAGCGGCTCTTCGCCCTCCACGGCTTCCAGAACGTCTCGGTCCGCGACATCACCGCCGCCGCGGGGGTGAACCTCGCCTCGGTGAACTACCACTTCGGCTCCAAGGACGCCCTGCTGTTCGAGATCTTCCGCCGGCGGACGGCGGAGCTGAACCGCGAGCGGGCGCGGATGCTGCACGAGGCCAACGACCGCCATCACGGCGACCCGCCGGTCCGCGACATCCTCGAGGCGCTGTTCGCCCCGCCCCTGCGCTGGGGCTCGCTCGAGAACGACCGGCGCATCTCGATCCAGTTCATCATCCGCTCGCGCAGCGAAGGCACCGCCGAGATGCGCGAAGCGCTGGCCAAGGACGTCAGCCACCTGGCCCGCTTCGCCGACGCCCTGATCAAGGCGCGCCCGGACCTGCCGGCGGAAACCGTCTACTGGCGGCTGCACTTCTGCCTGGGCATGGTGCACAACAACCGCTTCGCCGAGTTCGACCGCCTGCACGTACTGTCCGACGGGGCGACCCGCGAAGGCGACACGGACGGCCTGCTGGGGCGCATGCTCGACTTCGCCGAGGCCGGCTTCTCGGCCTAGCCGGCCAATTTCCAGGCCAGCCGCAGGTCTTCGACGAACCCGCCATAGAGCGCCTTGCGCCTCGCCTCGTCCGGCGCCCGCAGCAGGAATGACGGGTGATAGGTCACGATCGCCTGGGCCTGGTCGGGCAACTGGAGCGCCCGCCCGCGCGACTTGCCGATCGCCGTCGCCTTGCCGAACACGCCCAGCGCCGCGGTGGCGCCCAGGGCCACGATCACCCGCGGCCGCACGATGGCCCGCTCGGCGTCCAGCCACCAGCGGCAGGCCGAGACGTGGGCGGCGGTCGGGGTCTGGTGGATGCGGCGCTTGCCCCGCTGCTCATGGCGAAAATGCTTCACCGCGTTGGTGACATAGGCCTCGCCCCGCGGAACCGACGCCTCCTCCAGCGCGCGGTCCAGCAGGCGCCCCGCCGGCCCGACGAACGGCCGCCCGGCGAGGTCTTCCTGGTTTCCCGGCTGCTCGCCCACCAGCATCAGCCGCGCCTGGGCCCCGCCCTCGCCCGCCACGCCCTGGGTCGCCTCGCGCCACAGCTCGCAACGGCGGCAGGCCTCGACGCCGGCGGCGACCGCCTCCAGGGTCGCAGGGACGTCCGCTTCGGGAGGCGAGGAGGATGCGGCGCGCGCCATGGTCAGGATGTCCGCGTTCGACGGTCCGAACTGGAATGAGCCGGCCCGCCGAGCGGTTCCTCCGCCCCGGCTTGAGCGCCCGCCGTCTCGACCGGCGGGCGACCAGCGCCTAGCCTTGCGCCCATGGACCTGATCGACCCGTTCGCCCAAGCCGCGCCGCGCTTCCTCACCCGCCGCAAGTCGGGCCAGCCGCATCAGGTGTTCTCCGGCTTCCTCTTCCATGTCGAGGCCGACCGCTATCTGGTGCTGACCGCCCTGCACTGCCTGCTGCAGCCCGGCGCCTTCTATTTCAAGAACCGGGGGACCGAGGACACCTGGGCCGACACCTATGGTCACGACCTCGAATGCGAGGCGCTCGGCCTCAAGCTCAGCCTCTATGACGGCCGGACGCCGCGCTTCCGCTGGCACATGGACCCGCTCGACGCCTCGCTGGACGTGGCGGCGGTTCCAGTGCGGCTGCCGGCCCGGCCCCAGGCGATCAACTGGCCCGGACGCTTCGGCGACTACGACGTGGTGACCGAGGGCCTGCCGCTCACCACCGGTTCGGCCGGCGTGATCTACGGCTTTCCGGGTGGCGCTGCGATCCTGAAGGCCGCGCCCATCGCCCGCGGCTTCACCCTGGCCAGCGACTATCGGCTCAACCCCTTCGCGTTCCATGTGGACGGGATCGGCGGCGCGGGCTGCTCGGGCGGCCCCGTCGCCCTGCGGGCCGAGCGCGGCGACCGCACCCTGCTGCAATGGATCGGCATCTATGTCGCCACCTACGAGGCCGAGCGCCTCGGCCGCTGCATTCCACTGGGGCCGGTGATGGAGGTCGTGGAGGCCGCCGTCGCCGACCGCAACCTCTGGGATCGATGAGCCGAGCTTGAAGACCAAGGCTTAACCCATCTGGGAGATTTTGCGCGCGCCGTTCAGCGCCCGAACGGCCGATCGCGTCACTTCCGGCGGCGATCGCCTGCCGCTGGACCGGCGACGCGGCGCGCCTGGAGTATTGTTCCCATGTTCCGTCTCGCCCTTACCGGAGGCGTCCTTGCGACCCTGCTTCCCGCCCTGGCCCATGCCCAGGACGCCGCGCCCGCGGTCGAGGAACTGGTCGTCACCGGCGAAAAGGCGCCGCGCAGCCTGCAGGACACCCTGACCAGCGTCGCGGTCGTCGACGCCCGGCGGATCGAGACGGCGAACATCCAGTCGCTGACCGACATTCTCAACCGCACAGTCAACGTCGCCGAGACCCGTGGCGGCGAGGGCTTCACCATCCGCGGGATCGCCAATTCCAACGTCTCGGGCGGGGGCTCGGGCGCGCTGGCCAGCGTCTATATCGATGGTGCGGCCATTCCCGAGCGCGGCATGATCTCCGGCGTGCTCGACATGTGGGACGTGCGCCAGGTCGAGATCCTGCGCGGCCCGCAATCGACGCTCCAGGGACGCAACGCCCTGGCCGGGGCCGTGGTCATCAACACCGAGGACCCGAGTTGGGACTGGCAGGCCAAGGCCCGCCTCCTGCTCTCCGACCGCCAGGAACAGTCCTACGCCCTGGCCCTCGGCGGCCCCATCGTCGCCGACCAGCTCGCCTTCCGCCTGTCGGTGCAGGACCGCGACGCCGACGGCTTCATCTACAACACCACCCGCAAGACGGACGAGGACCCGGTCCGCGCCACCACCGTCCGCGGCAAGCTGCTGCTCACCCCGTCGGCGACGCCGGGCCTGACCGTCCGCGCCAGCGTCATCCACGACGAGCGCGAGGGCGGTTTCGTCTACAGCTACGCCCGCACCGACCGCCCCGACGCTTTCGAGGACCGCATCACCGACAGCGACTTTCCCAGCGACAACGACGTCACCTCCAACCTCGTCAGCCTATCGGCCAATTATGCGCTCAGCGACCGCCTCAGCCTCTCGTCGGTGAGCGCCTGGGACAAGGTCGAGAGCTACGGCCGCTACGACATCGACGGCGGGCCGACCGACATCGCCCATGCGGTGGAGAACGAGACCATCTCCACCGCCACCCAGGAGCTGCGCCTGAACTATCGGGGCGAGCGGCTGGAGGGCCTGGCCGGCCTCTATGTCAGCCGCCGCGAGCGCAAGGACGCCATCGCCTCGCTCACCAATGTCGCCACGCCTCAGACCACCCTGGTCGGCGTGCTGATGAGCCCGCCCTTCGGCCTGCCCTTCGCCAACGCCAACGCCGTGGCCGGCGCCTATGTCGCCGCCCTCCCCGCGCTCACCATCGACTTCCGAGGCGACGCGCCCGAGACGGTGACCACCGCGGCGATCTTCGCCGACGGCCGGTTCCGCCTGACCGACCGGGCCTGGCTGCTGGCCGGCTTCCGCTACGACCGCGAGGAGAGCAGCCTGGCCGTGCGCCAGTCGGCCCGCTTCGACGGCGCCTATCCCAACCCCGCCGCCTTCGGCCCGATGGCGCCGGTGATCGCCGGCCTCAACCAGGTGGTGGCGCTCTACGTCGCCCAGGCCGGCGCCTCGCAGCCGAAGACCTCTCGTGACTTCGAGGCCTTCCTGCCGAAGGTCGGCCTGAAGTACGACCTGACGAACGACGCCTCGCTGAGCTTCACGGCCCAGCGCGCCTATCGCTCCGGCGGGGTCAGCCTGAACGTCGCCCGCGCCGGCATCGTCGCCTACGATCCGGAATATACCTGGAACTACGAACTGGCCCTGCGCACCGCCTGGCCGGATCAGGCCCTGACCCTGAACGCCAACGCCTACTATGTCGACTGGAGCGACCAGCAGGTGCAGGTGAACCTGGGCGCCAGCATCTACGACACCCAGACCGAAAACGCTGGCTCCTCCCACCTCTACGGCGCGGAGGTCGAAGCCGCCTGGCGCCCCAGCCAAAGGTGGGGCCTCTACGGTTCGGCCGGCTACAGCCGCACCCGGTTCGACGACTTCACCGTGGCCGCCGGCAGCCTGACCGCCGATCTCTCCGATTCGGAGTTCGCCTTCGCCCCGCGCTGGACCGCCGCGGTCGGCGGCGACTATCGCTGGGACAACGGCCTCTTCGCGGGGGTCAACGCCAGCTATCGCAGCAGCGCCTTCAGCGTGACCGGCGTCGATCAGGCCGCCTCGCGTCTCGACGCCCGCACCATCGTCAACGCCAAGCTGGGCTATCAGGCCGACCATTGGACGCTCTCGGCCTTCGGGAACAACGTCTTCGACGAGGCCCATGTCCAGTACGTCCAGCCCTTCTCGAACCGGGCGATGTTCGGCGCGCCGCGCGTGCTCGGCGTGATCCTCGAGGCCAATTGGTAGGGGCCGCGCAGCCGACGGCCCTTCCCCTGCGGCGCCGGACTCTGGTACGAGTTCGGCATTATATTTAGCCGTTAAAATTAGGGAGTCGCCCGCGCGACCCATTTGCGATCCGCGCGCGGGCGGAACGCTGTTGGAAGCAAGAATTGATAAGGAGGACGCGGATCTCCCCGCGTCCGAGCGTGGCGTTGTCGAACCGACCCTGGCGGAAAAGGAAGCCGCCTACGAGAAGTTCGTCTGGGACAATCTGAAGCGCAACTACATCGGCAACTATCTGCACGGCATGCTCGGCATGACCGGCTTTCGCCTGATCAACGCGCCGACCTTCCTGCCCGCCTATCTGCACATGATTTCCGGGTCCAATACCATCGTGGGCCTGGGCCTGGCGCTGCAGCAGGTCGGCAGCGTGATCTCGCCGATCTTCGGCGCCACCCAGATCGAACACCGGACCAAGGTCATGCCCGCGGCCATCTGGATGGGGGGCCTCGCCCGCGTCCAGATCGTCGGCATGGCCCTGGCCGGATGGTTCATGTCGGACAAGCCGCTGGTCGTGGCCATGCTGGTCCTGATGTTCCTGTTCGGGCTGTTCATGGGCACCCAGCGGGTGGTCTTCGGCCTGCTGATGGCCAAGGTGATCCCGCTCAGCCGGCGCGGCCGCCTCCAGGCCTGGCGCAACGCCACAGGGGGGCTGATCGCCGCGATCCTCGCCTGGGCCGCCGGGAAATATCTCATCCAGGGCAATATCTTCGGCAACGGCTACGCCACGACCTTCGCCCTGGCCGCCTTCCTGACCAGCATGGGCCTATGGGCGCTGCAGATCCTGCTCAAGGAGCCGGAGCCGCCCAACCTCCCGGCCCAGGCGAGGTTCCGCGACCGGGTGAAGGACTTCCCGCGCCTGATCATGTCGGACCGCGGCTACGCCTGGTTCCTGGTCGTGCAGATGGTGGCCACCGCCAGCCGGATCGCCACCCCGTTCTACATCATCTACGTCTCGTCCTCGATGCAGCTCGACGGCAAGACGCTGGGCCTGCTCAGCCTGGCCTTCCTGGGCGCCGACACGCTGTCGAACCTGCTCTGGGGCTATCTCGGGGACAAGACGGGCTTCCGGCTGGTGCTGGTCGCCTCGCTCGCGGCCTGGGTGGCGGCGACAGCGCTGCTGATGATCAACCACCATCCCTGGGCGATCTTCCTGGCCTTCTTCGGCCTGGGCGGGGCGCAGTCCGGCTACATGATGGCGGCCCAGACCATGATCCTGGAGTTCGGCTCCCGGGCCGAGATGCCGATGCGCATCGCCATCTCCTCGACCGCCGAGGGCATCATGGCCTCGCTCGGCCCGCTGGTCGGCGGCTTCGTCGCCGACCATTACGGTTTCGACGTGGTCTTCGGCGCCTCGATCGGCTTCCTGGTCGTCGGATTGATCATCCTGCTGACGGTGGTGAAGGAGCCGCGCAAGGCCCGGCTGGCGGCGGCGACGCTGGATCCGTGACATGAGGCCCGAGAAGGAACCCGAGATCATCGACCTGGCCGCCCGCCGCAAGGCGGCCCAGGCCCAGGCCGCCGCCGAAAAGGCGGCCAGGGAGAAGGCCGCCCGGCTGGCGAAGTCGGGCGGCTCGATGCTGGGCGGGCGCAGGCACGCCGGACTGATCCTGGCGGCGGTGGCTCTGGGTCTTGCGGCGCTCTTCCTGCTGCCGCGCCTGCTCTGAAGCGACCGCCTCTAAGCCCCTGGACCTCGTCCGGTCGCCGCCTCCGCCGAGATCGGCGCATTGGGCAGGGTGGGCGAGCCTGGAATGCGCGGCGCGCCGGAGGGCAAGGGCGCGGCAGGGTCGAGAATGAACGACAGCAGGTCGTCCCACACCACCGGCCCCTGGCGGTCGCGCGTCATCAGGTGCCAGCCCTTGGCGTAGAAGGCCGAGCGGTCGGTGGGCTTCAGGCGTTCCGCGGCCTCGAACGACGGCTCCTTGGGGATGATCTGATCGTTGGCCCCATAGATATAGAGGACGGGAACCTCGATCTCACCGGTCGACCTCCAGGCGCTCTCCATCAGGCTGACGAGGCCATAGAGCGCATCGGACCGCGCGCCCCAGGTCATCAGCGGATCGCGCCCCATGGCGATCAGTTCCTCGATATTGTCGGTCGGCTTCACCCGCCTGGTCAGCCAGCGCGGCGGCTCGTAGACCTTGCCGGCCGTAAAATGCGCCGCCATCCACAGCATGGTCCGATAGGGCAGCGGCTGGTTCGACCAGCCCCAGACGGCCGGCGCCATCAGGATCAGGCGGTCGGCGGCCGGCGGCTGGTCCGAGGCGAACGCCTCGATCGCCACCGCCCCGCCCATGCTTTCGCCGGCCACGACCACCGGGACGCCCGGAAACAGCGCCCGCACAGCAGAGGTCAGGGTCCGCAGGTCCTGGACCATCAGGTCGTCGCCGCCCCACACGCCGCGGTGGGGCGAGCGGCCGAAGCCGCGCTGGTCGATAGCGAAGGTCGTCACGCCATGTTCGGCCCAGTAGGGCGCGGCCAGGTGGAAGGCGTTGGCGTAGTCGTTCATGCCGTGCAGGGCGACGACCACCGCCCGCGGGGGGCTTTGGGCCTCCCAGCGGGTGAGGCCGAGCCGCGCGCCATCGAAGCTGACGAAGGCGTCGGCCTCCAGCCGCGGCCCCAAGAAGCCCGTCGGCGGCGCGCCCGCCTGCTGCACCATCAAGGGGGTGCAAGCGCCCAGCATCAAGGCGGCGGCTATGGCGGCGAGACGTCTCACCCGCAGAGAATCTCCCGAACCCTCTGGCGAAGATAAGGCGTCACCTCGGCCTCGAACCACGGATTGCGCTTCAGCCAGCCGGTGTTGCGCCAGGAGGGATGCGGCAACGGCAGATAGTCCGGCGCATAGTCCCGCCAGGCGCGGACGGTCTCGGTCATGTTGGCCTTGGCCCTGTCGCCCAGCGCCCAGGCCTGGGCGTAGCCGCCGACCAGCAAGGTCAGTTCGACCTTGGGCAGATGCTCCAGCAGCGGCGCCCGCCAGAGCTTGGCGCAACGCGGCGGCGGCGGATAGTCGCCGCCCTTGGGGTTGGTGCCGGGAAAGCAGAAGGCCATGGCCGCCACCCCGATCTCCGGCCGGCCATAGAAGGTTTCGGAATCGACGCCCATCCACTGGCGCAGACGGTCGCCGGAAGCGTCCGTGAACGGCAGGCCGCTTTCGTGCACCCGCCGCCCTGGCGCCTGGCCGCAGATCAGCAACCGCACCTGCCGGCGCAGGAACACCACCGGCCGCGGCTCGTGCGGCAGCTCGCCGGCGCAGGCGCGGCAGGCGCGGATTTCGTCGAGGAGTTCGGGCAGGCCCATGCCCGCCGATATGGTCCTAAGCGTCGGGCGCGTCCACCGCCTGCGGCGCCGGAAGCTGGTCGCCCTCCATGGGCAGGCGCAGCCGATAGACGCCCTTGAACTTTTCCGGATCGGCAGGTTTCCCGTGCCGGGTGATGACGATCCTGCCCTGGCGCGCCAGGCCCCGCGCGGTGTTGCGCACATGACCGGTCAGGCGCCGCCAGTTCTCGTTGTCGGCGGCGCGCGCCACCTCCTCGGACGAGGCCGACTTGCCCGGCGCCAGCTTGCCCAGCACGTCCAGGATCACCGCTTCCATGTCGACGGCCATGCTCAGCCCCCGCGCTTGAGGGTTTCGCGGGCGATGACCACCTGCTGGATCTGGCTGGTGCCTTCGTAGATGCGGAAGATGCGCACGTCGCGATAGAGGCGCTCGATCCCATAGTCGGCGACATAGCCGGCGCCGCCGAAGATCTGCACCGCGCGGTCGGCCACTCGGCCGACCATCTCCGAGGCGAAGTACTTGGCCGCAGCCGCCTCCATGGTGACGCTCTGGCCCGCGTCTCGCTTGCGGGCGGTCTCCATGGTCAGGGCCTTGGCGGCCAGGGCCTCGGTCTTGGAGTCGGCGATCATCCCCTGGACGAGCTGAAAGTTCGAGATCGTCTGGCCGAACTGCTTGCGCTCGGTCGCATAGGCCACGCAGTCGGCGATCAGCCGCTCGGCCACCCCGATGCAGACCGAGGAGATGTGCAGCCGGCCGCGGTCCAGCACCTGCATGGCGACCTTGAAGCCCTCCCCCTGGCCGCCCAGGCGGTTCTCGGCCGGCACGCGGACATTGTCGAACACCACGTCGCAGATGTGCGCGCCCTGCTGGCCCATCTTCTTCTCGGGCTTGCCGACCGACAGCCCCGGCAGGTTGCGCTCGACCAGGAAGGCGCTGACCCCGCCGCCGCCCGGCTTGCCGGGATCGGTGCGGGCCATCACCGTGAACAGGTCGGCCTTGTTGGCGTTGGTGATGAACCGCTTGGAGCCGTTCAGCACGTAATGGTCGCCGTCGCGCAGGGCGCGGGTCTGGACGTTGGCGCTGTCGGACCCCGCCTCCGGCTCGGTCAGGGCGAAGGAGGTGATGATCTCGCCCGAGGCGATGCCCGGCAGGTACTTCTCCTTCTGGGCCTCGGTTCCGAACATCACCAGGCCCTGGCTGCCGATGCCGACATTGGTGCCGAAGGCCGAGCGGAAGGCCGGGCTGGTGCGGCCAAGCTCCACGCCGACCAGGCACTCGTCCTCCATGGAAAGGTCCAGGCCCCCGAACTGCTCGGGAATCGAAAGGCCGAACAGGCCGAGGCCCTTCATCTCCTCGATCACCTCGCCGGGGATCGCATCGTTCTCGGCGACCTGCGCCTCCAGCGGGCGCAACCGTTCGCTGACGAACCGCCGGACGGTGTCGATGAGCTGTTCGCGGGTTTCGAGGTCCAGGGCCATGGCGGTATCTCGGCTATTGGCAGACGTGCTGATCCGCCGGGGTCTCGGCGAACTTGGAGAGGGTGACGCTGATAACTGGATCGGGCCAGACCTCATAGCCCACCGCCCCGGCGGGCACGGCGCAGATCGTGCTCGCCTTCTTCATCAGCTTGCCGCCGCGCAGGGCGGTGATCTCGGCCTCGTAGGCCAGCGGCCGGGTCAGGCCGTTCCAGACCTTGAGGATCGACTGGCGCTTCTCGACCGAGGCGTCCAGGGCGAAGGCGAGCCTGCCCGCGCCAGTCCCCTTGTAGGTTTCCTGGCCGTCCGGCGCGGCCATGCCGATGCGGCCGGCTTCGACCTCCACCAATTGCGGCTGGCCGGCGTCATCCAGGCCGATCGTCGCCCGCTGACCGGTCATCAGTTGCAGGCGACCTTCGGCGACCTTGGTCTCCGGATCCAGCCCGGCGGCCTTCAGCGCCTCCAGCGGAATCTGCGGCGCCTGGGCGACGGCCGCGCCGGCCAAGGCGAGGGCCGCCAGGGCGATCGCCGCCCGCCGCACGGTCAGGCCTTGGCCAGGGCCAGGGCCGAGCCTTGGCCGACGCCGACGCACATGGTCGCCAGGGCGCGCTCGCCGCCGGTCTGCTTCAGGGTGCGGGCCGCCGTCAGGGCGATGCGCGCGCCCGAGGCGCCCAGCGGGTGGCCGATGGCGATGGCCCCGCCATGGGCGTTCACATGGGCCGCATCGTCGGCCAGGCCCCAGGCGCGGGTGCAGGCCAGGGCCTGCGCGGCGAAAGCCTCGTTCAGCTCGATGACGTCGAAGTCGCCGACCTTGATCCCCAGGCGCGCGGTCAGCTTCTCGACCGCCGGCACCGGACCCACGCCCATGACCCGCGGGGCGACGCCGCCTGCCGCGCCCGCCTCGATCCGCGCCAGCGGCTCCAGGCCCAGCTTCTGCACCATGTCGGCGCTGGCCAGCAGCAGGGCCGCGGCCCCGTCGTTGACGCCCGAGGCGTTGCCGGCCGTCACCGTACCGCCTTCGCGCACGATGGGCTTCAGGGCCGAGAGCGCATCGAGGGTGGTGTCGGGGCGCGGATGCTCGTCCTGGCTCACCACCGTCTCGCCCTTGCGGTCCTTGATGGTCACCGGCGTGATCTCGCCCTCGAAGAAGCCCTGGGCGCGGGCCGCGCCGACGCGGGCCTGGCTGCGCTGGGCGAAGGCGTCCTGGTCCTCGCGGTTGATCTGGTAGTCGGTGGCCACGTTCTCGGCCGTCTCGGGCATGGCGTCGACGCCATAGGCCTTCTTCAGCGCGGGGTTCACGAACCGCCAGCCGATGGTGGTGTCGTAGATTTCCGGGCTGCGCGAGAAGGCGGCGTCTGGCTTGGCCATCACGAAGGGCGAGCGGCTCATGCTCTCCACCCCGCCGGCCACGATCAGATCGGAATCGCCCGAGGCGATGGCCCGCGCCCCGGCGATCACCGCATCCAGGCCCGAAGCGCAAAGGCGGTTGACCGTCATGCCCGGTACGGTTTGCGGCATGCCCGCCAGCAACAGCGCCATGCGCGCCACATTGCGGTTGTCCTCGCCGGCCTGATTGACGCAGCCGTAGATCACCTCGTCGACCCTCGCCCAGTCGAGCTTGGGATAGGCCGCCATCAGCGCCCGCAAGGGATAGGCGGCCAGATCGTCGGCCCGAACCTTCGACAGGGCGCCGGCATAGCGGCCGATCGGCGTGCGCAGCCCGCCACAGAGATAGACAGTCCGGCCTTGCATCCTATGTCCCCGCCGCCTAGTTCGCTTCGGGCTGCAAACTAGTGTTTGAGGGCGCAGCGGGCAAACCCTTCATAGGGGTCAGGGGACGGAATGGACGGCGGCGAAGAACTCGAGATCGGCGGCTGGAAGCATCAGGTCGTCAAGGACGGCGAATGGGCCGGCTGGGTGCTCTACGGCAATGACCCGTTCGAAGACCACGCCGGGCCGTTCTATTATCGCGTCGACGACAGCGGCCAACGCGTGTGCGCCATGCGCGCCGAGCGGCATCACATGAACGGCGGCGGCTTCATGCATGGCGGCGCCATCATGACCTTCGCCGACTACTGCCTGTTCGTGATCGCCCGCGACGACCTGCAGGACAGCCGCAGCGTCACGGCCCAGTTCAACGGCGATTTCGTCGGCGCCGTCCCCGAGGGCGCGTTGGTCGAGTGCCGCGGCGAGGTGGTGAAGGCCGCCCGCAGCATGGTGTTCGTCCGCGGCCTCATCACCACCGGCGGCGAGCCGGTGATGAACTTCTCGGCCATCATCAAGAAGACCCGGCCGCGGACCGCGTGATGAAGAAGCTCGACGCTCAAACCGCCCGGCGGCTGGCGCCTTCGGCCATCATGGTCTTGGTCGCCGGGCCGGTGTTCCTGTTCATGGCCACCGACCTCGTGCTGTTCGCGGCGATCAGCAGCGCGCACAAGCCCACCGCCGCGACGCAGGTCGCCGATCTCTCCATGGAGATCGTGATGTGCATCTTCGCGGGCCTGCTGAGCGCCTTCGGCGCCCGGACGATCTGGCGGGCGCTGAAGGAAGATTAGCCGCGCTCAGGGCGCGATCTTCGCCTCGATCCGGCTGACGCCGTAGACGCTGCGCCAGGCCTTCCGGTCGCCGCCGGAGACCAACCGCCACGGCGCCTCCTTTGCGGCCAGGGGCGCGCCGTCCGCTTTGTCGGCCAGGATCACCACGTCGTCGTGGAAGTCGCGGTCGAGTTCGGCCAGCGAATAGACCGCCTTGAAGCCGTCCGCGCCCTGCACCACCACGAAGGCCCGCAACGGCTCGCCGTGCAGCCTGGCGCCGACCGGCAGGCCGCCGGCGCGCAGCACATAGCTCAGCACCGGTCCTTCATAGGCCTTGGCGCCCATCTTCACCGTCTCGCGCGGCAGGCCGGCGAGATCGGCCTCGCCCAGCACCTTCACCGCCCCGCTGGGCGCGACCACGGTCAGGTCGGCCGCCCCCGCGACGGCCGGCGCCGCCGCCAGCGCCAGGCCGAGCAGCAGCGCCCTCACATGCCCGCCTTGGCCGCGGGACGAGCGCGCATCACGTCCGCCCAACGATGCAGGTTGGCCAGGTCCTCGGGGATCGGCAGCTTGATCATCCGGGTGAAGTCGATGCCGACGAAGGCGATGATGTCGGCGATGGTCAGGCGGTCGGCCGCCAGCCATTCGCTCTCGCCCAGGCGCCGGTCCAGCACCTTCAAGCCCTTCAGCCCCACCTCGCGGTTGTATTCGCCGACCTGGGGGTTGGGCGCCTCCAGCGCGGCCAGGGCCGGATGGGTGTGGCGCACCGCCATCATGAACGGATTGGCCACCAGCATTTCCGCCCGCCGCAGCCACATCTCGATCACGGCGGCCTCCTCCGGCGTGCGGCCGAACAGGTTGGGCTCGGGATAGCGGCTTTCCAGATACCGGCAGATGGCGACGGATTCGGTGATGGTCGTCCCGTCATCCATCTCCAACGCCGGCACGTTGGGCAGGGTGGTTCGCGACAGATAGCCGGGCTGCTTGTGCTCGCCCTGCAGCAGGTTGAGCTGGACGATCTCGATGTCGTCCACCCCCTTCTCGGCGAGGAACCAGCGGACACGCCGCGGATTGGGCGCATAGGCGGTGTCGTAGAGTCTCATCGCGGTTCTCCGGGCTATTGGCCGAACAGTTCCCGGGGCATGGCGCCGACCAGCGCCCCGGTCATGCAGGTGGCGAGGAAGCCGGCGACCAGCGCCTTCCACACCATGCCGATGATCTCGTTGCGCCGCTCGGGCATCAAGACGCCCATGCCCGACACGGTTATCCCGACTGACCCCACGTTAGCGAAGCCGCAGAGCGCATAGGTCATGATCATCCGGGTGCGCTCGCTCATCTCCTCGACCGGCACCGCGCCGAGCTGGATGAAGGCGATGAACTCGGTCAGCATCAGCTTCACGCCCAGCAGGTAGCCGGCCTTCAGCGCCTCGTCCCAGTGGACGCCCATGGCCCAGGCCAGCGGCGCGAACACCACGCCCAGGATGCGCTCGACCGTCAGCGGCTCGCCCAGCACCGGCGGAAACACCGACAGAAGGCCGTTGCCGATCGCCACGAAGGCCACGAACACGATCAGGATCGCCGAGATGTTCAGCACCACGGTCAGGCCGTCCATCGTGCCCTTGCTGATGGCGTCGATAGAGCTGTCGTATTTCAGCAGCGAGCCGTAGTCGGCGTAGAAGCCGCCCTGGCCCGCCTTCTCCGGCACCATGATCCGGGCCAGCAGGATGCCGGCCGGAGCCGAGATGATCGAGGCGACCAGCACGTGCGCCGCCGCGTTCGGCAGCACCGCCTTCAGGATCGTCGCATAGGCCACCATGGTCGAGCCGGCCACCGTCGCCAACCCGACCACGATCATCAGGAACAGCTCAGAACGGGTCAGCTTGTCGAGATAGGCGCGGATCACGATCGGGCTTTCGATCATGCCCAGGAAGATGTTGGCCGCCACCGCCAGGGCCGAGGCGCCGCCCAGCCCCATGGTCTTCTGGAACAGCAGGCCGAAGGCCCGGGTGATGAGCTTGAGTATCCCCCAATGCCAGAGCAGGGCCGACAGCGCCGAGATCACCAGGATCAGCGGCAGCACCTGGAAGGCGAATACGAAGAGCGCGCCGGTGTTGGTCACCTGATAGGGCTGGTCGCCGCCGCCCATGTAGCCGAACACGAACTGCGTGCCCTTGGCGGTCGCCGCCGCCAGGCCGTCGACGCCGTCGTTCACCGTCTGGATCAGCCCTTGGGCGCCCGGCAGACCGAACAGCAACAGCACCAGCCCGATCTGCACGGCGATGGAGCCGAGGGCCAGCTTCCACGGAAAGGCCCTTTTGTTCTCCGATAGCGCCCAGCAGACGGCGACGACGAATCCTAGCCCCGCCAGGCTCTGGGCGTTTTCAGCTCGGAACATTCATGGCCCCCGGATCGCTCCCCAGCGACCCAAATCTACCCGCCGCGCGGATGCTTGCAGCGTCCTCGCCGCAATTGTCACGCCCGAGCCGGGCGAGGCAAGCGCCGCCGTCGCAGGCTTGACGATTCCGATTTGCCGCCTATTTAGTTGTGTACAATTAAATTTGGAGAAATCTAATGAGCATCCTCTACGCCACCCAGGCCCGCGCCGTCGGCGGCCGCGCCGGCCATGTCGAATCCCAGGACGGCCTGCTCAGCCTCGACCTCGCCCTGCCCAAGGAACTGGGCGGCAAGGGCGGCGGGACCAATCCCGAGCAGTTGTTCGCCGCCGGCTACGCCGCCTGTTTCGAAAATGCGGTCCGCTACATCGCCGGCCAGCAGAAGATCCCGCTCAAGGGCGCGGCGGTGACCGCCACCGTCGAGCTGCACCCGCGCGAGGGCGGCGGCTTCCAGTTGGGCGTCGCGCTCGACGCCGAGACCCAGGGGCTCGACCAGGCCGCGGCCGAGGCGCTGGTCGCCGCCGCCCACCAGGTCTGCCCCTATTCCAACGCTATTCGCGGCAACGTCGATGTTGGGATATCCGTAACGGCGCGATGACGACGAAGACCGCCCCTTCCAAGACGCCGGCCGCACCCGCGGCCGGCGACCTGCTGGCCCTCGACAACCAGCTCTGCTTTGCGCTCTACGCAGCCAGCGGCCTGGTGACCCGGGCCTACCGGCCTTTGCTGGAGCCGCTGGGCCTGACCTATCCGCAGTACCTGGCGATGCTGGCCCTGTGGGAGCAGGCGCCGCGCACCGTCAAGGCGCTGGGCCAGGCGCTGGAGCTCGACTCCGGCACCCTGACGCCGCTGCTCAAGCGCTTGGAAGCGGCCGGCTACGTCACCCGCACCCGCGACGCCGATGACGAGCGCCGCGTGCAGATCGCCCTGACGCCCGCCGGCGCGGCCCTCAAGGACAAGGCCGCGGAGATTCCCGCCGCCCTCGCCTGCCGCCTGGACCTGCCTGCCCAGGACATAGCGTCCCTGCGCGCGACCCTGCAGGCCCTGGCCCGCCGCATGAAGGCCCAGCAGCCCTAGCTGGCGCCCAGCCGCGCCAGCACCTCGCGCGGGATGCCGTAATGCTCGATGGCCGGACGCTGGTTGCGGATACCGCAGGCCTCGCGCTGGATGAAATAGTGCCACACCGCCTTGGCGGCGGCCTTCAGCAGATCGGCGCGCTCGCCCTCCCCGCCCCCGGCGTCGAAGTCGCGCAGGGCCTGCAACGCAACCTCCACCTTGCGGCCCGCAACACCCAGGGCGTAGCCGCGCTCCTCCTGGATCTCGTAGTCGAGGATGCTCGCCCCGGTCTGGAAGGTCAGTCCGAGCGCGCTCTGAGGCATGCGGAGATTGGACATGCCGCGAGTATGCCGCACGCCGCCCCCGCGGCAAGCCGAGCCTTTGCGAACGCTCCCGCACCTCGCCCGTTAGATGCTCCCCCCTCTGGGGCAGGGCAATCGCATATGGCTCCGATAAGCGGCGGTAGCCCACTTCGCGTGTCGTCCCGGAAAGCGCGCAGCGCTTATCCGGGATCCATGAACGCCTGAGCTTTCAGGCTCTGGCGCCGCCGAGACGGATTCTGAACCGCCTGTGTTCATAGGTCCCGGTCTTGCTTCGCAAACCGGGAGGACACCCGTATGCGATAGCCCTGCCTTCTGAGGGAGCATCTTTCATCGCGATGGGAGAGGAGGAACCCCTATTTCCCCGTCAGTTCCTTCACCAGCGCCGCGCGGCCGTAGACCTTGTCCAGCGCCTCGGTCGCCGCCGAAGTCGCCACGACCACTGTGCGGTTGATCGTTCCGTCATAGCCGAAGGCCCCGCCCAGCGAGTGGATGTTGCCGTCGAAGGCTGCGCCCAGCACCTCGCCCCTGGCGTTCACCACCGGCGAGCCGGAATTGCCGCCGATGATGTCGTTGGTGGTGACGAAGTTGTAGACCGTGGACGGATTGACCTTGTCCCTGGCCGCGATCCAGCGCGGCGCCAGTTGGTAGGGCTCGGCCCCGGTGGCGCGCTCGTAGAGGCCGGCGAAGTCGGTGGTCGGAGGCACGGTGGTCCCGCGATACGTCCACCCGTCGACCTTGCCGTAGGAGAGCCGCAGGCTGAACGTCGCGTCGGGATAGACCGCATCGCCATAGGCCGCGAACTTGGCCCGCGCCACCCGCTCGGCGGCCGCGTCGGTCGGGCCCTGCACCTCGGTCTCCCAGGCCTTGCGCACGGCGCGCGCGGCCGGATCGTTGCGCAGGAAGAGCTGGATCATCGGGTCGTCCGAGGCTTCGATCGCCGCCAGGCCGCCGTCCCACAGCGCCTTGCGCACCGCCGGATCGCCCAGCCTGGAGCCGGCGACGACGCGCTTGGCCAGACCCTCGGGGCTCTCCTTGCCCAGCAGGGCCTTCACCGCCGGGTCGTCGGTGGTGAGATATTCCCGCGTCTTGGAGAGCCAGAAGCCGAGATAGGTCTCTTCCAGGGCCGGATCGACCGGCTTGGCGTCGAGCAGTTGCTTTTCCTGCAGCGACAGCCGGGTGTCGGCGTATTCGGGCAACCGCTCGGCGCTGGGCTTGGTTCGCTCCTGGGCGGCGCGCACCAGCGTCTCGGCATAGTCGTAGAGGTGCGAATAGGTCGCCCCGCCCTCGATCTGGCGATAGCGCAGGTAATTGTTCGCATAGGCCGCCTGGGCCTTTTCGATGTCGGTCCACGGGTCGCCGATATCGGCGGCCAGCTTGGGATCGGCGGCGACCTTGGCCCTCAGCGTGGCTTCCTCGGCGCGCTTGGCGTCCATGAAGGCCTTGTCGTTCAGCGCGAACTGCTGGCCGAAGAACACCTTGAACGAGTTCTCGATGCCGAACAGCGGATCGGTGGCCACGCGCTTCTGCTCGGGGCCCTCCTCGGAGAAGCGGATCAGGCGGCCGCGAATTTCCGAGCGCTGAAGCTGGCCGACGGGAATGGTCAGGTCGCGCAGGGTCTCGAGCTGGGAGACCGTCATCAGGCGGTTGGTGGAGCCGGGATTGCCCGAAACGAACGTCGCCTCGCCCGCCTGTGGGGCGCGGCCGACCCAGGTCAGGTGCTGGGGCGTGACCGCCGGCTTGCCGTTCTCGTAAAGGCGCACGAAGCCGATATCGAGATTGTAGCGCGGGAAGTTGAAGTTGTCGGGATCGCCGCCGAAGAAGGCCGTGGCGAACTCGGGCGCGAAGACCAGGCGCACGTCCGAATACTTGCGGTACTTGTAAAGCTTGTACTGGCCGCCGCGGTAGAGGCTGATCACCTGGCAGCGGACGCCGGGATCATCGCCGCAGCCGGCCTGCTCGGCCGCCGTGATCGCCGCGTCGCGGGCGCGCACGAAGTCCTGGCCGCTCTTGCCGGCCGCCGCCGAGGCGACCTGCTTCGTCACGTCGGTGATCGAGGCCAGGATCTCGGCCTGCATCCCCGGGCATGTCTTCTCGTCCTCGCGCGAGGCGGTCATGAAGCCGTCCTGCACGAAGTCCTTGTCGCCGGACGAGAGGTCCTGGACGCATTCGACCACGCAATGGTGGTTGGTGAAGACCAGGCCCGACTTCGAAACCACCGAGGCCGAGCAACCGGTGGTCAGGCGCACCGAGGCGGCCTGCACGCGGTCCAGCCATTTCTGGTCGAGCTTGAGCCCGTAGGCCGCATTGACCTTGGCCAGCGGGAAATTGTCGAAGGTCCACATGCCCTCGTCGGCCAGGGCAGGGGCGGCGGGCAACAGGAACGCCGCGGCCAGGCCGAGGCCTGCGGCGGAACGCGAACGGATCATGCTTGAGGCTACCCAGGATGACGCGGGCGCCCAGGACCGCCCGCCGGATGTAACTCCGTAACACCGGCGCCCGCGGCTGAACAGGGGCGCAGGCGGCCTGCCTTACCTCGATTTAACTAGGTTCTTCAGCCCGTCCGGCTCACATCCTGAGCCCAGGAGGGCGCGCCATGTCACTGGCTCTTGCGACACTGATCTTCGAATGGCGGCGCTATCTGGCGGCCGTCATCGCGCTCGCCTTCTCCGGCCTGCTGATCCTCGCCCAGGTGGGCATGTTCACCGGCATGATCCAGGCGGCCACCGCCACCATCAACCGCTCGCGCGCCGACCTGATGATCATGCCGGCCAAGTCGGAAAGCCTGGTCAATTCAGGCCCCTCCAGCCTGCCGCGCCGCATCGGGCCCCAGCTCTACCTCAATCCCAATGTCGCCGAGGTCGCCAGCTTCGACGGCGGCGGCGGCCGCTGGACCAACCAGCCGCTGGACGGCCAGAAGCAGGTCACCACCTGGGTCCAGGTCAACATGGTCGACACCGAGCCGGGCGCCCTCACCCTGCCGGTCGACTATCCCGAAAGCGTGCGCCTGGCGCTGATGGAGCCCAACGCCATCGCCATCGACCGCTCGGCCCTGGGCCGGCTGGGCGTGAAGCTTGGCGACACCGCCACCGTTAACGGCAAGGCGGTCCGCGTCCGCGCCCTGCTGGACGGCTATCCCGACATCAACCAGGCCTCCATCGTCGTCTCGCGCGACACCCTGCGCCGCCTCGGCATGATGGAGCGCGGCGAGAAGACCGGCCCGCTGATGGTCCGGTTGAAGGATTCGGCCCAGGCGGGGATCGTCCGCGACCAGCTCAACGCCAGCGCCAAGGGCGCCTATCGCGCCTGGACCCGCGACGAACTGGCCAAGGCCAACGAGGGCGCGCTGATGAAGGAGCAGATCATCGGCGTCTTCCTCGGCTTCTCGGTGTTCCTGGGCTTCCTCATCGGGGTCGGCATCACCTCGCAGACGCTGCGCGGCGCCATCCTCGCCAACATCAAGGAATTCGCCTCCCTGCGGGCGCTGGGCGTCTCCATGGGCTCACTGCGGCTGATCGTGCTGGAGCTGTCCTTCTGGGTCGGGGTGGTCGGACTGGGCGCCACCGCCCTCTTCACATTCCTGGTCTCGTTGCTGGCCAGGAGCGGCGGCCTGCCCATGGGCTTTCCGCCCGCCTGGGTCGGCGCCGTCGCCGTGCTGCTGATGGTGATCTCGCTCGCCTCCGGCCTGATGGCCCTGGGCGTCCTCAAGAAGAGCCAGCCGGCGGACCTGCTGCGATGACCGCTTCCCCGCTCAATCCGATCGCCCTGCAGGGAACCGGCCTGGTCAAGCGCTTCAAGACCGGCCGCACCCACATCGAGGTGCTGAAGTCGGTCGACTTCGACTGCCGCCATGGCGAGATGACCATGGTCATGGGCCCGTCCGGCTCTGGCAAGTCGACCCTGATCGCGGCGCTTTCTGGTCTGCTGCGGCCAGACGCCGGCCAGGTCACCGCCCTGGGCGAGGATCTCTGGAACCTGCGGCCCGGCAGGATCGACAAGTTCCGCCTCGATCACTGTGGCTTCATCTTCCAGGGCTTCAACCTGTTCGGCGCGCTCAGCGCCCTGCAACAGGTCACCACCATCCTGAAATACAAGGGATACTCGCCCGCCGAAGCCAAGGAGCGCGCGGCCCTCGCCCTCACCGAGGTCGGCCTCGGCGCCCGCCTCGACCAGCGCCCGGCCGAGCTTTCCGGCGGCGAGAAGCAGCGGGTGGCCATCGCCCGCGCCCTGGCCAAGGAGCCGCGGCTGCTGTTCGCCGACGAGCCGACCAGCGCCCTCGACGGCGAGAACGGCCAGATCGTCATCAAGCTTCTGCAACGGGCGGCCAAGGACCACGGCGCTGCGGTGATCTGCGTCACCCACGATCCGCGCCTGGAAGCCTATGCCGACCGCATCATCCACATCGAGGACGGCCGCATCCTCGACGACCGCCGCACGGCGCCGGCAGGCGTTCGCGGCCCACATCCCGAGCTCGTCGGAGCCTGAAGAGACCATGTTCGACTTCGTCAGATCTCACCGCATCAAGATCGCGCTCGTCGCAGCGCTCGTCCTCCTGGGCGGCGGCGCGGCCGTGCTGTCGAGCCAGGCCAAGGCCAGGAAAGCGGCGGAGGCCAGGGTCGCCGCCGCGGCCGCGCCCAAAAGCCCCTTCGTCGCCGTCGCCAACGGCAAGGCCGATGTCGAGGGCGGCATGATCCAGGTCGCCGCCCGCCGGGCCGGCATCGTGCGCGAGGTCTATGTCCAGGAAGGCGACAAGGTGGCCAAGGGCCAGATCCTCGCCCGCCAGGAGGACGACGAGCCCAAGCTCTCGGCCGCCCGCGCCGCCGCCGCGGTGGAACAGGCCAAGGCCCAGATGGCGCAATACCAGGTCCAGCTCTCGGTCGCCGAGCGCGAGCACAGGCGCCTGCAAGGCCTGGTGGCCACCAACTTCGTCGCCGCCCAGAAAGTCGACCAGGCCGCCGACCGGATTCGCGAAGCCCAGGCCAACCTCCAGGCCCAGCGCGCCGCCGTCGCCACCGCCCAGGCTGCGCTGGAGGAAGCGCGCTACAATCTCGAACTGACCGTGATCCGCGCGCCGACCGACGGCCGCATCGCGCGCCGCTACGCCAATCCAGGCTCGGGCGCCTCGACCCTGAACGTCTCCAACATGTTCGACCTGGAACCGGACGCCCCGCGCATCGTCCGCGCCGAGATCGCCGAAGGCTCGCTGCCGCACGTGGTCATCGGCCAGACCGTGCAGATCGCCCCGGAGTCCGAGCCGACCAAGGTCTACGCCGGCAAGGTCCTGCGCCGCGCCGCCGTCTTCGGCGCCCGCAAGCTGCAGTCGGACGACCCGACCGAACGCGCCGACGACCGCGTGGTCGAGGTGGTGGTCAGCGCCGACAGCGCCCCCTTCCTCATCGGTCAGCGG
Organism: Phenylobacterium sp.; assembly: GCF_041920015.1. Lineage (GTDB taxonomy): Bacteria > Pseudomonadota > Alphaproteobacteria > Caulobacterales > Caulobacteraceae > Phenylobacterium. The sequence goes on from NZ_JAYRST010000002.1 coordinate 82,186, forward strand.
GTGCTGGTGAAGTTCATGCGCGGCGGCGCCCAGGCCCTGGCGGCGCGTTAGGCTTCGACAGCCGAACGAGGCTCCCCTCCAGGCAAGGATTGGAACGCTTGACGTCATCCCGTCCGCGCCGCACAAACCGCGGCGAATTTCAAACCCCTGTTTGGATGGGAGACTTCCATGGCGGACATCCGTTTCGACGGTAAAGTCGCGATCGTGACCGGCGCGGGCGGCGGCCTTGGCCGTCAGCACGCCCTCGAACTGGCCCGCCGCGGCGCCAAGGTGGTGGTCAACGACCTGGGCGGTTCGGTCGACGGCTCGGGCGGCTCGTCCGCCGCGGCCGACGCCGTGGTCGCCGAGATCAAGGCCGCCGGCGGCGAAGCCATCGCCAACGGCTCGTCGGTGACCGACGACGCCGGCGTCGCCCTGATGGTCAAGCAGGCCATGGACGCCTGGGGCCGCATCGACATCCTGATCGCCAACGCCGGCATCCTGCGCGACAAGTCCTTCTCCAAGATGGAGCTGGCCGACTTCGAGCTGGTCCTGAACGTCCACCTGATGGGCACCGTGAAGCCCACCAAGGCGGTCTGGGAGATCATGCGCGAGCAGAACTACGGCCGCATCGTGGTCACGACCTCTTCGTCGGGCCTCTACGGCAATTTCGGCCAATCGAACTATGGCGCGGCCAAGCTCGGCATCATCGGCTTCATGAACACTATCAAGCTCGAAGGCCAGAAGAACAACGTCCACATCAACGCCATCAGCCCGGTCGCCGCCACACGCATGACCGAGAACCTGATGCCGGCCCCGGTGCTGGAGAAGCTCAAGCCGGAATACGTCACGCCCGGCGTCGTCTACCTGGCCTCCGAAGAAGCCCCGACCGGCGCGATCCTGACCGCCGGCGCCGGCGCCTTCGCCCTGTCGCGCATCTACGAGACCGAGGGCGTCTATCTCGGCGAGGACGGCCTGTCTGTCGAGGAAGTCCGCGACAACTGGGCCAAGATCTCCGACCCGGCCGGCCAGCAGGCCTATGTCAACGGCGGCGAGCAGAGCGGCAAGTTCTTCCGTAAGCTGCAAGGCGGCTAGGCGCTACACGTCATAGGCGCAATTTGAGCGGGCGGCGTTCCCTTGCGGAACGTCGCCCGTTTTTGTTTCGACGAATTCACTTGCGGCGCCCTAGGTGATCGCGCGTAACCTATCGCCCGGCCAGCGTCCCTCAGAGGCGCGGTCTTCGATAGGGAGAAAACAGACTTGCCTCAGGCCCCCACGGCGCGGCGAACCGCACGCCTGCCGCTTTCCACCGCCCTCGCCTTCGCCGGGACCAGTCTGCCGATTTCGGCGGTGGCGATCGCGATCTCGGTGTTCCTGCCTCGCCATTACGCCAGCCACCTGGGCGTCGATCTCGCCGTCGTCGGCGCAGCCTTCTTCCTCGTCCGCATGATCGACATCCCGATCGACGGCCTGCTCGGCTGGGGGATGGACAAGACCCGCACCGCCTGGGGCCGCTACCGGGTGTGGACCATCCTCGGCGCGCCGGTGCTGATGGCCGGCATCTACTTCCTGTTCATGCCGCCGACCGGCGTGGGCCGGGCCTATCTGATCTTCTGGCTGCTGGTCATGTACCTCGGCAACTCGATCCTCACCCTCTCGCACGTGGCCTGGGCGGCGACGCTGGCGCCGCACTATGACGACCGCTCGCGCCTGTTCGGGGTGATCACCGCCATCGGCGTGCTGGGCGCGGCCGCCATCCTCGGCATCCCGATCGTCAACGAGGCCCGCGGCGCGGCCGATTCCGGCAATGTGGCCACCATGGGCTGGCTGATCTTCCTCCTGACGCCGCTAGCGGTGGCCCTGGTCATCTGGCGCACGCCCGAGAAGATCGCGCCCGAAGTCCCCGGCCACAGCTTCCGCCTGCGCGACTATGCGGCCCTGATCGCCCGCCCGTCCTTCGCCCGCATCCTGCTAGCCGACCTCTGCCTGTCGCTCGGCCCGGGCTGGATGAGCGCCCTCTACCTGTTCTTCTTCACCGACAGCCGTGGCTTCACCACCGGCCAGGCCTCGATCCTGCTGGCGGTCTACATCCTGGCCGGTTTCGCCGGCGCGCCGCTGATGGGCCGCCTGGCGACCAAGATCTCCAAGCACCGCGCGGTGATGGTCGCCACCACCGGCTATTCCCTCGCCCTGATCTCGCTGATGGCGATCCCGCAGGGGAACATGGCGGTCGGCGTCGTCCCCATGTTCGTCGCAGGCTTCCTGGCCGCCGGCTTCAACGTGCTGACCCGCGCCATGACCGCCGACATCGCCGACGAAGTCCGGCTGGAACAGGGCCGCGAGCGCTCGGGCCTGCTCTACGCCATGACCGTCATGACCACGAAGATCGCCGGCGCCTTCTCCATCGGCCTGACCTTCTTCGTGCTCTCGCGCGTCGGCTACATCGCCAAGGAGGGCGCGGTGAACACGCCCCAGGCGATCCACAACCTCGAACTGGCCTATCTGATCGGCCCGATCGTGTTCGTTATGCTGGGCGGGGCCTGCATGATCGGCTACCGCCTGGGGGCCGAGCGCCACGCCGAGATTCGCCGCCAGCTCGACGAGCGTGACGCGCTCTACGACGAAGACCCAGGCCTGGAGACGATCACCGTCGAGGCCGCCAACCCAGTTCCGGCCCAGGCCGGCCAGTAACCTTCTGCTTGCGGCGGCCCGGTCTCGGGCCGCCGATTTTCCTTCCCGCCCCGCACATTTTCAAAGGGGCTAGATATTTGAGGCGATCATGGCGAATTCCGCCCCCGGCAGCACACGGCTGCCTCTGCCCGTCGTTCTGGCGTTTTCCTCCACAGCCCTGCCCATAGCCGCCATCGGCCTGGTGATGGCGGTCTACCTCCCGCGCTTCTTCGCCAGTCAGATCGGCCTGTCCCTGGCGGCCGTCGGCGGGGCCTTCACCATCGTACGCCTGATCGACCTGGCCCTCGACCCGCTGCTGGGCATGGCCATGGACCGCACCAATCTGCGCATGGGCCGCTATCGCCCCTGGCTGGTGCTGGGCGCGCCGATCGTGATGTTGGCGGCCTACATGCTGTTCATGGCGCGCGCCGGCGCGGGCGAGCCCTATCTCATCGGCTGGCTGCTGGTGCTCTATCTCGGCGTTTCGATCCTGACGCTTTCCCAGGCGGCCTGGGGCGCCTCGCTCGCCACCGACTACAACGACCGCTCGCGGGTCTATGGGATCATCCAGGCTGTCGGGGTGGTTGGCGCCGTCCTGATCCTGCTGCTGCCGCTGGCGCTCGGCAAGCAAGGCGAGGGCGCCAGCGGCGTCCACGCCATGGGCTGGTTCTGCATCATCGCCATTCCGGTGACGCTGGCCCTCTGCGTGCTCATCACCCCTGAACGGGTCGCCCCCGACAACGACCGCGAGAAGGTGACCCTGGCCGACTACTGGAACCTGATCCGCCGCCCGGAGATGGCGCGCCTGGTCTTCGCCGACCTGTTCCTGGCGCTCGGCCCTGGCACCACCTCGGCGCTCTACCTGTTCTTCTTCCACGACGCGCGCGGCTACACCGGCCAGCAGACCGGCGTGCTGTTGGTGTTCTTCATCGCCGCGGGCCTGCTGGGCGCCATCTTCTGGGGCTGGCTGGCCCAGAAGATCGGCAAGCACCGGACCCTGATCGTCTCGACGGTGGCCTATGCGATCACCCAGTCGGCTCTGATGCTGATCCCGCCGGCGGCCATGCAGCTCGCCATTCCCGGCATGATGTCGGTCGGCTTCGTCTCCTCGGCCTTCATCCTGCTGGTCCGCGCCATGGTCGCCGATGTCGCCGACGAGGTGCGCCTGGAGACCGGCAAGGAGCGCGTCGGCCTGCTCTACGCCCTGGTCACCACCACCCAGAAGATCGGCTCGGCCATCACCGTCGGCATCAGCTTCACCGTCCTCGACATCGTCGGCTACGACGCCGCCGAAGGCGCGGTGAACACCCCGCAGGCCATCCATGGCCTGGAGCTCTGCTACGTCTTCGCCCCGATTCTGCTGGTGTTCTTCGGCGGCGGCGCGGTGATCGGGTGGAAGCTGGACGCCAAGCGCCACGCCGAGATTCGCCACCAGCTCGACGAGCGCGACGCCCTGGCCGCCCAGGCCGGCTTGCTGGAGACCGTCAGCGGCGTCAGCCTGGCGACCGACGAACGAAAATAAGCGCTGCGCTTGCGCCCCCGTCCGCGGGGGCCAAGCCCCGCCTCACCCCAGCGCCTTCGCGGCGGCCAGGAAGGCCTTGGCCGCCGGGCTGCCTGGGTCGGTGGCGGTCATCGGCCGGCCGTCGTCGCAGGCCTGGCGCAGCGCGACCTCCAGCGGGATCTCGGCCAGCACCGGAACCCCCAGCTTCTCCGCCTCGGCCTTGGCCCCGCCCGAGCCGAAGATCGGGATCGGCGCGCCGGTGCTGGGGTCGCTGAAGAAGGCCATGTTCTCGATCACCCCCAGGATCGGCGTCGCCGTCTTGCGGAACATCGAGGCCGCCCGCCGCGCATCGATCAGCGCGATCTCCTGCGGGGTCGAGACGATCACCACCCCGTCGATCTTCATCTTCTGGATCAGGGTGAGCTGGATGTCGCCGGTGCCCGGCGGCAGATCGACCACCAGCACGTCCAGCGGCCGGCTTTCCGAGCCCCAAGCCACGTCGTTCATCATCTGGCGGACCGCCGAACTGGCCATCGGCCCGCGCCAGATCATCGGCGCGCCCTCGTCGACCAGGAACCCGATCGACATCACCTTCAGCCCCCAGGCCTCCAGCGGCTGCAGCTTGCCGTCCACGAAGGCCGGCTCGCCGTCGATCCCCAGCATCCGCGGCGCCGAGGGGCCGTAGACGTCGGCGTCCAGCAGCCCGACGCTCAGGCCCTGGGCTGCAAAGGCGGCCGCCAGGTTCACCGAGATGGTCGACTTGCCGACCCCGCCCTTGCCGCTGGCCACCGCGATCACCCGCTTGACGTGATCGGGGCGCGCAGCATCGACCGGCGGCGCGGCCGCGGCGCGCGGGTCGGGCGTCACCCGCGCCCCCTTGCGCACCCGCGTCACGCCTTCGGCGGGCGCGGCCGACGCATGTTCGGAGGTCAGCACCACCTGCGCCTTCTCCACCCCCGGCATGGCGGCGAGCGCCGCCTCGGCCGCATCGCGCACCGGCGCATAGAGGGCGGTCTCTCCGGCCGGAACCTCCAGCATGAAACCGGCGCGGCCGTTGCGGATGCTCAGTCCACGGACCATGCCGGCGCTGGACAACCCCTTGCCGGTCTTCGGGTCGAGCACGCGATCCAGGGCGGAAAGAAGCGCCTCGCGGTCTGGGATTGTCGGCTGCATGCTGGCCTTTGTCTTGCTTTAACCGGAGTTGGGCCACATATCCGGCTCACAGCGCCGGTTTACAAGCCCAGGCCTGGGCGAACGACGCGGCCGCGCCGACACGAAAGCAAGACGACGC
>NZ_JAYRST010000002.1:87638-110697 GCF_041920015.1 Phenylobacterium sp.
GGGGCGGCCCCCGCGGTCCCCGCCGGCCGGAAGGCCCCGATCTGAACGCCGCTTTCGAGAAGCTTCAGCGCCAGTTGCGCGACTTCTTCAGCGGCGGTCCGGGCGGCGAAGGCGTGCGCCCTGCGGCCGTCGCGGCCGTGGCCGGCGTCGGCTTCGGCCTGTGGGCGCTGTCGGGCGTCTATATCGTGCAGCCGAACGAACAGGCCGTGGTCACCACCTTCGGCGCCTATTCGCGCTCGGAAGGGCCCGGCATCCGCTATCACCTGCCCACGCCGATCGAGCGCGTCGAGAAGGTGCCGGTCACCAGCCTGAACCGCATCGACATCGGCGGCGTCGGCGAAGCCGACGTGCCCGAGGAAAGCCTGATGCTGACCGGCGACGAAAACATCGTCGACCTCGACTTCAGCGTCACCTGGCGCGTCGCCGACGCCTCCAAGTACCTCTTCACCCTGCGCGACCCCGACGTGTCGGTGAAGGCCGCCGCCGAGAGCGCCATGCGCGAGGTGGTGGGCAAGTCCGAACTGCAGCCGATCCTCACCACCGGCCGCGGCCAGGTCCAGGCCCAGACCGCCGAGCTGATGCAGAAGACCCTCGATTCCTGGGGCGCCGGCATCAGCGTGGTCGAAGTCCAGATCCGCTCGGCCAACCCGCCGCAGGAAGTCGCCGCCGCGTTCCGCGACGTGAACAGCGCGGGCCAGGACCAGGAATCGGCCCGCAACGAAGCCAACACCTATCGCAACCGGGTGGTGAACGAGGCCAAGGGCGACGCGGCCAAGCTGATCCAGTCGGCCGAGGCCTATCGCGAGCAGTCCGTGCGCGAGGCGACCGGCGACGTGGCCCGCTTCAACCAGATCTACGATGAATACCGCCGCGCCCCCGGCGTGACCAAGGACCGGCTCTACATCGAGACCATGCAACGCGTGCTGGCCAATTCGAACAAGGTGGTCATCGACGGCAAGGGGGCCAGCGCCCCGATCATCCTGCCGCCCGACGTGTTCCGCCCGCGCACCAGCGCCCGTCCCGCCGAGGCGCCGCCCGCCGCCGCGCCCGCGCAGCCCAGCGCCCCCGCCCAGCAGGGAGCCGCCCGATGACGATCACCCGCAACCTGCCCGTCCTGGGGATCATCGCCGCCGGCGCGCTGATCGTGCTGTCGCAGACCTTCTTCATCGTCGACCAGCGCAAGCAGGCGGTCGTCGTCCGCCTGGGCGAACCGGTGCGCGTCATCAACGCTCCCGGCGACGTCTCGCCTGGCCTGAAGATCAAGGCGCCGTTCGTCGAGAACGTCGTGCAGTTCGATAAGCGGAACCTCGCCATCGAGGCCGCCCAGGAAGAGATCACCGCCGCCGACCAGCAGCGCCTGGTGGTCGACGCCTTCGTCCGCTACCGCATCTCCGACCCGCTGCAATACTATCGCACCCTGCGCGACGAGCAGATCGCCAGCGACCGGATCGAACGCCTGGCCAACTCCTCGCTGCGCCAGGTGCTCGGCACCGCGACCTCGAACGACATCATCTCCGGCCGCCGCGAGGCGCTGCTGGCCGAGACCAAGAAGGACGTCGCCGCGCGCGCCGACTCCTCACGCCTGGGCATCCAGATCATCGACGTGCGGATCAAGCGCGCCGACTATCCGGCTCAGATTCAGGAGTCGGTCTATCGCCGGATGCAGACCAGCCGCCAGCAGGAGGCCGCCCGCATCCGCGCCCAGGGTGAGCAGGAAAAGCGCGAGATCATCGCCTCGGCCGACAAGGAGGTCGCCATCACCCTGGCCACCGCCCGCGAGCAGGCCGAGACCACCCGAGGCCAGGGCGACGCCCTGCGCACCCGGCTCTTCGCCCAATCCTTCGGCAAGGACGCCGCCTTCGCGGCGTTCTACCGCTCGATGCAGGCCTACGAGGCCTCGCTGGGCCAGGGCGACACCACCATGGTCCTCTCGCCCGACAGCGCCTTCTTCAAGTACTTCGAACGCGGCCCCAACGCCCGCTGACGCCGTGCCCAGGCTCGTCCTTCCGGCCCTCGCCTATGCGCCGTCCTTCGTGGCGGCCCTGCGCGAGGGCTACAGCCGCGACACCCTGCGTCCCGAGACGCCAGAGAGCATCGCCGCGGTCGAGGCCGACCTGGCTGGCTTCGTCGAAAGCCAGCTCGCCCCGCCGCTCACCGTCACCTTGCCGGACGGCAGCCAGGGCCCGGCGGTCCCCTTTACGACCCTATGGTACGTCGAGGGCGAGGACTTCCTCGGCTCGATCAGCATCCGCCATCACCTGAACGAGAACCTCGAAAAGGTCGGCGGCCATGTCGGCTATGTCGTACGCCCGTCGGCGCGCGGCCGAGGCTACGCCAGCGCCATCCTGGCCGAAGGCCTCGACTGGATTCGCGCCAACCTGCCCCTGAAGCGCGTCCTGCTCACGGTCAACCAGCTCAACCCCGCCTCGATCCGGGTGATCGAGAAGAACGGCGGCGTCTTCACCCAGGCCATTCCCCACCTCTGGCGGCCGGGCGAAACGGCCCTGCACTATTGGATCGACCTTTAGGTCGCACCCGCCGGGCGGAACCAAGCTGCGCCTTGGCCGCTTTGGGCTCATCTGAATTCGGGCCGCCTCAATGCGCACACAGCAACTTCTCTACATCGCCGCCGGCGTCGTCACCTTCGTCATCCTGTTGCTGATCGGCTGGGGGCTGACCCATGTGGGCAAGGACGGCGGCGCTCGGGCGAGCGCCGGCTTCGTCGGCGCGGTCGAACGCGCCCAGGCCGCCACGGTCATGGTGACGGTCTCCGGGTCGGGAGCCGACGAGGCGCCGCTGCAGATGGGCTCCGGCTTCGTGGCGTCCTCGGACGGGCTGATCGTGACCGCCGCCCATGTCACCGGCGGCCTGCCGGTGTTCAACGCCGTATTCGCCGACGGCTCGGTCGCGCGCGCCGAACTGGTGATCGCCGACACCGAGGCCGACGTCGCGATCTATCGCGCCACGCCCGGCCGGGCGCTGACCGCGCTGACTTTCGCCGACAGCAACCAGGTCAAGGCAGGGCAACCGGTGGTGCTGATGGGCGCGCCCTACGGCCTGGTCGGAACCGCGACCTCGGGCATCGTCTCGGCGGTCAACCGCCAGATCGGCGCCCCCATGAACGAGGAGGACCCGTTCGCCAGCGGCGCGCTCAGCGGCCCGGTCAAGTCGTTCATCCAGACCGACGCGGCGCTCACCGCCGGCGGCTCGGGCGGCCCGCTGCTCAACGCCGCCGGCCAGGTGATCGGCATGGCCAGCGCCCGCGAGTCGCGCGGCGAGCCCGGGGCGGGCCTGGCCTTCGCCATCCCCTCGAACGTCGTGAAGGCGGTGGTCGATCGCGCCCGTCAGCCGCCGCCGGCCGCGCCGGTCAGCGCCCGGCCCTGAGCAGCGCCTCGACCTCGTGCAGGTCGCGGGCGATGCGGACGCATAGGCCGTGCATCTCCTCGGTCGCGTCCAGCAGGTCGGGCACCATGATGGTCATCATCCCGGCCGAGGCCGCCGCGCGCACCCCGTTGTGGCTGTCCTCCAGCGCCAGGCATGACTGTGGCGCGACCCCCAGCCGCGAAGCGGCCGCCAGGAACGGATCAGGGTTCGGCTTGCCACGAGCATAGTCGCCCCGCGCCAGGATGGCGTCGAACCGCGGAATGATGCCGCTGTGGCCCAGATGCGCCTGCACCGCCCGGTGGCTGGAAGACGTGGCGATGGCCCGCGGCACGGCCAAGGCGTCCAGGTGGTCGAGCAGTTCGAGCACGCCGGCCTTCAGCGCGATCCCCGCCTCGCAAGCTGCATCGACATGTTGCATCACCCGCGCCTGGAACAGGTCGAGCGGGAAGTCGGAACCAAAGTGGTCGATCACCTTCTGGTCGCTTGCCGGACCCGGCAGGCCGATCATGCTCTGGAACAGCGCCGTCGACATTTCGTAGCCCTGCTCGGCCAGGGCCGCCGTCATCGCGTCGCGATAGACGACTTCAGTGTCGCAGAGCAGACCGTCCATGTCGAACACGACGGCCACTGGGATACGGGGAAGGCTCATGGCCTTGCTTCTAGCGGCCTTGTGTGATCGCCGGAAATCAAACCCCGCTTCAATCCGTTACGAACTCGTCGGCCCGGTAGCCCTGGAAATAGAGCAGCGCCGTCAGGTCGGCATGGTCGACCTTGGCGTCGGCCTGCGAGGCGACGATCGGCTTGGCGCGATAGGCCACGCCCAGGCCCGCCGCCTCGATCATCGCCAGATCGTTGGCTCCATCACCGACCGCCAGCGTATGGGAGAGCCCGATCCCCAGACCCTCGGCCTCTTCCTTCAACGCCGCCAGCTTGGCTTCGCGCCCCAGGATCGGCTCGCCGACCGTCCCGGCCAGGCCGCCGCCGTTCTCGATCAGGGTGTTGGCGCGGTTGTCGGCGAAACCCACCGCCTGCGCCACCCGCGAGGTGAAGAAGGTGAAGCCGCCCGAGACCAGCACCGCCCGCGCGCCGTTTGCGCTCATGGTGCGCACCAGGGTCCGCGCCCCGGCGTTCAGCCGCACCCGCTCGTCATAGGCCCGCTGCAGGTCGGCCAGCGGCAGGCCCTTCAGCATCGCCACCCGCTCGCGCAGCGCGCCCTCGAAATCCAGCTCGCCGCGCATGGCGCGCTCGGTGATCTCGGACACCTTGTCCTTCACCCCGGCGAAATCGGCCAGTTCGTCGATGCACTCGCAGCCGATGATGGTCGAATCCATGTCGGCGAGCAGCAGGCGCTTGCGGCGCTCGCTCCAGGGCTGGGCGCAGAAATCGACCCGCGTCTGCGCCAGCGCCGCCTCGGCGGCCGCGCGCACGGCCGCGACGTCCGCCGCCTCGACCAGCAGGTCCACAGCCCCTGGGCCGAGCGTCCTCGGCTCCTTGACGCGAGCCTGCGCGCCTGCGAGCGCTGGGCCAAGAAGGGCGACGGCCTGCGAGGCCGCGTCTGAATCGGGACCGACAAGGGTAAGGGCGATCTGCATGGAGCCCCGCATCTGGCTGATCGCCGGGCCGACCGCAAGCGGCAAGTCGGCGCTCGCCCTGCGCCTGGCGCAACAGGCGGGCGGCGAGATCGTCAACGCCGACGCCCTGCAGCTCTACCGCGACCTGCGGGTCCTTACCGCCCGCCCCTCCGTCGAGGAGGAGGCGCAGGTCCCTCACCACCTGTTCGGCATGGTCGACGCCGCGGAGGGCTGGTCGGTCGGCCGCTGGCTGCGCGCGGCCCTCGCCGCCATCGGCGACATCCATGCGCGCGGCCGCCCGGCGGTGCTGGTCGGCGGCACCGGGCTCTATTTCCGCGCCCTCACCCATGGCCTGGCCGAGGTGCCGCAGACGCCCTCCGAGGTCCGCGCCGCCGCCGCCGCCGAGTTCGAAGCCATGGGCGAGGCGGCCTTCCGCGAACGCCTGCGGGCCGCCGATCCCGCCGCCGAGGCGCGGATCAACCCCGCCGACCGCCAGCGCCTGACCCGCGCCTGGGAGGTCTTCGCCGCCACCGGCCGCGCCCTTTCCGACTGGCAGGCCGCCACCGACCCGGCCATCACGCCCGGAAGCTGGGCCGCCGTCGCCCTCGATCCCCCGCGCGAGGCGCTGTTCGCCCGCTGCGACGCGCGGCTGGAGACCATGGTCCAGGGCGGCGCTCTGGACGAGGTCGCGGCCCTAGCCGCCCGCGATCTCGCCCCCGACCTGCCGGCCATGAAGGCGGTCGGCTATCGCGAGCTCGCCGCCGTCCTGGCGGGCGAGGTTCCCCTGTCGGCAGGTTTGCAGAACGCCCAGCGCGAAACCCGCCGATACGCCAAGCGCCAGGCCACCTGGCTGCGCGGTCAGATGGCCGATTGGCCGCGGATCGACGCCGTCGACCCCGAAAGCCAGTGGAGGCAGTTTCTTGCGCTTCACCCTGCCTTGACGGGCTGAACGGGGCATGCCATGACCTTGGTCAGCTAATTCGGAGAACGCTCGTGCGTGAGCTTCTTGTACTCTTTGAGCGACCCCTAGCGGACTGACCATCGCGTCAGACCGCCAAAGGTCGCTCGCCCAGGCCCCTCGCGGGCCTTTTTTATTGCCGAAAATCAAGGCCTTAACCAAAATGACCGCCCATCAGACCATTGAAGCCCCCGCCTCGACGCAAACCATGACCGGCGCCGAGATCGTGGTCCGCGCCCTGATCGACCAGGGCGTCGAGGTGCTTTTCGGCTATCCGGGCGGGGCCGTACTGCCGATCTACGACGCCCTCTTCGAAGAGAGCCGGCTGCAGCACGTCCTGGTCCGCCATGAGCAGGGCGCCACGCACATGGCCGAGGGCTACGCCCGCTCGACCGGCAAGCCGGGCGTCGTCCTGGTCACCTCGGGCCCCGGCGCGACCAATGCGGTCACCGGCATCGTCGACGCCCTGATGGATTCGATCCCGATGGTCGTCTTCACCGGCCAGGTCGCCACGCACCTGATCGGCACCGACGCGTTCCAGGAGTGCGACACCATCGGCATCACCCGTCCGATCACCAAGCACAACTACCTGGTCAAGGACGTCGACGACCTGCCGCGGATCATCCACGAGGCGTTCCATATCGCCACCTCCGGCCGCCCCGGCCCGGTGGTCATCGACATCCCCAAGGACGTCCAGTTCGCAAAAGGGACCTATCGCGGCCCCGGCGAAGTCGTCCACGCCCACAACTACGCCCCGCGCACCAAGGGCGAGCCGGCCAAGATCGCCGATGCGGTGACCATGATCGCCAACGCCCGCCGGCCGATCCTCTACACCGGCGGCGGGGTCATCAACGCCGGGCCGAAAGCCGCCGAACTGCTGCGCGAGTTCGCCAAGCTGACCGGCGCGCCCGTCACCTCGACCCTGATGGGCCTGGGCGCCTTCCCGGCCTCCGATCCGGCCTGGCTGGGCATGGTCGGCATGCACGGCAGCTTCGAGAGCAACAACGCCATGCACGACTGCGACGTGATGGTGGCGGTCGGCGCGCGCTTCGACGACCGCGTCACCGGCCGTCTCGACGCCTTCGCACCCGGCTCGAAGAAGATCCACATCGACATCGACGCCTCTTCGATCAGCAAGAACGTCCGCGCCGACATCGGCATCGTCGGCGACGCCGCCAGCGTGCTGGAGGACATGATCTCCGTCTGGAAGTCGCGGAATCTCTCGACCGACCAGGGCGCGCTGGACGACTGGTGGCGCCAGATCGAGGCCTGGCGTGCGCGCAAGTCGTTCCGCTATCGCACCGACGCCAACCTCATCAAGCCGCAGTACGCCATCGAGCGCCTGTACGAACTGACCAAGGACCGCGAGACCTACATCACCACCGAGGTCGGCCAGCATCAGATGTGGGCCGCCCAATACTACCACTTCGACCATCCGAACCGCTGGATGACCTCGGGCGGGCTCGGCACCATGGGCTATGGCCTGCCGGCCGCCGTCGGCGTGCAGATGGCCCATCCCGACGCCCTGGTCATCGACATCGCCGGCGACGCCTCGGTGCAGATGACCATGCAGGAAATCTCGACGGCCATTCAGTACGGCCTGCCGATCAAGATCTTCATCCTGAACAACGAATGGATGGGCATGGTGCGCCAATGGCAGCAACTGCTGCACGGCGAGCGCTACAGCCACTCCTATTCGGCCAGCCTGCCCGACTTCGTGAAAATGGCCGAAGCCTTCGGCGGCGTCGGCATCCGCGCCGAGCATCCAGACGAACTGGACGACAAGATCCGGCAGATGATCGCCAGCGACAAGCCGGTGCTGTTCGACTGCCGCGTCACCAAGGAAGAAAACTGCTTCCCGATGATCCCGTCCGGCAAGGCGCACAACGAGATGATCATGGCCGAGGAGGCCCGCGACCTCGGCTCGATCATCGACGACGCCGGCAAGCGGCTGGTCTGACCCTCTGAGCGTGATCCGTTTCCAACGAAACGGATCACGCTCGAGACTCTTTGAATTTAGAGCCGGTCGGATCTGGCTCTCGCGTTGGGATTAGTAGAAGAACCGCTCCTCGGCGATCTTGCCGTCCTTGACGGTGTAGAGGCCGATCTCGTCCATGGTGATGCGCTCGCCGCTCTCCTTGACGGTCAGGTCCATCTTCATGCGGACCGCGAACTGATCGCCATTGAGATAGGGGCCTTCGACCTCCATCGCGTGAACCTCATGAGCGCTGGTCCACCATTCGCCCTTGGCGCGCACACCCTCGACGCCGCGGATTTCGGCCATGTCGCCGGGCGTGGCTTCGATGCTCACCACATCGGCCGCCCAGTACTTCTCGCCCGCTTCGTCGGTCCGGCCCGCCCTCAGCATGGCGGTGATGTCGTCGGCGATATCCTTCACAGTCATGTCTCGATCTCCCTTTCAGCCCCCTCATCGCGCCACCGGACGCCGGACGGCGCAAGCCGATTGTTCCAGCTTCGTTCACACTGCTGACAGGTTTTGGCGCCGCCTGCCGGCTTGCCGAGGCCTTCGGCATGTGACACCTCCTGCGGCGCAGACGCTCAGAGACCCCGCATGCCCGATCCCCAGCCCGCCTCCGTCTACGACCTCAGCCACGCCGAGGAGGCCGAGAACCTCGCCACCTTCGCGATCCTGGTGGACAACGAGCCTGGCGTGCTGCACCGGCTGGTCGGCCTGTTCGCCGCGCGCGGCTACAACATCGAGAGCCTGACCGTCGCTGAGACCGACCGGCGGGCCCACACCAGCCGCGTGACCATCGTCACCCGCGGCGCCCCGCACGTTCTCGAGCAGATCGAGGCGCAGCTCCAGAAGATGGTCGCCACCCGCCACGTCCAGGACGTGACCCGCGACCCCAACGGCCTGGAGCGCGAACTGGCCCTGGTGAAGGTCAAGGGCGGCGGCTCCGACCGCGTCGAGGCCCTGCGCATCGCCGACATCTTCCGCGCGCGGGTGCTCGACACGACCATCGACAGCTTCGTCTTCGAGATCACGGGCGTCTCCTCGAAGATCGACAAGTTCGTCGAGCTGATGCGTCCGCTCGGCCTGGTGGAACTCTCCCGCACGGGCGTGCTTTCCCTCACCAGGGGCGCCGACGCCATGTGAGGAGGACCGGCTTGGTCCGCTTGACCGCGACCATTCTGAGCCTTCTGGCCGCTCCGGCCCTGGCGCAGTCGCCGACGCCGTCCCCTTCGGCCGCGCCGGCGCTGGATTGGCCATGGCCGGCCCCCGACCCCAGGTCCTGGTGGGACGACAAGCGCCCCGCACCCGACGAGGCGGCCGACCCGCTCGGCGGCCGGCGGCTCGGCCGCAACGAGCAGTTGCCCGAAGTCGCCAACGGCTACGAGGCTCTGCTCTATCGGCTCTGGGGCCTTCCGCCCCTGCAGAACCAGATCCTGCGCGGCCAGGAGATGATCGTCGAGGTCGCCGTGCGCCCGACGACCTCGGCGCGCCAGACCCTGATGCGCGCCACCGTGCGCCGCGACGGCAAGGCGTTCATCCAGGCCCGCGCCGGGCTGGGCTGCTGCGAGCCGGGCGTGGCGCGCCGGGTCGGCTTCGACGCCGAGGCGCCGCCGGACGCGGCCCGCCGGCTGCTGGCCCTGCGCTCCGATCCTCTGTGGAGTTCGCCGCGCGAGGTGCGCGTGGACGAAGGCGCCGGCGCGGTCGACGCTTTGTGC
This sequence comes from Phenylobacterium sp., assembly GCF_041920015.1. Classification (GTDB taxonomy): domain Bacteria; phylum Pseudomonadota; class Alphaproteobacteria; order Caulobacterales; family Caulobacteraceae; genus Phenylobacterium. Next base: position 97,245 of record NZ_JAYRST010000002.1, read on the forward strand.
GTCGAGGGCACCGCCTACGACCTCACCCTGGCGGTGGCCGGGGCCGTGCGCTCGGTGCGCCGCGCCTGCGACCCGGCCGAGATCGGCCAGGCCGCCGACGTGCTGGAGGCGGTCTTCGGCCTGGCCCTCGGCCACGAGCCGCGCATCGACGTGATCTATCCGGGCGGCGCCGACTTCGGGTCGGCCCGCAACGCCTATCGCAGCCTGCTTGCGGGCGGCGGGCGGCTGAAGCCCGCGCCCCAGCCGCGCGGCCAGACCGCCCTCTTCCCCGTCCCCTCCCCGGGCGAGGAGGAGCCGGAACCGCCCCCTACACCAGCACCTTGAGCCGGTAGATCGCCCCGCCGATCAACGCCCCCACCAGCGGCGCGACGATGAACAGCCAGAGCTGAGCGAGCGCCTGCCCGCCGACCAGCACCGCCGGCCCGAAGCTGCGCGCCGGATTGACCGACACCCCGGTCACCTGGATGCCGACGATGTGAATGGCCGCGAGCGTGATGCCGATCGCCAGGCCTGCAAAACCGGCCGGCGCGCCAGCCGAGGTCGAGCCGAGGATCACGATGACGAACAGGGCGGTCATCACCACCTCGAAGATCAACGCCGCCTGCATGGAAAAGCCGCCGCCATAGCCCGGTCCCCACCCGTTCTGCCCCAGGCCTCCGGCCGTCCCGGCGATCGCCGCCAGTATGCCGGCCCCGACCAGGGCGCCGAGGAACTGGGCGATCCAGTGCACCACCATCTGGCGCGCGCTCATCCGGCCGGCCACGAACATGCCCAGGCTGACGGCGGGGTTCACATGGCAGCCCGAGATCGCCCCGATCCCATAGGCCATGGCGACGATGGCGAAGCCGAAGGCGAGCGCGATACCGAGTTGCCCGACGTGTTCGCCCCCCAACACCGCAGCCCCGCACCCGAAGAGTACGAGCGTAAGCGTACCGATGAATTCAGCTACGAACTTCTGCATGAGATGCCTCCCGTGATGACCCGACGCCAACCCGCGGTTGAGAGTCGAGGTAGCGCACTGTGGAGCCGCTCGGGGACGGGAACAATCCGCGCCAGGGTCGCTTAACGATTGTTGATCGACCTCGGCCTTGGCGGCAATCTGCGGCCCGAGGCTCAGCGGGTTAGGTAATTTCGCGGAGTTGGCTTGCACCGCCGCGGATGGGACGACTGGGCGCGCCGGAAAACCGGGCCACGGAAGGAGACGAGATGTACAAGCACCTGCTCATCACGACGGACGGTTCGGAAGTCGCCCAAAGGGGCGTCGATCAGGGCCTCGCCCTGGCCAAGGCCCTGGGCGCGGAGGCGACCATCGTCACCATCACCGAACCCTTCCCGATCTATGCGGTCGGCAGCGGATACGTTCCGCCCGAACTGGCCGACTACGACAACATCCAGAAGGAGTTCGCCCAAAAGGTCCTTCAAGCCGCCAAGGCGCAGGCCGACGCCGCCGGGGTGAAAGTCACGACCCTGCACGTTCCCAACCGCCAGCCGGCCGAGACCATCATCGAGACCGCCCAGTCGCGCGGTTGCGATGCGATCGTCATGGCCTCCCACGGCCGCCGGGGCCTCGGCCGCCTCGTGCTCGGCAGCCAGACCTCCGAGGTGCTGGCCCACTCCAAGCTCCCGGTGCTGGTCGTCCGCTGACCGCGATCAGGCGGCGGCGCGCGTCTCGGCGTCCGCCGCCTCGCCTTCCGCCGCGCGGGCGCTGCGCCGCGCGACCGAGCGGAACAGCAGGTATTGGCCGGCGAAGAGCGCGATCTTCGAGGCCGGCGACCAGATCGCCATCACCCGCGCCACGCTGGCGGCGTCCAGTGTCAGGGCCAGCGCGAGGTTGAGCGCCGCGCTGACGAACATCAGTCCGGCCCAGACCCGGCCCGCCGTCACGACATAACGCTCGGGGATACGGTTCGCGGCCGCCGGCGGCATGTAGCGCGCCATCCAGCCACGCTGCAGCATCGCCGCCCCCACCGCCGCATAGACGAGGGTCGGCTTGATCAGGATGAAGCGCGCATCGTGGGTGAACAGCGTCGCCCCGCCCATGATCACCACCAGCGCCAGGCTCATCGCCTGCAACGCCGAAATCTTGCCGCCCCGCGCGCGGGTCACCACCAGTTGCGCCACGCCCAGCGCGATCCCTACGGCGACCGCGACCGTCACCTGTCCAGTCACGGCCAGCACCCCGTAGAAAACGAGCGTGGCGGCCAGGTCGATCAGGATCGGGCGAGCGGCGTGGAAAAGCGGGTTCATGGGCGTGACCTTTCGCGAGGGAGCGTGCGCAAAGCCTATTTCCACCAAGGCTTGCGGCGTGAGCCCGCCGGCGAAGCCGCCGCGGCGATTGGCGAATTGCGCCTGTCCATCGGCGCTTCGCGAACGGCGCGCGCCCTCTGGGGCCGTCGGAAGGTTCTTCAAAACCGCCGCGCAGCCCCCTATATTGAGCGCGTCGGGGCTTGCCCCGACTATGGAGATAAACGCGCACGAAATAAGCGGACTGGACCCGGGTGCGATTCCCGGCGGCTCCACCAATCTTCCCCGGCCGTTGTCGCCGGAAAGCATGGGGCCGATCAGCATCGACAGACGTGTAAAGGTGTTGCTTTCTCTCGGCTTGGCCCACCGTTTCGGGCTTTTAAACTAACTGCGAACGACAACTTCGCTGAAGAAGTCCGTCTGGCTGCGTAAGCGGTCCGATAGATTTCGACCTAAACTCCTAGCGTCTTAGCAGCGCTAGGCGGGGCCCGGAGGGGGCCTTGCAACAGAACCCCTCCACTTTCCCTGAACAATCCATTCGATGACCGTCTCTTGAAGCGCGTGCCGCCTTGCGCGCTCACGCTGAGACGCTACCCTTCGGCCCGCGTTCAGTACCCCCGGAGTTTCGATGGCCCAGGACCCGCCGGCCCAAGACCAGATGCACTACGAAGCCATGGCCCAGGAGGCCCTGCGCGGCGTGGTCAAGGCTGCGCTCAAGCGCGCCGCGGCGCCGGAAGGCCTGCCCGGAGCGCACCATTTCTACATCACCTTCAAGACCGAGGCGCCCGGCGTCTCCGGTCCCAACGACCTCCTGTCGAAATATCCGGACGAAATGACCATCGTCCTGCAGCACCAGTATTGGGACCTGGCGCCCGGCGAGACCTTCTTCTCGGTCACGCTGAAGTTCGGCGGCCAGTCCAAGCGGCTGTCGGTGCCCTATGCCGCCGTCACCCGTTTCTACGATCCGAGCGTGCAGTTCCTGCTGCAGTTCGAGGCGCCGGCCGCGGTGACGAATCTGCCGTCCGCCGCCCCCGACCAGGAGCCGCCCGCCGACCCGGACCCCGACGCCCCGAACGTCGTTTCGCTCGACACCTTCCGCAAGAAGTGACCGCCCTCCGATGACCGATGTGGCCGCCGAGCCCGAGACGCTGACCGACGAGGCGATCCTCGCCCGCTTCCAGCGCACGAAGAACCAGCCCACCGGCTCCCAGACCCTGGGCTTCCGCCTGGTCGCCGTCAGCCAGGCCGACAAGTCGGTCGAGGTCGAGTTCGAGGCCAAGGCCGAACTGCTGCTGAACCCGATGAAGCAGGTCCAGGGCGGCTATCTCTGCGCCATGCTGGACGAATGCATGTCGGTAGCCTGCATGGTCGCCTCGGGCATGACCCACGTCGCTCCGACCGCCGAGATGAAGACCACCTTCTTCCGCCCAGCCGCTCCCGGAAAGCTCAAGGGGATCGGCAGGGTCGCCAAGTGGGGCCGCACCATCGCCTTCACCGAGGGCGAACTCTACGACGCCGAGGGGCGGCTGCTCGCCAAGGCCACCGGCACGGCGGTTCCCACGCCCTTCCAGCACTACAAGAGCTGAGATGTTCGGGCGCGCTGGCATGGTCGGCGCGTTGATCCTCCTGACCCTGGCCTGGGTCGGGCCGGTTAGGGCTTCCAGCCCCTTCGAGGACTGGGCCGCGGTCGTCGTCGCCGGCGACTTCCACGGCGCGCGGGGAGGCCCCACCGAAGCCTTCGACAACGCCCGCCGCGACGTCTCCAAGGAACTGCGCCGCCTGGGCTTTTCGCCCGACAACCTCCGCCAATTCTCCGTGCGTCCCGACCGCTACAAAGACAGGCCGCTGAAGGCCGAGCCCCGCACGATCTATGAAACCCTCAACGACCTGTCCGGCAAGGCCCAGTCCGGCTGCCTCATCTACTTCACCTCGCATGGCATGCCTCAGGGCGTAGTGGTCGACGACCAGATCCTCACGCCCGGCGTCTTGGGCAGGATCCTGGACTCGACCTGCCAGAACCGGCCGACCGTCGTCATCCTGTCGGCCTGCTTTTCCGGCGTCTTCGTGCACCCGCTGGCCAAGCCGAACCGGATGATCCTGACGGCTGCGCGCCCCGACCGCACCTCGTTCGGTTGCGGCGAAGACAGCGTCTATCCGTTCTTCGACGACTGCGTGCTGAAGTCGAGCCCGGCGGTGAAGGACTTCGCGGCCCTGGCCGGCTCGGTGCGGACGTGCGTCGCGCTGCGCGAAGTCGCCGAGGGCATGGAGCCGCCCTCCGAACCGCAGGTGTGGATCGGCGGGGAACTGAAACCCATGCTTCCGCTTTTTGCATTCCCAACCGGCCCGCCATAGGGCGGCCCGGGACCATTCCCCCTGGCCTGATCGTCGCAGGCGGCGTGCGCTCTAGCGCCTCGCGCGCGCGGCGCCATACAAGGGGAATTCGTGGGGCAACTGGGGTGAGCGGAATTCGTCCATGCGTTTGAAGTTCAAGGCCGTCTTCGCCGCCGCCCTGGCCTGTCTCGCCGTCCCGGCCCTGGCCCAGGAGGACGCGGCCGCGCCATCCGTCGCCGCGCCGCCGCCCGCCGCGGCCCAACCGCCGGCCGCTACGCCGCGCGCGCCCATCCCCTACACCAGCCTCAACCGCCCGGCTCCGCGCCCCACGCCGCGCGCCGCGACACCGGCCGCGACCGCGACGCCCTCCGTCTCTCCCGCCGCCACGTCGCTGGGGACGGTCCAGGGCCTGCCCGTCACCACTTCGGGGGCCCGTCTCGCGGCCGGGGAAGCCATCCCCCAGGCCGAGCTGGAAGCCTTCGTGGACGGCGTGGTGCGCGACGCCATGGCCCGCGACCACATCGCCGGCGTCACCGTCTCGGTAGTGCAGAACGGCCAGGTGGTGCTGAAGAAGGGCTACGGCTTCGCCAGCCTTTCCCCGGCCCGCAAGGTCGACCCGGACAAGACCCTGTTCCGGGTGGGCTCCATCTCCAAGACCTTCACCTGGATCGCCCTGATGAAGGAGATTGAGGCCGGCCGCATCCGCCAGGACGCCCCGATCAACCTCTACCTGCCCGAACGCATCCAGGTCCGCGACCAGGGCTATCGCGCGCCCGTCCGCGTGATCAACCTGATGGATCACTCGCCGGGCTTCGAGGACCGCGCCCTCGGCCACTTGTTCGAGCGCAATTTCAACCGCGTCCGGCCCCTGGCCGAATATCTGCGCCAGGAACGCCCACGCCGCGTGCGCGCGCCGGGCGAGGCCTCGGCCTATTCCAACTATGGCGCGGCCCTGGCCGGCGAAGCGGTCTCCTACGTCTCGGGCAAGCCGTTCGAGCAGTTGATCGAGGACAGCATCTTCCGGCCCGCGGGCATGACCAGCACCAGCTTCCGCGAGCCGCATCCGGTCAAGGCCGGCCTGCCCGCGCCGCTGGCCGCCAACCTGGCGGCCAATCTCTCCGACGCCTATCGCTGGGCCGACGGCGCCTTCGCCCGGCGGCCGTTCGAATATGTCGCCCAGATCGCTCCGGCCGGCTCGGCGTCGTCCACCGCCGGCGACATGGCCCGCTACATGCAACTGCTGCTGAACGACGGCGTCATCGACGGCAAGGCCATCTACGGCCCGCGGGCCGCCCAGGCCTTCCGCACCCCCATCCGCAAGACTCCGGCCGGGATCAACGGCTGGCGTCACGGCTTCATCGCCTACGCCCTGCCGGGCGGCCGCACCGGCTTCGGCCACGCAGGGGCGACGCTGTCCTTCCTGTCGAACATGGTGGTTTCGCCCGATCTCAACCTCGGTGTCTTCGTCAGCACCAACACCGAGACCGGGGGCGACCTGGCGATGAGCCTGCCCGGCCAGATCGTCCAGCAGTTCTACGTCCCGCCCGAGCCCTTCCCGCGCGCCGGCTCGCGTGAGCTCTCCGCCCGCGCCGGCGACTTCGCCGGCTACTATCTGGGCAACCGGCGCGCCTACAGCGGGCTGGAGGGCATGATCGGCCTGGCGATCGGCGGCGCGCAGGTCTCGGTCACGCCCGACGGCCTGCTGGCGATCACCGCAGACGGCAAGACCCGCACCTTCACGCCCCAGGGCGACCTGTCCGGCGGCCTGTTCGTCGCCACCACCGGCTCGAGCCATGTCGCCTTCCGGATGGAGGACGGGCGTGCGCGCGCCTTCCAGACCGGCATGGGCGAACAGACCTTCGAGCGCGCCGGCTTCTGGAAGCGGCCGGGCGTCATCCTGACTCTGGCCGCGCTGACGGCCCTCGCCGCCGCCGCCACCATCGGCGGCCTCTTCCTGCGCAATCGCCGCGAGTTCCGCCAGACCTCGATCCAGCGCCAGGCCAGCCTGTTGCAGACCACCCAGGCGGTGCTGTGGCTCACCGCCATCGCCCTGTTCGTCGTCTGGGCCTCCGGAACTTCGGACGTCGCCAATGTGATGTACGGCTGGCCGGCGCCGCCGCTGCTCGTCGCCTCGGCCTGCGTGCTGGTCGCCGCGGCGCTTTCGGCGGGCGGCCTCGTCATGCTGCCGGCGATCTGGCGCGGCGGCCGGCGGGTTGATTCGTGGACCGCCCTGCGCAAGACCGCCTATTCGTTTACGGCCCTGCTTTACGGCGTCTTCTCGATCGTCCTGGGCGTCTGGGGCGCGCTTACCCCTTGGAGTGGTTGACGTTTTTCAACCATAAGCTCGAAAATTCCCAAGCGAAATGAGGCCGTAAGGCGGCAAATCTAAACGCGTCGTTTACCAAGCACTGGGTAAATCCTGCCTAGCGGCGGGCGAGGTAGAGGTTCGTCCCGCGTACCCTGGGAAGGACGTCCGCGTTGAACAGCTTTGTCGCCGCCTTGCAGAGGTTCGGGATCGGCCGCCTGGCCGCGCTTCTCGGCATCGGCGCGGGCGTGGCCGCGGCGCTCATCGCCCTGACGATGAACCTCGGCGAGCCGAAGGCCCTGCTCTATTCGAACCTCGACCTCAAGGAAGCCGGGTCGATCACCACCGCCCTCGACCAGGCCGGCGTGAAGTACGAGGTCAAGGGCGACGGCTCGACGATCATGGTGTCGCGCGACAAGGTCGCCTCCACGCGCCTGATGCTGTCCAGCAAGGGCCTGCCGACCTCCGGCTCGGTCGGCTACGAGATCTTCGACGAGGCCAATGCGCTGGGCCAGACCGACTTCGTCCAGCAGCTCAACCGCCAGCGCGCCCTCGAAGGCGAGTTGGCCCGGACCATCCAGAGCCTGGACGGCGTGACCTCGGCCCGCGTCCACTTGGTCCTGCCCCGCCGCCAGCTCTTCGAGGAAGCAACCGAGCAACCCTCAGCCGCCGTCACCATCCATGTCGGCGGCCGCGCGCCCTCCGGCGATCAGGTCCAGGCGATCCAGAACCTGGTGTCGGGCGCGGTGCCGAACATGAAGCCCGGCCGCGTCACGGTCGTGGACCAGCACGCCAAGACCCTGTCGGCCGGCGAGGACGGTTTCGGCGGCCAGGCGGCCGAAGGCCGGCGCAACGAGGTCGAACAACGCATCGCCAAGACCGTCACCAAGCTGGTCGAAGGCGTCGTCGGCGCCGGCAAGGCGCGCGTCAACGTCACCGCCGACCTGAACCTGGCCCGCGTGACGGTCCAGCAGGAGACCTTCGATCCCGACGGCCAGGTGGTCCGCTCCGAAACCACGAACGAAGAGACTTCGCGCGAGAACCAGCCCGACGCCAACGGGGCGGTCTCGGCCAGCGCCAACATCCCCGGGGGCGTCGGCGCCAATGGCGAGACCCTGAACCAGTCGGCCAGCGGCCGCACCGAGACCACCACCAACTACGAGATCTCCAAGACCGTCCGCACCGAGGTCCAGGAGCCCGGCGACATGAAGCGCCTCTCGGTGGCCGTGGCCGTCGACGGCGTCACCGCGGCCGGCAAGGACGGCAAGCCCGGCGCCTACACCCCGCGCTCGGCCGAGGAGATGCAGCGCATCGAGCAGCTCGTCCGCACCGCCGTCGGCTTCAACGCCGACCGCGGCGACCAGGTGACGGTCGTCAACGTGCGCTTCCCCCAGGCCGAGGCCGAGGGCGGCGTCGAGACGGCCAACCCCCTGATGGGCTTCGACAAGAACGACATCATGCGCGCGGTCGAGCTGGGCATCCTCGGCCTCGTCGCCATCCTGATGATCTTCTTCGTGGTCCGCCCGATGCTGAAGCCGGGCGCCGGCGGACTTCCGGCCCTGGCCGGCGGGCCGCAGGTCACGCGCGTCGTCACGACGCCTGACGGCCAGCAGATGCATATCCAGGTCGATCCCGCGACCGGGCAGGCGCTGGCCCTGCCGAACCCCGGGAACGAACTTGAGTCCCGTATCGACATCGCCCGCATCGAGGGCCAGGTGAAGGCCTCGTCCGTCAAGCGCGTCTCGGAGTTCGTCGAAAGCCACCCAGAGGAGTCGGTCTCGCTGCTGCGAAGCTGGCTTCATGAAACCTCGTGAACGCGCGCGTGAAAGCCATCAACGATCCCGCCCGGCTGAGCGGCCCTGAAAGGGCGGCCGTCGTGCTGCTGGCGCTCGGCGAAGAGCACAAGACGATCTGGGAGCACCTGGACGAGGAGGAGATCAAGGAAATCTCCCAGGCCATGGCCAGTCTCGGCACCGTGTCCTCGACGGCGGTCGAGCAACTGCTGGTCGACTTCATCTCCGGCATGTCCGGCGCTGGGGCGATCATGGGCTCGTTCGAGCAGACCCAGCGCCTGCTGCAGGCCTTCCTGCCGCCCGACAAGGTCGACTCCCTGATGGAGGAAATCCGCGGCCCGGCCGGCCGGACCATGTGGGACAAGCTGGGCAACGTGAACGAGGCGGTGCTCGCCAACTATCTGAAGAACGAATACCCCCAGACCGTCGCGGTCGTGCTCTCCAAGGTGAAGTCCGACCACGCCGCCCGCGTGCTGGCCGCCCTGCCCGAGGACTTCGCGTTGGAGTGCGTCACCCGCATGCTGCGCATGGAGCCGGTGCAGCGCGAGATCCTCGACAAGATCGAACAGACCCTGCGCACCGAGTTCATGTCCAACCTGGCGCGCACCTCCAAGCGCGACAGCCACGAGATGATGGCGGACATCTTCAACGCCTTCGACCGCCAGACCGAGGCCCGCTTCATCGCCGCCCTGGAAGAGCGCAGCCGCGAAAGCGCCGAGCGCATCCGCGCCCTGATGTTCGTGTTCGAGGATCTTTCGAAACTCGATCCCGGCGGCGTCCAGACCCTGCTTCGCGGCGTCGAAAAGGACCAGCTCGCCCTGGCGCTGAAGGGCGCGTCGGACTCCCTGCGCGAGATGTTCTTCTCCAACATGTCCGAACGGGCCGCCAAGATCATGCGCGAGGACATGGAAGGCATGGGCCCGGTCCGCCTGCGCGACGTCGACCAGGCCCAGATGGCCATGGTCCAGGTCGCCAAGGACCTGGCCGCCAAGGGCGAGATCATGCTGGCCGGCGCCGGCGGCGACGATGAGTTGATCTACTGATGACCAGCTCCTCCCACCAGAAGTTCGGCTTCGATACGGTGTTCGACAACGCCGGCGGCGTCGCCTACGCGGCCCCCCGCCCGAAGCGGCTCTTCACCGCCGAGGAAGTCGAGGCCGTCCGCGCCGCCGCCTTCGCCGAGGGCGAGCAGCAGGCCCTGGGCTCCATGGCCGCGCTCCAGGCCCAGGCCCTGTCGCAGATCGCTTCGGCCGTGGGCCAGGCCCTGCCGCGGCTGGCGGGCGTGGCGCACGAACACCGCGAAGGCGCCGCAGGGCTCGCCCTGGCCTGCGCCCGCGCCATCGCCGACGCCGCGCTGGAGCGCTTCCCCTACGCCCCGATGCAGGCGGCGCTGGAAGCCCTCGCGCGCGAGATCGAGGCCTCCCCGCGCCTGATCGTCAGCGCGCCGGCGCAGATCGCAGACGGCGTCCAGGCCGCCCTGGCCGAAACCGCCCTGGCGATCGGTTATGCCGGCGCCATCCAGGTGCGCGCCGCCCCGCTGGGACCGGCCGCCTTCACCATCGACTTCGGCGACGGCGCGGCCGCCTTCGACCCGGCCGCCGCGGCCGAGCGCGTCGCGGCGGCTCTCGATGCGGCCCTGGCCGCCGAGGGCCTGCACGCCGAACCCCTCATTCCCGGAAGCGAAAGCTGACCGTCATGGCCGACAACGACCTGCAACTCGACGAATTCGGAACCGACGCGCCCCTGGCCGAAATGGGCATGGAGGCGGTCGACAAGAGCGCCACCGACCTGGCCCCGGTCTTCGACGTGCCCGTCTCCATCTCCGCGGTGCTCGGGCGCGCGACCATGTCGGTCGCCCAGCTCCTGCAGCTCCAGTCGGGCAGCGTGCTCGACCTGGACCGCAAGGTGGGCGAGGCGATCGACATCTATGTGAACAACCGCCTGGTCGCCCGCGGCGAGGTCGTCATCGTCGACGACCGCCTGGGCGTGACCATGACTGAAATCATCAAGGACGGCGACACTCAGGGCTGACGCCCTGAAGGTCGGTAGGAGGTAGAGTGATGCGGCTTTTGGTCGTCGGAAAACTGAACGGACAGCTCTCCACCGCCGTGAAGATGGCGATGACGGCGGGCGCGAAGGTCAGCCACGTGGAAACCATCGAGGCGGCCACCCACGCCCTGCGCGCAGGCCAGGGCGCCGACCTGCTGCTGGTCGACTACGACCTCGACATCGAAGGCTTGATCGCGACCAACGAGGCCGAGCGCATCCGCGTCCCGGTGGTCGCCTGCGGCGTCGACAACGATGCGCGCAAGGCCGCCGGCGCCATCCGCGCCGGGGCCAAGGAATTCATTCCCCTGCCGCCCGACGCCGAGATGATCGCCGCCGTGCTCTCGGCCGTCTCCGACGACGACAAGCCGATGGTGGTCCGCGACCCCGGCATGCAGCAGGTGATCGGCCTGGCCGACCAGGTCGCGCCGTCCGAAGCCTCGATCCTCATCACCGGCGAGAGCGGCTCGGGTAAGGAAGTCATCGCCCGCTACGTGCACCAGAAGTCGCGCCGCGCGACCCGCCCCTTCATCTCGGTCAACTGCGCCGCCATTCCCGAGAACCTGCTGGAAAGCGAGCTATTCGGCCATGAGAAGGGCGCCTTCACCGGCGCCGTCGCCCGCCGCATCGGCAAGTTCGAGGAAGCCAACGGCGGAACCCTGCTGCTGGACGAAATCTCGGAGATGGACGCCCGGCTGCAGGCCAAGCTGCTGCGCGCCATCCAGGAGCGCGAGATCGACCGCGTCGGCGGCTCGCGGCCGGTCAAGGTCGACATCCGCATCCTGGCCACCTCGAACCGCGACCTCGCCCAGGCGGTCAAGGACGGGACCTTCCGCGAAGACCTGTTCTATCGCCTCAACGTGGTGAACCTGCGCCTGCCGCCGCTGCGCGAGCGGCCCGGCGACGTGGTGGCCCTGGCCGAGTTCTTCATCCGCAAGTACGCCAAGGCCAACGGCATGCCCGAGCGGCAGCTGTCGGCCGAGGCCAAGCGCCGCCTGGCCGCCCACCGCTGGCCCGGCAACGTGCGCGAGCTGGAGAACGCCATGCACCGCGCGGTGCTGCTGGCGACCGGGGCCGAGATCGAGGAAGGCGCCATCCGCCTGCCCGACGGCCAGCCGCTGGCCGCCGCCGATCCGGCCGCGCGCGCCGCCCAGGCCGCCGTCGACACCGCCGAGGCGGTGACCCGCAGCTTCGTCGGCCAGACCGTCGCGGACATGGAGCAGCGGCTGATCCTCGACACCCTGTCGCACTGCCTGGGCAACCGGACCCATGCGGCCAACATCCTCGGCATCTCGATCCGCACCCTGCGCAACAAGCTGAAGGAATATTCCGAGGCCGGCGTCGCCGTCCCCGCCCCGCAGATGGGCGCCAGCGCCGCCTGAGACCCTAGATGACCGACGCGACCCTGCCTTCCTCGAACCGCCCCACGCCCCGCGAGATCGTCGGGTGGCTGATGAAGGGCGAGGTCGCCCTGGCGCTCGGCGTCATCGGCATCGTGATCCTGCTGATCTTGCCGATCCCGGCCTTCATGCTGGACCTCCTGCTGGCGGTCTCGATCACCTCGTCGGTCCTCATCCTGATGACCTCGCTGCTGATCAAGAAGCCACTGGAATTCACCGCCTTCCCCACTGTGCTGCTGGTCGCGACCCTCTATCGCCTCGGCCTCAACGTCGCTTCCACGCGCCTGATCCTCGGCCACGGCCACGAGGGCGCGCACGGCGCCGGCAAGATCATCGAAGGCTTCGGCAAGCTGATGATGGGGGGCAACTTCGTCATCGGCGTCATCGTCTTCGCCATCCTGGTGATCGTGAACTTCGTGGTCATCACCAAGGGTTCGGGCCGGATCGCCGAGGTCGCCGCCCGCTTCACCCTGGACTCCATGCCCGGCAAGCAGATGGCCATCGACGCCGACCTTTCGGCCGGGCTGATCGACGAGGCCGACGCCAAGACCCGCCGCAAGGAGCTGGAGCAGGAATCGACCTTCTTCGGGGCCATGGACGGCGCCAGCAAGTTCGTGCGCGGCGACGCCATCGCCGGCCTGATCATCGTCGCCATCAACATCATCGGCGGCATCCTGATCGGCGTGGTCCAGCACAAGGTCCCGCTCTCCCAGGCGGCCTCGTCCTATACGATCATGACCATCGGCGACGGCCTGGTCAGCCAGATTCCCGCCCTCATCATCTCGATCGCCGCCGGCTTCCTGGTGTCGAAGGCCGGCGTGGACGGCTCGGCCGACAAGGCGCTGGTCGCCCAGCTCGCCATGAACCCGATCAGCCTGGGCATGGTCTCGGCCTCGGCCGGGGTCATCGCCCTGATCCCCGGCATGCCGATCATTCCCTTCGCGGCCCTGGCCGCCGGCTCCGGCTATCTCGCCTGGCGCAGATCGCAGGAGGCCGCTGCTCCGCCGCCGGTCGAGCTGGTCCCCGCCGACGCCGCGCCGGCCCAGGACCAGGAGGAGCCGATCGCCCAGGCCCTGGCCATCGACGAGATCAAGATCGAACTGGGCTATGGCCTGCTGTCGCTGATCAACGACCTGGAAGGCCGCCGTCTGACCGACCAGATCAAGGCCCTGCGCCGCACGCTCGCTCAGGACTTCGGCTTCGTGATGCCGGCGGTGCGCATCCTCGACAACATGCGCCTGCCCTCCCAGGGCTACATGATCCGCATCAAGGAAATGGAAGGCGGCGGCGGCGAGGTGCGGCTGGGCGCGCTGATGGCCATGGACCCCTCCGGC
>NZ_JAYRST010000003.1:0-94351 GCF_041920015.1 Phenylobacterium sp.
TGGGGCTTGCCGATGCGAGCACCTGGGGCTGGAGCGGCGGCTGGGCCAACCCGCCTCTAGCGCACGCGGAAGGTGATGCGGCCCTTGGTCAGGTCATAGGGCGTCATCTCGACCAGGACCTTGTCGCCGGCCGAAACCCGGATGCGGTTCTTGCGCATCTTGCCGGCCGTGTGGGCGATGATCTCGTGGTCGTTCTCAAGCTTCACGCGGAAGGTCGCGTTGGGCAGGACTTCACTGACCGTGCCCGGAAACTCCAAAAGCTCTTCTTTCGCCATGCAGGCTCCCAAGTGGTGTCTGAATCGCCAGCGGCCCGCGCGCGGAATCGCGAAGCGAGCCAAGCGTACAAATTGCAGCGCAGAGCGCTTTACGCGCTCAGAGCGCCAATAGCTAGCGCGGGAAGCGTTCTGCGATCTTTCGCGCGAGCATGTCGCGCACGTCCCGATAGGCCGCGAGCCGCGCCTCGCGCGAGCCTTCGGCCAGGGTCGGGTCGAAGGTCGGCCAGTATTCGATCTCGGCGGCGCGGCCCCGAGTCATCTCGACGGCGCGGTGCTGGGCCTGCGGCGTCAGCGAGATCACCAGGTCGAAGGACGAGTCGGTCAAGTCCTCGAAGGTCTTGGGCTCGTGCCGGGCCAGATCGACCGATATCTCGGCCATCACCGCCTGTACGAAGGGGTCGGCGCCCTCGCCGGCCTCGTCCTCGGCGGCGCGGCGCAGCCCGCAGCTATCGACATAGATGCGGTCGCCCATCGCCCGCTTCAGCAGCGCCTCGGCCATGGGCGAGCGCACCCGGTTGAAGTTGCAGGCGAAAAGCACCGCGCCGGGCAGGCGCGGGCGGGAGGCGTCGACACTCACGCCCTACCCCCGCCAGTGCAAGGCGCAGATGAGGGTGAACAGCCGCCGTGCGGTGTCGATGTCGGTTTCGACCTTGCCCTGCAGGCGGGTCCGCAACAGCTCCGAAGCCTCGTTGTGCAGGCCGCGCCGCCCCATGTCGAGCGCCTCGATCTGCTGGGGCGAGGAGTTGCGGATCGCCTGGTAATAGCTCTCGCAGATCATGAAGTAGTCTTTGATGAGCATGCGGAAGGGCGAGAGCGAAAGGATGTGGCGCTTCTCGTAGCCTGGACCGCGAACGTCGAGGACCAGGCGATTCTCCATCAGGCCCATGTGCAGGTCGTAGGGCCCATGCTCGGCCCCTTCGGGCGCGAAATAGTTTTCCTCCAGCAGATCGAAAATGGCGATCTGCCGTTCCTGCTCCTGGTCGCGCGACACCGCGGCGAGCGAATGCTCGTCGATCTCAACTGACTGCAGGCGGTGCTTTGTGCGGTCTTCGTCGGCCATGGCGTTCGGGAGAAGGGCTTGACGGAGCTTTATTGCAAACCGCCCCCCATCGTCATCCTGCCACGTGCGATCTTCCGCAATCAGGCGTCAGAAAAAGACCGGCCCCGAACGGCGAACGTCCGGGGCCGGCGATTCAGGCCCATTTAGTAGCGGGCGTACTGATAGCCCGCGGGCTGGACATAGGCGCCGTGGACATAGCCCACGCCGACGCCGCCCTGCCCCACCAGGACCCAGTCGCTGCCGCTGACGCGGGCCAGAGCCTGGAAGCGCTCGCCAGCGCGCAGGGCGCCCACGCGAGCCGAGCCGGTGGTCGGGGCGGCGCGCAGGTTGACCGTGGAGGTGGCGACGAACGCGCCGCCATCGCGGACATAGCGGGCCGGCGCGACATCGCCGTTCAAGCGATAGCCGCTTTGGACATAGGTCGCCGGGCGATAGGCGCCGCCGCCTTGATAGGCGTAGTCGCCGCGGGCTGCTGCGTCGCGCTGCATCTTGCAACCGACCCACGACCCGGTGGCCGCGCCGGCCACGGCGCCGATGGCCGTGCCCGTGCCGCGGTCGTTCTTGGCGAGGTTGGAGCCGGCCGCAGCGCCCAGCAGCGCGCCGATCAGAGCGCCGCCCGCCTGCTTGCCGCCCGGCGCGTCGCAACTGACGACCGAGCCGAGGCCGCCGCCGGTCGGGGCGCGGTAGGGCTGGGCGCTCGCCGCGCCGGCGGCGCCGGCCGCGATCATGCCGCCCAGGGCCGCCACCGCCGCGCCGCGCATCAGCCTGGAAGTCTTGAGAGTGCGCATTGCTGGTCTCCGTCATTGCAATCCTGCCCGAGGCCGGTCGGCCCCGATGACGGACACCCTAGCGAGGGCTGTCTGAACGGCCCTGCGGCCGCGGCGGTCAGAAACCGTTCAGCTTCATTGGCCGAGGCGGATCGCCGCCGACCGGGCGTGCGCGGGCAGGCCCTCGGCTTCGGCCAGGGCGACCGTGTGGGGGCCCAGGACTCCGAAGGAAGCCTCGTCGCACTTCACGATCGAGGTGCGCTTGATGAAGTCGTAGAGCGACAGACCCGAGGAGAACCGCGCCGCGCGGCTGGTCGGCAGCACGTGGTTCGACCCGGCGACATAGTCGCCGATCGCCTCGGGCGTGACCCGGCCCAGGAAGATCGCGCCGGCGTGGCGCACGCGGTCGGACAGGCGCT
The DNA here is from genome assembly GCF_041920015.1 of Phenylobacterium sp. GTDB lineage: Bacteria > Pseudomonadota > Alphaproteobacteria > Caulobacterales > Caulobacteraceae > Phenylobacterium. Next base: position 2,522 of record NZ_JAYRST010000003.1, read on the forward strand.
CGGGGTTCTCGACCGCGAACTCGACGTGCTCGGGCGCGATCAGGTCGACCAGGCGCGGCGCTTCGTCCAGCGGGGCGATCACCACCGCGCCGTGGTCGCACCAGGAGGCGGCCGCATCCGCACCAGTGGAGAGGGAGGCGAGTTGCTCCTGCACAGCCGCGGCGACCGCCTCGCCGAAGGCGGCGTCGTCGGTGATGAGGATCGACTGGGCGGCCGGGTCGTGTTCGGCCTGGCTCAGCAGGTCGGCGGCGATCCAGTCGGGGCGGTTGGCGGCGTCGGCCACCACCACGATCTCCGACGGCCCGGCCAGGGCGTCGATGCCGACGGTCCCGTAGACCCGCCGCTTGGCGGCCGTGACATAGGCGTTGCCCGGACCGACGATCTTGTCGACCGGCGCGATGGGACCGGCGCCATAGGCCAGCGCCGCCACCGCCTGGGCGCCGCCGACCCGCCAGATCTCGGTGACGCCCGCTTCCTTGGCCGCGGCCAGGACCGCCGGCTGCAGACGGCCCGGCGGAGTGACCATGGCGATGCGTTCCACGCCCGCCACCTTGGCCGGCACGGCGTTCATCAGCACGGTAGAGGGATAGGCCGCGCGGCCGCCGGGCACATAGATCCCGACCGCCTCCAGCGGGGTCCAGCGCCAGCCGAGCTCGACGCCGGCCTCGTCCTTGAAGGCCATATCGGCCGGGCGCTGGCGGCTGTGATAGGCGGCGATGCGCCGGGCAGCGAAGGCGATGGCCTCGCGCACCTGGGCCGGGCATTCGGCGGCCCCGGCCTCGATCTCCTCGGCGGAGACGCCGATATTGGTTGCGTCGATCTCGGCCCGGTCGAACTGGCGGGCGAAGCGCAGCACTGCGTCCAGACCTTCGGCCCGCACGGCGGCCAGCACGTCACGCACCGCGGCGTCGACCTCTTCCGGCGTCTCGCGACGCTCGTCTACGAAGGCGGCGAAGGCGGCCGAAAAGCCGGGATCGGTGAAGGAGAAACGGCGCATGGCGCGCTCTTTAAACGCCGAGGCCCGCCAGGGCTAGAGCGTGATCCGTTTCAATAGAATCGGATCACGCTCAAAACACTTTGAATTTAGAGCATTTTCTGCGCCGAACCGGCGTCCACTTCGGCGGAAAATGCTCTAGGCGCCGTCAGGCCTCGTGCCGCGGCACACGCGGCGTCGCCCACGGCGCACTGACGTCGGCCAGCACCACATCCAGGCATTCGACCTGTGCGCGCAGATCGCCGCCGCCGGCGAAGGTGAAGGTCAAGGCCCCGGCCGGCGCCTCGCCCGGCTCGAACTCGATGCTGAGCAGTTCGACCACCGCATCCCTGGCGTTGCGGCGCAGCTTGCGGGCCTGGACCTTCAGCACCGAGCCGACCTGGACGGCGGCCCGCACCCGCTCTCCGCCGCCGCCTTCCCAGCGATAGCGGTTGAAGGCGAGCGTCAGCCGGTGGGCGCGCGGCTCATAGGAAATGTCGCCGATCTTGCCGACTGCGTCCTGGAGGGCGGCGGCGATCACCTTCAGATCGTCCGCATCCTCGGCCAGCAGCTTCAAGGCGCTCGCTTGGGTCATCCTATTCCTCAGCCTCGCCGTCGCCCTTGATGCGGCGGACATCGGCGCCGCACGCGCCGAGCTTTTCTTCCAGACGCTCGAAGCCCCTGTCCAGATGGTAGACGCGGCTGACCGTCGTCTCCCCGCCGGCCGCCAAGGCGGCGATCACCAGGCTGACGGATGCACGCAGGTCGGTCGCCATAACCGGGGCGCCCTCCAGGCTGCCGACCCCGCGGACGCGCGCCTCGCCGCCCGACACCGAGATATCGGCGCCCAGCCGCGCCAGTTCCGGCGCGTGCATGAAGCGGTTCTCGAAGATCGTCTCCTTGATGACGCTTTCACCGTCGGCCAGGGTCATCAGGGCCATGAACTGGGCCTGCAAGTCAGTGGCGAAGCCGGGATAGGGGTCGGTCTCGATCTCCACCGCCTGCAGCCGCGCGCCGTTGCGCTTGATGGTCATGCCGTCGGCGTGGCGCGTCACCTCGACGCCGGCCTCGACCATCTTGTCCAGCAGGGAATCGATGAAGTCGCAGCGCGTCCGGGTCAGGCGCACCTCGCCGCCCGCCATCGCCGCCGCCAAGGCGTAGGTGCCGGTCTCGATCCGATCGGCGATCACCGAATGAGTCGCCCCGTGCAGACGATCGACGCCCTGGATCATGATGGTCGAGGTTCCCGCGCCCGACACCTTCGCGCCCATGGCGTTCAGGCAGTCGGCCAGATCGCCGAGCTCCGGCTCGCAGGCGGCGTTCAGCAGCACCGTCTCGCCCTTGGCCAGGACGGCGGCGAGCATGGCGTGTTCGGTCGCGCCCACGGAGACGAACGGAAACTCGATCCGCCCGCCGGTCAGGCCGCGCGGCGCCTGGGCGTAGACATAGCCCTCGTGCAGGTCGATGGAGGCGCCCAGCGCGCGCAGGGCCTCCAGATGCAGGTCCACCGGCCTCGCCCCGATGGTGCAGCCGCCGGGCAGCGAAACCTTGGCGTGGCCGGTGCGGGCGATCAGCGGCCCCAGCACGTTGAACGAGGCCCGCATCTGGCGGACCAGGTCGTAGGAGGCGAAGGCGCTGACGATTTCGCGGGTGTGGAGGACGGTTTCGGTTCCGTCCGGGCCGTCCTGCTCGACAACCTCGGTCCCCAGGCGCTGGAGCAGGCGCGCCAGAAAGCGCGTGTCGGCCAGGCGCGGCATGTTGGTGAGCCGCAGCGGCTCGTCCGTGAGCAGGCTGGCCGCCATGAGCTTGATGGCGGAATTCTTGGCGCCGCTGATCGGGATCTCCCCATGCAGCCGCACGCCGCCGGTGATGGCGATGCGATCCAATCTCGTCCCTCGTCGGCGAGACCCGCGGTCGCGCGCGCCTCCAGCCCTTGGCGGCTATCTAGCGCGCGGCGAAAGCCTGCGGAAGCCGCACGCCTTCACGAGCGCTTGTCCGAATCGTCGGCTCCGGGGGGCGGTGCGGGCTGGGGTTTGGGGACGGCCTTGCGCCGGCGAAGATTGGCGCGCAGCGCGGCGGCGAGCTTGGCCTCCCGCTCATCTTGCGGCGTCTTGTCGTGCTTTCCCATGAAAACGCCGGGTGCGACGAGACCGCCCACAGGTCAAGCACAGTTTCTGCATATTGGGGCTTTCCTCGGGCGGCGGGTTTGGCTATAGCCCCCGCCTCGCCTTTCGCCGCCGTAGCTCAGTGGTAGAGCGCATCCTTGGTAAGGCTGAGGTCGGCAGTTCAATCCTGCCCGGCGGCACCATGTTTCCCCAGGCCCCTCAAGGGCTTGGGGAAACGCCAGCGGTTTCCGACATTAACCGGTTGCTACGGACCAGCCGATAGAAGTGACACATTGAGTGTCAGAGTATCCATGTCGGCGTTTCATTCCCCTTTTTCGGCTGAAGCCTCCCGCCTTGACGCCGCTGCGTCGCCCGAACGGTCTGGGCCGCCGGATTTTGAGACCTTCTTCGATGTCTCGCTGGACCTGATGGTCATTCGCGACGCCGAAGGCCGCATGGTTCGCGTCAACCGGGCGTGGGAGCCGCTGCTGGGCTACCGGCGCGAACAGCTTGAGGGCGAGTTGATGGCGAGGTTCATTCATCCCGACGACCTGCCCGCTTCGCACGCCACCATGGCCCGCATCGCCGCAGATCTGGAGATCGACGGCTTCGTCAACCGATACCGCCGCCAGGACGGCGGCTATGTGCGGCTGGAATGGCGCGCGCGGCGGATCGGCGACTACGTCTACGCCGTCGCGCGCGACGTTACCGAGCGCCTGGCGCTGCAGGAGACCATGACCCAGGCGCGCGAGGCCGCCGAAGCGGCCAACCGCGCCAAGAGCGAATTCCTGGCCAATATGAGTCACGAGATCCGAACGCCCCTCAACGGGGTGATCGGCGTCGCCGCGGCGCTGGAGCGGACTGGCCTTACCGACCAGCAACGCCGCATGGCCGAACTGATCCTGACCTCGGGCGCCAGCCTCGAACGCGTACTGTCGGACATTCTCGACATTTCGAAGATCGAGGCGGGCCGCCTCGAGATCGAGCTGACGCCGTTCGATCCCGCGCGGGAACTGGGCGGCCTGCTCGAGGTCCACCGGCTTCGGGCCGAGGAGAAGGGCCTCCGGTTCGAGATGGAACTGGGCGAAGGCGCGGGCGCGAGCTTCATCGGCGATGCGGTCCGCCTGCGCCAGGTGCTGGGCAACCTGGTCTCCAACGCCATCAAGTTCACCGAGCAAGGCCAGGTGCGGGCGCGGATCGACGTTCTGCCGGTCCAGGCGGGGCGATACGACCTGCTGATGGAGGTGAGCGACACGGGGATCGGTTTCGGCGCCGGCTTCGCAAGCGACGTCTTCGGACGTTTTCGGCAGGCCGACGAATCGATCACGCGCCGCTTTGGCGGCACGGGCCTGGGGCTGGCGATCTGCAAGGCGCTGGTCGAACTGATGGGCGGGACGATCGGCGCGCAGTCCACGCCCGGCGCGGGGAGTTCGTTCACGGTGCGCGTTCCCCTGCAACCAGCCTCCGAAACCCTGGCCATGGCGGGGCCCGGCGGCGCGGAGGAGCTTTCCTTCGAGGGCCTTCGCGTCCTGGTCGCCGAGGATCATCCGGTCAATCGGCTGGTGGTCGAGATGATCCTGCAGCCGCTGGGCGCCCTGCTGACCCAGGTGGACGACGGCGCCGCGGCGCTGACCGCGCTGGAAGCCGGCAGTTTCGACGTCATCCTGATGGACATGCAGATGCCGGTGCTGGACGGTCTCAGCGCCGTGCGGGAAATCCGTCGCCGCGAAGCGCTCGACGGGACGCGCACGCCGATCATCATGCTCAGCGCCAACGCCATGCGTCAGCACCAACTCGATTCGCTGGATGCGGGCGCGAACCTGCATGTGTCCAAGCCGGTGACGGCGGTCGGCCTGGTCGACGCCATCGCCCAGTTGCTGACTTGACAGAAGCCTGAAAGCGCTCAGGCGTCCGGCGCGTCGTCCTCGCCCTGGTCGCCGCCTTCGAGCAGGTGGAACTCATGCCACATGCCATTGAGGATGCCGAAGGCGACCGCCAGACCGAGACCTAGAACCCAGGTGAAATACCACATGCCGCAGGCTCCTCAGTAGAGGTCGGGGTTGCTGGACAGGGATTCGACCGTCGAGCGGCCCCACATCACCTTGAACGCCCAGGCGGTGTAGATCAGCACGATCGGCAGCATGACCACCGTCACCGCCAGCATGACGAAGAGCGTCATGTGGCTGGAGGAGGCGTTCCAGACCGTCAGGCTGGACTTCGGATCGATGCTGCTGGGCAGGATGAACGGGAACATCGAGAGCCCCACGGTGGCCACGATTCCCAACGCGCCCAGCGACGAACCGACGAAGGCCGGCGCCTCGCGGCCGGCGCGAATTCCGAAGAGGGCGAGGCCTGTGCCCAGGAAACCGGCGAGCGGCGCAATCCACATCCACGGATAGGCCCCGAAGTTGTCGTGCCAGGCGCCGGGGGCCGCGACCGCCGACGAACGCAGCGGATTGGAGGGGCCGGCGGCGTCGGCCACGCCCTCCAGGCGGAAGCCGAGCGAGCCGAAGGCGGTGAACGCATAGCCGCCCGCAAAGAGCAGGATCGAGACCAGCGCCGCCGCCGTGCCGATCGTCCGAGCGCGGTCACGGACGACGCCCTTCTCGGCCTTCATGGTGAGCCAGGCCGCGCCGTGGGTGACCAGCATGGCCACCGACAGCAGTCCGCACAGCAGGGTGAAGGGCGTGAAGAGCCCGAGGAAGCCGCCCTCGTAGGTCGAACGCAGGTCGCCATCGAGCCGGAACGGCAGGCCTTGCAGCACATTGCCGACCGCGACGCCAAACACCAGGGCCGGCGCGAAGCCGCCCACGAACAGCGCCCAGTCCCAGCCGCTGCGCCAGGTCTTCGAGGGCCGTTTGGAGCGATACTTGAACCCGACCGGACGCAGGATCAGCGCCGCGAGCACGGCGAACATCGCCAGGTAGAAGCCCGAGAAGCTGACCGCATAGACGAAGGGCCAGGCGGCGAAGATCGCCCCGCCTCCGAGGATGAACCAGACCTGGTTGCCCTCCCAGGTCGGGCCGATGGTGTTGATGACCATGCGCCGTTCGCCATCGGTCCGGGCGACGAACGGCAGCAGGGTCGCCACGCCGAGATCGAAGCCGTCGGTGACTGCGAAAGCCATGAGCAGCACGCCCATCAGGCCCCACCAGATGATCCTCAGCGTCGCATAGTCGAGAGGCAGGTCCATGGCGCACCTCCTATTGGGCTGCGAGCCGGGCGACGTCGCCCGCATCGGGTTCCGGATCGTCGTGATGGGCGTAAGGCCCTCGTCGGACGATGCGGATGATCAGGCCCACCTCCACCACCGCCAGCATGGTGTAGATGACGGTGAAGCCGATGATCGTGGTCCAGAGCTGGCTGACGGTCAGGCTGGACGCGCCCAGGAAGGTCGGCAGGACGCCGTCCACGGCCCAGGGCTGGCGGCCCAGCTCGGCCAGCAACCAGCCCGATTCGATCGCGATCCAGGGCAGAGGCATGATGGCCACAGCCGTCCATAGCAGCCACTTGGTCTCGTATCGTCGCATGGCCACCAGCAGGAAGGCGGCGCCGAACACCGCGATCTGCAGGAAGCCGATGGCCGCCATGATGCGGAACACCCAGAACATGACCGGCACATTGGGCACCGTATCCCAGGCCGCCTTCTGGATCGTAGCGGCGTCGGCGGTCCTCGGATCGGCGACGTAGCGTTTCAGAAGCATGCCGTAGCCGAGGTCGTGCTTGGTTTCCTCGAAGGCCTGGCGGGCGGTGATATCGGCCGGATCGGCCTTGACGCGCTCCAGCGCGTCATAGGCCTTCACCCCGTTCTCGACGCGGGTCTCGGCGATGGCGACCAGCTCGAAGATGCCCTGCACGGGCTTGTCGATGCTGCGCGTGGCGATCAGGCCCAGGACATAGGGGATCTTGATCTCCGCATGGGTCTTGCGGTCGGCCAGGCTGGGGATGCCGAAGGCGGTCAGGCCGGCGGGCGCCGGCTCGGTCTCCCACATCGCCTCGAGGGCGGCGAGCTTCATTTTCTGGTTGTCGGTCAGGGCGTAGCCGCTCTCGTCCCCCAGCACCACGACCGATAGGGCCGAGGCCAGACCGAACGATGCGGCGACCGCGAAGGAGCGCCTGGCCACCCGCGGCCACCTGTTCTGCAGCAGCATCAGGGCCGATATCCCCAGCACGAAGGCCGAGGCGCAGACATAGCCCGCGCTGACGGTGTGGACGAACTTGGCTTGGGCGACCGGGTTGAAGAGCACCTCCCGGAAGCTGGTCACCTCCATGCGCATGGTGTCGGGATTGAACACCGCTCCGACCGGGTTCTGCATCCAGCCGTTGGCGATCAGGATCCACAGCGCCGAAAGGTTGGAGCCGAGCGCGACCATGAAGGTCGTGAACAGGTGCCCCACGCGCGACAGCCGGTCCCAACCGAAGAACATCAGCCCGACGAAGGTCGCCTCCAGGAAGAAGGCCATCAGCCCTTCGATCGCCAGCGGCGCCCCGAAGATGTCGCCGACATAGTGCGAATAGTAGGACCAGTTGGTCCCGAACTCGAACTCCATGGTCAGGCCGGTGGCGACGCCCAGCACGAAGTTGACGCCGAAGATCGTCCCCCAGAATCGCGTGATGGTCCGCCAGATCGGCCGGCCGGTCATCACATAGATGCTCTCCATGATGACCAGCAGGAACGACAGTCCCAGCGTCAGCGGCACGAAGAGAAAGTGGTACATCGCGGTGAGCGCGAACTGGAAACGCGAGAGCTCGACGACACCCATGTCCATGGCGCGGTCCTTTGCCTTGCCGGCGCAGTCTGCGCGACACCCAGGCCATGAACTTGCAGGCTGGGAAACGCAACAGCGCAGACGCCCGGCATGAATCCGACAAGTTCGGCCGCAGCGCGCGCGGCGCTGAAATCTTGGAGCCAAAAGACCTCAACGCCAAGTCGAGCTTTTGCGATCCTGAGCCTCGTCAATGCGGGGGGAGCAGCCGCCTTCGCCTTCGGCCTCGCAGCCTTTCTCACCAACCCCGCGCCCTGGTCGCTCGCCGCGGCGCTCGCCGGCCTTGGGCTGCGAGCGGCCGCGGGCTGGTGCGAAACGCGCCTGGCCTCCCGCCACGCTCGGCGCGCGGTCTCCATGGTCAGGCAGGACGTAGTTCGCGCCTTGCTGAGCGGCCAGCGGGGCGAGCATGCGGCCGTCGGGGAACGCCTCGCCGCGGCGGTCGACGAGGTCGAGGCGCTGGACGGCTATTATCGCCGCTATCGCCCAGCCGAGCAGGACGCGCGCCTGGGACCGATCATCGTCGCAGGCTTCGCAGCCCTGGCCAGCCCGGTGAGCGCTGGAATCATGCTGGCGACGCTGATCCCGTTCGTCGCGATCCTCGCCCTGGCCGGAGGCGCAGCAGCGGCGGCGTCGAGGCGCCAGTTCGAAGCGCTCGCCCGGCTGTCGGGCCACTTCGTCGACCGCATCCGCGCCCTCCCCCTCATCCTGGCGTTCGAAGCCGAAGAGCGCGAGGCGCGCCGCGTCGCCCGTGCGGCCGAGGAGGTGAGCCGCCGCACCCTGGGTGTCCTGAGTATCGCCTTCATCTCCAGCGCGGCGCTGGAATTCTTCGCGGCGCTCGCCGTCGCCCTGGTGGCGGTCTATTGCGGCTTCAGCCTGCTGGGCCTGCTCCCCTTCCCTGCGCCGGAAAGCCTGGAGTTCAGGAGCGCCTTCGCCGCCCTGGCGCTGGCTCCGGAATTCTACGCGCCCCTGCGGCGGCTGGCGGGCGCCTATCACGAGCGGCAGGTGGGGGAAGCGGCCGCAGCCCGGCTGAGCGAATTGCTGAACCATCGCGCCACGCCGGCCCTGGCTGCGCCCGCGCTCGCAGGCGCGCCTTCGGTTCGGCTCGGCGGCGTGCGCCAGGATTTCGGCGACCTTTCCATCGGCCCGATCGATGCGGAAATTCCGGCTGGCAAGATCACCGCGATCCTCGGCCCCACCGGCTCGGGCAAGTCCTCGCTGCTGGCGCTGATCGCCGGCCTTTCCTCACCGTCGGCTGGTTCGGTCGAGATATCCGGCCTGGCGCCGAACGCCGCCGTCGATCCGGCGCAGTTCTGCGCCTGGGCAGGCCAGGCGCCGGTGTTCCTGCCGATGACCATCCTTGAGAACCTGCTGGCCGCCGCCCCAGGCGCCAGCCGGGCGCAAGCCTTGCAGATGCTGGACCATGTGGGGCTCTCACCGGCGCTCGCCGCACGGCCGTCCGGGGTCGATACGCGGCTGGACGAGCGCGGATCGGGGCTGTCCGGCGGCGAGCGCCGCCGCCTCGCCCTGGCCCGCGCGCTCCTGAAGCCTGCACCGCTGCTGATCCTCGACGAGCCGACCGCGGACCTCGATTCCAAGGCCGAGGCCCAGGTGCTCGACATCATCCCCCAGGCGGCGGGGCGCAGGACGGTAGTGGTCGCGACCCATTCCGAACGGCTGGCCGCCATCGCCGACCATGTGGTGAGGCTGGCATGAGCGCGCCGTCGCCGATCCGCGCGTTCCTACAGGGTCAAACACGCCGGCGGCGCGCAGACCTGCTGATCGCCGGGTTCGCGGCTGCGCTGGCGGCCGCGGGCGCAACCCTGATGCTCGGCCTTTCGGGATGGTTCCTGGCCGGCGCGGCTGCGGCGGGCCTGGGCGGAGCGCTCGCCGTCCAGGGCTTCAACTACCTGCTGCCCAGCGCCGGGCTCCGAGGCCTGGCCATCGCGCGCACTGCGGGGCGCTACGGTGAGCGTCTGTTCTCCCATCGCGCCGCCTTCCATGCCCTGGCGGCCCTGCGGCCGGCCCTCTTCCACGCCATCGCCGCCACGCCGCCGCAACGCAGCCTCACGCTCTCGGGCGGCGAGTCCTCGGCCCATCTGGTCCAGGACGTCGACGCCGTGGAGACGCTCTTCGTCCGCCGCTCGGCGGCCTGGGCCGGTTGGGCGGGCGCCGGCGCGGCGGGCGGCGTCATCGCCCTGGCCTCGCCGCTCGCCGCCGTAGTCTTCCTGACCGGCCTTGCGACACAGGTGCTCGTCCTGCGCTACCTGGCCGGACGGCTGACGGCGGCCCCATCGGCCGCACAGGCCCGGCAGGTCGGCCGCCTGAAGAACGCACTCGGCGCCTATGCTCCGGCCACGGCCGAACTGCGCTGCTTTGGCCTCACCGGCCATGCGCTCGCCGCGGTGGCGGCGCACGATCAGGCCCTATCGCGCGCCATCCTGGCGCGCCGCGATCGCGAGGCGCTGCTCGATGTGATCGAAGCGGCGGCGACCGTGCTGCTGCTCGCAGCAGTGGCGATCTTGTCGGCGTCGGCCTCAACCCCACTCCGGGCGCTCGCCGTCCTGGCCGCGTTCGCCGCGATCGAGGCGGCGGCCGGCGTCCTGCGCGCCGCGCGCGACCAGGGCGGCGCAGATGCGGCCATCGCACGGCTGGACGCCGCCATCGCGGCTCCCTCGGCGCCGGTCGCAGGCCACCCCGCCGACAAGACGCTTCGCATCCTGGGCCATGACCTGTCCCCCGGCGACCGGCTCGCGCTCGTCGGCCCCTCCGGTTGCGGCAAGACCAGCCTGGTCGAGATGCTGCTCGGCCTGCGCCCAGCCTCGCCCGGCGCGCTCGCCGCCGGAGGCGCGCCGCTGGAGAACCTTCCCTCCGGCTGCCTGCGGTCGCTGCTCGCCTGGGCGCCGCAGGACACACGCATCCTCACCGGAACCGTCGAGGAGAACCTGCGGCTCGGCGCGCCCGAGGCCCCGGAGGCCACGCTCTGGTCCGCGCTGGAAGACGCGCGACTGGCCGGGCGGGTCCGAAACCTGCCCGGCGGCTTGCAGGCCTGGCTGGGCGATGGAGGCGAAATCCTTTCGGGCGGGGAGCGCCGTCGCCTGGCCCTCGCCCGCGCCCTGCTCCGTCCCGCGCCCTGGCTGGTGCTCGACGAACCGACGGAGGGCCTGGACCCGGCGACCGAAGCCGCCGTCATCGAAGCCCTAGCCGCACGGCTGACGAGAACCGGCCAGGGCCTGATCCTCATCAGCCACCGCCCTGCCCCGCTGCGGCTGGCGACCGTCACCTTGGCGATGGCCGGCGAGGCGCTGTCGGAGCCTCAGTGATGGCCGCCGGAATGGTCCATGCCGCCCATCGCATCCCCGGCGGCCGGCGGGGCGACGTGGACGGGCGCCTCCACCTGCTGGGCCGGGGCCTTGGCGAAGCTGAGGGTCAGGCCGATGCTCTCGCCCTCCTTGAGCGGCTGCCGGGGGCCGATCAGCATGAGGTGCTCGGCGCCCGGGCGCAGGCTGACTGCCGTCCCCGCCGGCAGCTTCACGCCATCGTCCAGCTTGCGCATGCGCATCACGCCGTCGGTCATGTCCATCGCGTGGATCTCGCCGCGCTCGGCGAGGGGCGTGGCGACCGCGGTCAGCCGATCGTCGGCGGTCGCGGTCAGGGTGAGATAGCAGGCCGCGGTCAAGGCGCCTTCGGAAGTCGGACGGCACCAGGCCTCCGTCACTGCGACGCTGGATTGCGGCTGCGGGGCCTTGGGGCTGCAGGCGGCGAGCGCGGCGCCGGCGGCGAGTGCGAGAATGACGGTTCTCATGGTCGGGTCTCCAAGTTCGAGGTCAGAAATCAAGGGTGACGCCAGCGAAGAGCGCACGCCCATCGCCCGGCCAGTAGGCGGCGGAGGCGGGGTTCGCCTGAATCTGCGCCTGGACGTTGGAGACATAGGCCTCGTCGGTCAGGTTCCGGGCGTCGAGGAACAGCGCCACGCGCGGGTTCAGCGTCCAGCCGGCGTTGAGGTTCAGGATCGCATAGGACGGGCTCCTGACGGTGTTCGCAAAATCCACCCAGGCGTCCGAGGCCGACCATTCGACCGACGGGGCGACGAACCACCCGGCCGGATTGGAATAGCGCAGTTCGGCCCGATAGACGTGCTCAGGCACGATCGGCAGGCGGTTGTCGCCGTAGTAAAGGTCCCCGTCGAAACGGAAATCGGACCAGGTGTAGGTCTGGCGCAGCCGCACCTGCGGCGTGATCGCCCAGTCCAGCGCCGCCTCCAGGCCTTGATGGACCGTCTTGTCCGCATTGAAGGTCGAGGCCGGAATGTCGGGGCCGACGGCGTACTGCAGCAGTTCCTTGTCCAGGCGGGCGCGATAGAGCGTCACGTCCCAGACCAGCGGCCCGCGTCGACCGCGTGTCCCGGCCTCCAACGTCCAGGCTTCCTGGGCCTGGATCGGGGCGAAGCCCTTGCCGGAGGGCGACAGCGAGCCGTGGTTCGGCGGCTCCACCGACCTGGTGAGGTTGGCGAAGACCTGGACGCCATGTTCGTCCTCCCACAGCAGGCCGACCCGTGGGGCCAGCCATTCGTAGTCCTTTGACGCCGTCAGATCGAAAGTCGTCGACACGCCTGGAACCACGAAGCTGCGATAGTCGCGGGCAGCCCGCCCCCAGGTCGCGCCGGCCACCACCGCCAGCCGCTCGGTGACGAACAGCCGCCCCTCGGCGAACAGGTCGACGCCCTGCGCGTTCTGCAGCGAAATCGAGGTGGGCCGCCCCCGGGCGCCCTTGATGTTCTCATAGAAGTTGGAGTCAAGATCGCCTTTGCGCAGCCAGGCGCCGGCGAAACCGTCCGCGCGCGCGCCGCCGACCTCTCCCTGCCATTCCAGGCGCGCGAACAGGCCATAGTTGCGGCTCTGCTGGTCGATGACCTGGAAGATCGGGTGGTCGAGGTCCTTCCAGACCGCATAGGCGCCGGACTCGACAGCCAGATGCTCGTCGATCCGCCAGCGGGCGCGCAGAGATCCGCGCAAGGCCCGGATGTTGCGCCCCTGATCGTTGGCGTAGCTGCCGGCCGCGGCCTGGCGTGGGTCGGCGTCGAACTGGGCGCGGGTCAAGGCGCCGGGGATTTCCTGGGCGATGTCGGCGCCGCTGACGATCAGTCGGGCCTCGCGATCCTCGCCAAGGCTGCGGCCGACGCTGAGGGTCGCGAACTGGAGGTTCTGCTGGCTCTGCGGACGCCAACCTTGGCCGGTCTGGTTGGTGGCCGCGGCGTACACGTCCCAGTCGCCTGACCGGCGGGCGAGCGCCAAGTGCTCGCGCAGCATGCCGAACGCCCCGCCGTCGAGGCGGACCCGATTGTCGAAGCCGGCGTTGCGCCCGGTCGGCGTGACCATATTGACCGCCCCGCCCAGCAGAGCCCCGCCGAAACGCAAGGCGTTGCCTCCGCGATAGACCTCGGTGTAGCGGGCCAGCAGAGGATCGGCGATCTGGCTGTCGCCATAACCGTCCGCCTCGTTCAGCGGCAGGCCGTCCTGGGCCAGCAGCAGGCCGCGATTGTGGTTGGCGTTGCCGATCCCCGAGCCGCGGATCGAGAGCCGGATGTCGCCGCCCCATTTCTTCTGGGCGAACACTCCGGGCGCATCGCGCAGCATGTCGTCGAGCGCCAGCGCAAAGCGCTTCTCATAGGATTCGGCCGATATCACCGAGACCGCGCCAGGCGTCTCGGAAAGGCGTTTGCGGGCGCCGGCGACGACGGGCGGGTCTTCCGGATCGGGCCGCGCGGTGACGATCACGGAGTCGACGGTGACGTCTTCATCGGCCTGGGCGCAGGCAGGAATCGCCAGCGCCAGAACGGCGCCCGAGGCGAGCAGGAGGGATTTCATGTCGGAGGTCCTTCGGCGCACGCAGGCGCCATGTGCAAGCTGAGCTGCGCGCAGGCGAAACGCCGCCCGCGCGGGCGGTTGCGGACGGCATCGGCCGCCGCGTCGTCAGATCAGCAGGCTGGGGGGCCCTCTGGCCGGCAGCGGCGGAGCCGCGAGGCCCCGGCCAGGCGCGACGGCCTGGCGGACCGGAACTGCGGCCGGCGCCCGATAGGCGACGAACTCGACGCGGACGGCGTCGATCAGGTTCGGCAGGGACAGCGGGGCGCCGTGCCCGGCGAAGGCGCAAGGACTGTCATGCCGCTCGGTCGGGGCGTCATCGGAATGACCCGGCAGATCGCCGGGGTCGACAGTCACCGCCCCCTGGGCCGTACAGAGCACCAAGGCGAACGGCAGGTCGGCCTCTTGCGGCCCGGCGGTCATGAAGCCCGCCGGGATCATCACCTTCAAGGCGACCGCCAGCATCGCCAGCGTCAGCCAGACGCGGCGCAAACGGTTCGGCTCTGTGGAGGCGAAGCGATTCACGGCGCGCGCCTCATAGCCCAGTCCGGCCGGCTTGTCGCCGCGCCAGATCAGATGGCGGGGGGCAACAGCACCTGCACCGCCCCACCATCCAGCCGCGCCACCCCTCGCGCCCCGGCGGCCATGAGGGCCGGCTCGTCCAGCCCGGCAACGTCGGCGAGCCGCGCGCAGAGGCGTCCGGCCAGCATCGCCGCCTCCAGCACGTTGCCGCGACCGCCGAGGCCCGCAGCCCAGGGCTCGAGGTCGATGTGGCCGCTCATTGCGGGCGTCGCGGCGGGCATGGCTGGCGCCGGCATGGCCAGGGCGGCGCGGATTTCGCCCGCCACCTGATCGGCGATCGGACCCAGCACCACCTGCAACGCCTTGTCAGACGGACGCACCATGCCTCGCGAGCCGAGTTCCTTCAGCGCCGCTTCGTTCACTATCTGCTGGTCGGCGACCACTAGCCGCAGCCGCGTGGTGCAGGCGTCAACGCTGACGAGATTACCCGCTCCACCCAAGGCGGCGACGAAGTCGTCCCCCCGCCGGCCGGTCTGTGCGCCCACGACGGCGGAGACCGACGTCTCGTCCTCGCGGCCCGGCGTCTTCAGATCGAACCGGGCGATCGCCCAGCGGAAGACGCCGTAATAGAGCGCGCCGTAAGCAGCCCCGACCGGCAGGAGCAACAGAGGATGCGTCGCCTTGCCGAAGTTCAGAACATAGTCGATGGCCCCGGCCGAGAAGCCGAAACCGAGCTTCACATCCAGCAGGCTCATGACGATGAAGGCCAGACCCGTCAGCGCCGCGTGGATCGCGTAGAGCGCCGGGGCGAGGAACATGAAGCTGAACTCGATGGGCTCGGTTACGCCGGTCAGGAAGGTGGTCAGGGCCATGGAGGCCAGCATCCCGCCGACCGCCTTGCGCCGATGGGCCGGAGCGGCGTGATACATGGCCAGGCACGCGGCCGGCAGACCGAACATCATCACCGGAAAGAAGCCGGCCATGAAGGCGCCGGCCGAGGGATCCCCGGCGAAGAAGCGGTTGAGGTCTCCGGTCGCGCCGCCGTAGTCGCCGACGATAAACCAGGCGATGTTGTTCAGGATGTGATGCAGGCCGGTGACGATCAGCGCCCGGTTGGCCACTCCATAGATGAAGAGCCCGACCTCGCCTGATCCCACCACCGCGCGGCTGGCGGCGTCCATCGCCTGATCGATGCCCTGATAGGTGATCCCGACCGCCCCGCCCAGCGCCAGCCCGGCCAGGCCCGCGATGATCGGCACGAACCGCCGGCCACCGAAGAAGGCCAGATATTCCGGCAGCTTCACGCCCGAAAACCGGTTGTAGAAGTCGCCTGCGATGACGCCCGACACGATGCCGATGGGCACAGAGACCTTGGCGATCGCCTTTTGCTTGAAGGCCGCGGCGGCCAGGCTCGCCGCATCGCCGCTCATCGCCTTCAACGCGTCCGGCGGCACATGAAGCAGGGTCTCGGCCGCCTTGCCGGCGATCAGGAAACAGACCACGCCCGCCAGGCCCGCTGCGCCATTGTTGTCACGCGCCAGTCCCACCGCCACACCCGCTGCGAATAGCAAGCCTAGATTGGCGAAGATCGCATCCCCCGCAGCCGCGACGAAGGCTATGTCGAGCAGGTCCGGCTGGCCCAGCCGCAGCAGCAGGCCCGCCGCGGGCAGGACCGCGATCGGCAGCATCAGGGCGCGGCCGAGCGATTGGAGCGCTTCAAGAGGCGAGGCCATCAGGCTTCTCCGGTCAGGAAGGTGTTGGCCAGGGCGCGGACCGCCTCGGCGGTGGGCTGGCGCAGGGCCTGTTCGGCCAGCCGGCGGCAGGCTTCGGGCGACAGGGTGCGGATCAGGGCCTTGGCTTCGGGGATCGCAGCCACCGGCATCGAAAGTTCGGTGACCCCCAGGCCGATCAGGATCGGCGCTCCCACCAGATCTCCGGCCAGCCCCCCGCAGACGCCGGTCCACAGCGCGTGCTTGCGCCCGCCCTCCGCCGCCTGGGCGATCAGCCGCAGCACGGCCGGGTGCAAGGCGTCGACCTCGCCGGCCAGGTCCGGATTTCCCCGGTCCATCGCGAGGGCGTATTGCGTCAGATCGTTGGTGCCGACCGAAAGGAAGTCGGCCTCTGCGGCCAACAGGTCCGCCGTGGCCGCCGCCGCCGGAGTCTCGATCATCACGCCAAGGTCGGTGCGGCCGACGCGGCCCATCTCGCGGCGCGCCTCGTCCAGAGCGGCGCGCACGACGCGCAGTTCGGAGAGGCCGGTCACCATCGGAACCATGATCTTGGCGTGGGCCGCCCCACGCAGGATCGCCCGAAGCTGGGTCTTCAACACCTGCGGCCGGCGCATCAGCACCCGCACGCCACGCACCCCCAGAGCCGGATTTTCTTCAGGGCCGATAGGCAGATAGGCGGCTGTCTTGTCACCGCCGACGTCAAGCAGGCGGATGATCAGCGGCCGACCGCCCATCGCCCGGGCGATAGCCTCGTAACGCGCCGCCTGCTCGTCCTCGTCGGGCGCGGTGTCGCGCTCCAGGAACAGAAACTCGGTGCGCAGCAGGCCGCAGCCTTCGGCCCCCACGGCGGCGGCCGCTTCGGCCTCGGCCAGCGAGCCCAGATTGGCGTAGACTTGGATGCGCGTGCCATCGGTCATGCGGCAATCCTCGCGCGCCGCGGCGCGCGCCGCCGCCAGCCGTTCAGCGCGGTGGGCCAGGGCGGTCTGCGCGGCCTCAAGCGCCTTGGCGTCGGGCGCGACGTGCAGCAGGCCCGCATCGGCGTCGAGGATCAGGCTCGCCCCGTCCTTGATCGCCGCCACGCCCTCGCCGGCCGCGACGATGGCCGGGACGCCCATCGAGGCGGCCAGGATCGCCACATGCGAGGTCGGCCCGCCTCCGGCCGTGCAGAACCCCGCCAGTTTCGAGGCGTCGAGGCCCATGAGTTGCGAAGGCAACAGTTCGTCGGCCAGCAGGATCGCCCCGAGCGGCAGGTCGGGGCCGCGGTCCTCGCGTCCATCGAGCGCCAGCAACACCCGCCGCTCGAGATCGAGCAGGTCGTCCACCCGCTCGGCGATCCTTCGGTCGCCCAAGCCCCGCAACGCCTCGACATAGGCCCCGATGGCGGCGCGCCAAGCATAGGCGGCGCTGCGCCCTTCGCCGATCAGCCGCCCCGCCTGGGCCAGCAGGTCCGGGTCCTCCAGAAAAGCGGCGTGCGCGCTCAGGATCGCCTGACGCGCCTGACCGCCATCCTGCGCCGCCTCGGCGGCGATGCTCTGGCCTATGGTCGCCAAGGCGGCGTCCAGCCGTGCGCGTTCGGCTTCGACGCCGGCGCCGGTCTCGGCCACCTCGATCTCGTCGACGAACAATCGAACCGCCTTGCCGACCGCCAAGCCCGGCGAGGCCGTCACGCCTCGAAGGACGGCGAGACCCGGACGCCTCTGAGCGGCCGGCCTGCTGGCGGCCTGGACGGGCGTCGCGCGCACCGGCGCCCCCTCGCCCATGCCCCCTTCGATCAGTTCGGCCAGAGCTTCGAGAGCCGCGGCGGCGTCCTCGCCCGTCGCGGCCAAGGTCGCGGTGTCGCCGTGGCGCAAACCCAGCGACATCAGCCCGACCGGACTCTTGGCGTTAGCTCGCCGGTTCACGGCCAGGACGGCGATCTCCGACGAGAAGCGCTTGGCCGTATCGGCCACCCGCGCCGCCGGGCGCGCATGCATCCCGTGGATCAGCGGAATGAGGATCTGGCGCGTCAGCTCCGGTCCGGCGACAGACGCGGCGGTTTCACTTCCCGTCCCCGCCGATAGCGTCATCAGCGGTTCCCCCGCCGCCACCCGTCGCCCGGTGGCTCGCCAGGCGATGGCGCGGCCCGCCGCGTCCGTCACGACGATGGGGATGACGAGGCTCTTCGCCCCTTGGGCCAGCACGGCGAGATCGAAGGTGATGAGTCGGTCGCCCGCCTTCACCGCCTGGCCTTCGTGAACATGAGCCTGGAACCCGACGCCTTTCAACGCCACGGTCTCCAGGCCCACATGCATCAGAATCTCCGCGCCGCCCGCAGCGCGCAGGCTGACCGCATGACGGCTGCCGTGGACCGAGGTGATGACGCCGTCACAAGGCGCCTTGAGCACCGAAGTGGTCGGATCGACCGCCACGCCGTCGCCCAGCATCGCCTCGGCGAACACCGGGTCGGGAACCTCCGCCAGCGGCGCGGCCCAGCCGTCGAGCGGCGAAAGCAGGACGAGATCAGCGGTCATGGCCGGTCACCAGGGTCACGCGGTCGATCACCCACATCGGCTCGACAGCCTTCTGGGTGAAGGTGAAGCAGAGGTCCGCGCGGCCGGCGCCCTTCAAGGGGGCCTTCAGCACGGTGACGCCGCTGAATGCCGCCGCCGGAGCCAGCGGCAGGGTCGCGATCACCGCGCCCAGGCACGAGCCCTGGCGCACCTCCAGTTCACCGGCTGGCGTCGCTGGCGGGCGGAACCTGATCTTCTCGATGTCCTTGCCGATCTGGAAGTTGAACGGGATCTGGCCGACCGCCGCCTCGATCGTGACGACGCCGGAGAGATCGGCGCCTTCGTAAATCCAGCACGGGTTCATGATATCGACCAGGAAACGCGCGCGTTCGCCGCGCACAGGCCCGTCGTCTTCCAGATTGAGAACAATGCCTTCGGTGCAGGATTTCAGATCCTGGCTCACCCGCGTGCGGGCCGCACGGGCGTCGATCCGCGTCGCCGTGGCGGGAGCCAGCGCCAAGCCGCTACGGAAAGCTCGCGCCGTCACCATGGTCCCCAGCGGCGCCTCGAAAGGCCCAGCATAGAGACTGGAGGCGGCGGTGGGCGCCGAGCCGTCGGTCGTGTAGCGAATCTCGCCGATAGTCTCGGCGCCCAACAGCGCGACCTGCGCCCCCGCGCCGCTCGGCTCGGCCAAGGCCCGCACCTTCAAACCCGCCTCGCCGAAAGTCAGGCCCAGGCTACGATAGCGTTCCAGTTCGACCGGCAGCCGATCGGCGAAATCGTTCCAATCCTTTCGCGAGGTCGGCGACCAGGCGGTCTCGGCCAGGGCGGTCGCGCGCGGATAGTACATCAGCGGCGCGCGGTCTTCCGTCCTCACATGCTCGGTCCAGAGGTTGGCCTGCACGCCCAGCACGTGAGGCTGCTGGTCGGGGCTCAGCGCCGCCGGCATCGGCTCGTAGTCATAGACCTCCTTGAGGCCGACCACCTGGCCGCGGCCGGGCATCTCCTCCGGCGAACTGGTCTGACGGTGATTGAGATAGAGGGTGGGCGCGGGGCTGAGGATCGTGTCGTGGCCCAGCTTGGCCGCGATGACTGCACCGTCGGTCCCGCGCCAGGACATCACCGTGGCGTCGGGCGCAACGCCGCCCTCCAGGATCTCGTCCCAGCCGATCAGCTTGCGGCCCTTGGCTTTCAGCATCTGCTCGACACGGGAGACGAACCAGCCCTGCAACTGCGCCTCGCTGCCGATGTGCAGGTCCTTCATCCGCGCCTGGACGGCGGGATTGGACTTCCACTGGTCCTTGACCGCTTCGTCGCCGCCGACATGAACATAAGGTCCGGGGAACAGCCCCACGACCTCGGTCAGCACGTCGTCGAGGAAGGCGAAGGTCGTCTCATCGACATTGTAGAGATAAGGAAAGACGCCCCAGTCGCCGGAGATGGCGGTCGGCGGGGTCGCGGCCGAGCCCAGTTGCGGATAGGCGACGATCGGGGCATGGGCATGCCCCGGCGTCTCGATCTCCGGGACGATAGTGATGTGGCGCTCGGCGGCGTAGGCGACGATCTCCCTCACCTGATCCTGGGTGTAATAACCGCCCACCACCCGCGGCTTGCCGGTCTTCGGATCGATGTCGGCCGCAGCGGCCGCGCCTGCGGGAACCCGCCAGGCGCCGACCTCCGTCAGCTTGGGATATTTCTTGATCTCCAGGCGCCAGCCCTGATCGTCGGTCAGGTGCCAGTGCAGGGTGTTGAGCTTCGACAGCGCCATGCGGTCGATCAGGCCCTTCACAAACGCCACGCTCTGGAAGTGCCGCGCGCTGTCCAGCATCAGCCCGCGCCAGCCGAACCGGGGCGCATCGTCGATGATGCGGGCGGGAATGGTCGCGGGGCCCTTGCCGGGCGTGGCCGTCGCCAGTTGCCAGGCGGTGACGGCCCCGTAGAACAGGCCCGCATCCCCCTTGGAGGAGATGGTGATCGCCTGCGGACCGACCTCCAGGCGATAGGCCTCGCCTTGCGGCCCGCCGCGCGCCAGCAGGATCGCACGCTCCCCGGCCTTCGGTTGACGCACAGCCAGCCTGAGCCCGCGGCTCCTGGCCAGAAGATCGGCGAGATAGCGCGCGCTGGCCCGCGCCTGCGCATCGCCTTCGGCCGGCGCGATCACGGTGCGGGCGTCAAGAACGAAGGCGCCTTCGCGCGGCGTGTCACTAACCGGCGCCGGCATGATCGGCGCGCCCGACGCCGCGAGCGCGGGTCCCGAGATCGTCAGAGCGGCCGTGGCCAGAAGGAGGGAACGTATCATCCGCCGGACTCGCGCAAAAAAAGAGCGGAGCGGCAAGCCGCCCCGCTCAGGCGCCTCTCAAGCTGACGAGGCGGGGTCTGGAAAAAAGCATGCGCAGCGCCTGGCGCCGCAAGGCGCGGGTGAGAAGCTCGGGCATGAGCCCCTCACCCGCCGCAGAAGGCGGAAGCTGAACCGCACATCCGCGTCTGGCCAGACGGCCGTTCAGGCCGTCGAACCGGGTCAGAACGTCAAGCTCAAGGTGGCCATGTACTTGCGGCCCGTCCGATAGACGCCGCGGGCCAGTTCGGTGGTGTTGGCGTAGGCGTAGTACTCGCTATCCAGCAGGTTCATGCCCGCCACCGTCAGGCTGACGTTCTTGTTGAAATTGTAGGTGCCCGAGATGTCGAGCGACTTGTAGGGGCGCACGAACATCTCATCGCCCCGGTCGATGCCGGTGAAATACTTCGAGCGCCAGGTGTAGGTCACGCGGGCTGCGATCGGGCCGTTCTCATAGAACGGGCTGATATTGACCTGATGCTTGGAATTGTAGGGCAGCGGCGCGCCGTCCTGGCCCTGGCCGTCGGCGTAGGTGTAGTTGGCCAGCAGGCCGAACCCGTAGGCGTAGTTCTGCTGGTAGGCCAGCGAGACGCCCTTCACTTCGGCCGAACCGGCGTTGAACGGCCGGCTGATCTGGTAGGTCGTGATCCGGCCCTGCGACTGGTTGAAGTACTGCTCGGGCGCAGTCTTCTTCAGGATGTAGTTGCTGATGTCCTTGTAGAAGAACTCCGCCGCCACGATCGCCTGGGGTTGGAAGTACCACTCCGCCGAGATGTTGAAGTTGCTCGACTTGTAGGGATCGAGGTTGGGGTTGCCGCCCTCGCCGGTCAGGATCTGATCCGACAGCCAGAAGAAGCTGGTCATGTCGGCGTAGTTTGGACGGGCGATCACCTGGGCCGCCGAGAAGCGCAGGATCAGGTCGTCGTGCAGGTTGTAGGCCAGGTTCACGCTGGGCAGGACGTTGTCATAGGACTTCGACTGCGACTGCCAGGCCCAGTCGGAGGCGGCGTTGCAGGCCGCGCCGGGTTTGCAGACATAGCCGGCGCTGTCGACATTGGTGCGAACATAGCGCACCCCGATGTTGCCGCGCAGTTCGCCAGCCTCGATATTGGCCTGGGCGTAGAAGGCGTTGGCGTCCTCCTGGATCGCCCAATTACCCGCGGTGAACTCCGGCGCGGCGAAGATCGACGGGGCCGGCAGCGATGCGCCCGCCGCCAGCCACTTGCCCGACTGGACATAGGCGACCATCGCATCTCCATCGATCCGGAAGCGCGAGCGCATCTGCTCGTTGCCGCCCACGCCGTCGAGATAGTTGCTCGGCACGGTCGAAGGGTTGAACAGGCTGGCCGGCGCGGCGACGCTCGTGATCGCGATGCCGGCGTACTGCTGGGCGGTCTCGTGGCGACGGAACTTGTAGCCGAGCTCCACACGCTTGATTACGCCGTCGAGATCGAGGCCGAAGTCGACCTGGGCGTACTTTTCCTCATCCGTCGTCGGCTTGCTGACCAGGTTGCCGCTCCAGCCCGGATCGGTGGCGAAGGCGGCCGGATTGCCCATCACGTCGGTCTTGTAGGTGACGCTGCCCGGATTGCTCGGCGCCTGGCTCAGGTCGACCGTGTAGTCCGCCCAGTTGAGGAACTCGAGGAACACCTGGCGCTTGGTGCCGCCATCGGCCTTGGATATCCCGGCATTGGCCGACAGATCCCAGCCTTCGCCCTTCCACTTGCCGCGCAGGTCGTAGGTGTCGGAATTCATCTCCGCTTCGCGGTACTGCACGTCCAGCACGCTCAGCGCATTGGCCAGGGTGGCGCTCTTGACCACGCCGTTGGCGACCGTGAGTCCCGTCAAGGCCCCGAGGCTGTTCCAGGTGTTGCCCTGGAAGGCGTACATCGACTGGTTCAGGTTGTCGTAGCTCGCCTTGATCTTGAGCCAGTTGAACTCGAGTTCGAGCTGCTCGACCGGCCGCCATTGCAGCGAGGCGGTGTAGCTGGTGCGCTCGCGCTCCTGTTCGAAGTACGACGTCCCGAAAGCGTTGGGGCTGCGGGCGTTCAGGTTGGCGGTGAGGGTTGCAGCGCAGTCGCCCAGGCAGCCGCGGGTGCGCGAGTCCACCGGATTGTCGGCATTGCCGCCCGCCCACTGATTGGCCGCCATGGTGCCGTAGGATTCCAGGCCGTCGCGACGCAGTTGGTCGGTCGCGCGCTGGACCGAGACCGAGATCCCGAAGGTCTCGTCGGCGTTCTTCCAGCTCCCCATCAGGGCGCCCTGGACGTCACCCTTCTCCGAACGGTCGTTGTAAAGATAGGCCAGCGAGCCGGCGAGAGCGCCGGCCTTCATATCGAACGGCCGGCGCGTGCTGACGATCACCGTACCGCCGATGCTGCCTTCGTCGATCCGCGCCTCAGGCGTCTTGTAGACATCGACCCGGCCGACGATCTGAGGCGCCAGCAGCGCGTAGTTGAACGTCCGGCCTGGGGTGTCGAGGATGAACCAGTCGGCCGAGGCCACGGTCTGGCCGTTGAGCAGGGTGCGGTTGAGCGCCGGGTCGGTGCCGAGGATGGAGACCTTCTCGCCCTGGCCGAAGGCGCGGTCGACCGTCACCCCGGGAACCATGGTGATGGCTTCGGCGACGTTGGTGTTCGGGAACTTGCCCACGTCCTCGGCGGTCACCGAGTCGACGATGGCGTCTGCATTGCGCTTGGCTTCCAGCGATTGCTGCAGCGATGCGCGGATGCCGGTGACGACCAGCTCCTCGACTTGACTATCCTGTGCGAAGGACGGGCTGGCGCCGGCGACGGCCAGAAGGCTCGCGGACGCGATCAGGATGGACTTGCGATGCTTATTCACTCGGCTTCTCCCCTGTGTCCGGGCCTTTCCCCGGAGCCGATGCAAGCCCAATTCGATACCAATTCTTCGCCTAGCCCTGCGACGAACCGGTCTACATTGACCTTGCCGGGTCGAACTGTGCGCAGTTTCATAAAATTGACAAGCCCAAAAAGAGACCAATTGAACTTGTCGTATATATTGGTATCTAAATGGTCTCACGATACGTCGGTATGGCATAAGCCGGCGATCCCCGCGGAGAGACACCTTTGACCTTTTCGGAACGCATAGGCCGATTGGACGAACAGGACCCCGCTCCGCTTTACCGTCAGCTCCAGCGCGCCCTGCGCGAAGCCATCTCAAGTCGCGTCCTCGCGCCCGACGACGCCTTGCCGGCCGAACGCGAATTCGCCGACGAGCTGGGCGTCTCCCGAATCACCGTGCGTAAGGCGCTGGACGGCCTGGTCGGCGAAGGCCTGCTGATCCGCCGCCAGGGCGCAGGCACCTTCGTCGCCGCCCGGGTCGAAAAGAACTTCTCCAAGCTGTCGTCCTTCACCGAGGACATGATCTCGCGCGGGCGCGCGCCGCATTCGGCCTGGCTGTCACGCGCCGAGGGTCAGGTGACGCCTGAGGAATCCCTGACGCTCGGCCTGTCGCCCGGGGCGCCTGTCTATCGCTTCCACCGGATTCGCTACGCCGATGGCGCGCCGATGGCGCTGGAATATTCGACTCTGCCAGCCTTCTGCATGCCCAGCCCCGACTTCGTGGAGGCTTCGCTCTACGAGGCTCTGGAGAAGACCGGCCACCGTCCGGTGCGCGCCTTGCAGCGTCTGCGCGCGGTCCTCTTCACCGACGAACAGGCCGAGTTGCTCGGCGTTGCGCCCCGCGATGCTGGCCTGCTGATCGAGCGTCGCGGTTTCCTGAAGGATGGGCGCACGGTCGAAGTCACCCAATCCTACTATCGTGGCGACGCCTACGACTTCGTCGCCGAACTGAACGCCCTTTGAGATGAGCCCCCCCGGAGACGCCGCGTGACCAAGCCCCCCGCCCTGCGCCCGGAACACACGCGCATGTTCCAGGAGGCCGCCGAGGCGCCGCAGGTCGTCGCACGGCTGCTGGCGGCCAACCGCCAAGCCGCCCACACCCTCGGCGCGGAGCTGCGCGCCAACCCGCCCCGCGCCGTCGTCACCTGCGCCCGCGGCTCCTCCGACCACGCGGCCACCTACGCCAAATATCTGATCGAAACCGCGACCGGCGTCGTCACCTCTTCGGCCGCCCTGTCGGTCAGTTCGGTCTACGCCGCCGAGCCGAAGCTGGAAGGGATGCTCTATCTGGCCATCTCGCAGTCGGGGAAGAGCCCCGACCTGCTGGCCGCGGTGGAAGCCGCCAGGCAGGGCGGCGCACTCACGCTCGCCCTGGTCAATGACGAGACTTCGCCCCTGGCGAAGCGGGCCGACAAGGTGCTGCCCCTGCACGCCGGTCCCGAGATCAGCGTCGCGGCCACCAAGTCCTACATCGCCGCCCTGGCCGCCATCGCCCAGTTCGTCGCCGCCTGGACGCAGGACGAGGCGCTGGAGGCGGCGCTCGACACCCTTCCCGACATCCTGGCCAAGGCCTGGCCGCTCGACTGGAGCGCCGCAGCCAAGCGCCTGAAGGACGCCCGAAACCTCTACGTCCTCGCCCGCGGGGTCGGCTTCGGCGTCGCTCAGGAAGCGGCCCTCAAATTCAAGGAAACCTGCGGCCTGCACGCCGAGGCCTTCAGCGCCGCCGAGGTGCTGCACGGCCCCATGGCGCTGGTGCAGAAGGATTTTCCAGTGCTGGTCTTCGCCCAGGACGACCAGAGCGAAGAGGGCGTCGCCGCACTCGCCCGCGATCTCGCCGCCCGCGGCGCCGACGTGATGATGGCCGGCGGCGGCGGCGGCCTGCCGACCCTGCCCGCCCATCCGGTGCTGGAGCCGATCGTCCGCATCCAGGGCTTCTACCGCATGGCCAACATGCTCTCGATCCTGCGCGGCCACGATCCGGATCGCCCCCCCCACCTCAACAAGGTGACCGAGACCCTCTGATGCCCACCGCGCTCGTCAACGGCCAGGTTCTTACCCCCCAGGGCTTCCAGTCGCTCGACGTCGTCGTCGAAGGCGAGCGGATCGTCGAAATCGGCTCCCGCCTCGCCGCCGCCCGCCGCATCGACCTCGAGGGCGGCTATCTGCTTCCCGGCTTCATCGACACCCAGGTCAACGGCGGCGGAGGGGCGCTGTTCAACGACGCGCCGACGGTCGAGACCATCGCCACGATCGGCGCCGCGCACCGCGCCTATGGAACCACCGGCTTCCTGCCGACCCTCATCAGCGACGATCTGGCGACCGTGGCCCAGGCTATCGCCGCCGTCGACGCAGCCATCGAGGCGGGCGTCCCCGGCGTGCTCGGCATCCACATCGAGGGCCCTTTCCTCAGCGAGAAACGCAAGGGCGTGCACGACGCTTCGAAATTCCGCACCCTGGACGACGCCTCGATCGACCTGCTCGCCTCGGCCCGGTGCGGCCGCACCTTGGTGACCCTGGCGCCCGAGACCACCACCCCGCAGATGATCGCGCGGCTGGCCGCCGCCGGCGTGACGGTCGCGGCCGGTCACACCAACGCCACCTATGACGTGCTGACCGGCGCTCTGGAGGCAGGCGTCACCGGCTTCACCCACCTCTTCAACGCCATGTCCCCCCTGACCAGCCGCGAGCCGGGCGCGGTCGGCACGGCCTTGGAAAGCCAGGGGTCGTGGTGCGGGATCATCGCCGACGGCCGCCACATCCATCCCGCTGTCCTGCGCATCGCCTTCGCCGCCAAGCGGCGCGACCGCTTCATGCTGGTCACCGACGCGATGCCCAGCGTCGGGATGGCCGACAAGCGCTTCACCATCCAGGGCCGTCCGATCCGGGTGGTCGACGGCGTCTGCGTGGACGAGAACGGCACCCTGGCCGGCTCGGACCTCGACATGGCCGGCGCGGTGGCCAACGCCGTCCGCATGGCGGGCCTGCCGCTGGAAGAAGCCGCCAGCATGGCCTCGACCTATCCGGCCGCCTTCCTGGGCCTGGGTGAAGGCTATGGCCGGATCGCCGTCGGCGCACGCGCCGACCTGGTCCTGCTGGACACCGGGCTCAAGGCGGTCCGTACCTGGATCAGCGGATCAGATATTGCGAGTCATTCTCAAATATGATCGACTGGCGAGCATGGAAAGCCCTGCGCCCGCCTCCCCCTACATGCTGTTCGACGTGGCCCTGAAGGCCAAGACGCCGCTCACGCCCCACCTCTCGCGCCTGACCTTCCACGGCGAGCAGGTGCGCCGAATGGCGACGCTTTCGCCCGACCAGCGGATCAAGATCTTCTTCCCCGATCCTCAAGGCCGACCCGCCGCCTTGGTCCACACGCCGGACTGGTACGCGCGCTACAAGCAGACCGACGCGGCCGTCCGCCCGCCGATGCGCACCTACACCATCCGCCATCTGCGCGCCGAAGCTGGCGAGGTCGATGTCGATTTCGTGCTTCATGGCGACAATGGCCCGGCCTCCGCCTGGGCCACGCACGCAGAACCGGGCGAGACCTTGCAGATCATGGCCCCCAACCGCGCCTTCGCGGGCGACGCCGGGGGCTATGAGTGGAAACCGCCCGCCGGCCTGAAACAACTCCTGCTCATTGCCGACGAAACGGCCCTCCCCGCCCTGGCCGGCATATTGGAGGAACTCGCAGCCCTCCCTGCGCCTCCCACGACTCAGGCCTTTGTCGAGGTGGCCGCCCCGGAAGACCAATTGCCGCTGCCGAGCTGGCCGGGTCTGACAATCGAATGGATGCCGCGCGGCCTAGGCGCGCCCGGCGCCTTGATGATCGGCGCAGCGCAACGGGCCGTCCTTCCGGCCTCCCTCGCCCGGACTGCGCCGGCCTTGGCCGAGGTCGATGTCGACCAGGCGATCCTGTGGGATCGCGCCGCGCCCGAGGATCCGGGCTTCTACGGCTGGGTGGCCGGGGAAGCTGCGGCGGTGCTGGCCATTCGCCGGCTGTTGATCACCGACCGCAAGGCGCCTCGCCAAGCCCTCAATCTGATGGGCTACTGGCGCGAAGGCCGCGTTCTGGACTGACGGCGGGCTCCGCGCCGCCCCTGGGCAGGCGGAACTTGAACGGACTTTCCCGGTTGGAGAGCGGAGGCGGCCACGCCGCGCGCACGCCCGCATCCACGGAGAAACCGCCATGAAACTCGTCACCAGCTTGAGCTTCCAGGGCCAATGCCGGGCCGCCTTCGACTTCTACGCTGAAGTGCTGGGCGGGAAGGTCATCGCGGCCTTTCCCTATGGCGAGGGACCGCCCGACATGCCGGTCGATCCCAAGTACAAGGACTGGCTGATGCATTGCTGGCTGGAGGTCGGCGACCAGGCGCTGATGGGCGCGGACATGGCGCCAGAGTTCGCCCCCAACATCGACAAGCCCAAGAACGGCTTCGACGTCACCTATCACACCGACGATGCGGACGAGGCGCGCCGAGTGTTCGATGCGCTATCGGCAGGCGGCAAAGTCACCATGCCCTTCGCCGAGACCTTCTGGTCGCCCGGCTATGGCGGCCTAATCGACCAGTTCGGCATCCCCTGGATGGTCAACACCAATCCCGGTCCAAACTGGAAGCCGGCGCCAGCGGGCTGAATACGAGCCTGCCCGGCCCGCTGGCGCCGTTTCTGCGTCAGATTTGCGCGAAGGCCTGTTCGAGGTCGGCGAGAATATCCTCGATGTTCTCGAGCCCGACCGACAGCCGCACCACATCAGGCCCCGCCCCCGCCGCCGCCTGGTCCTTCTCCAGAAGCTGGCGGTGGGTGGTGGAGGCCGGGTGGATGATCAGGCTGCGGGTGTCGCCCAGATTGGCCAGGTGTGAAAAGAGCTTCACCGCGCCGACCAGCTTGACCCCGGCCGCATAGCCGCCCTTGACCCCGAAGGTGAATACCGAGCCCGCCCCCTTGGGCGTGTAGCGCTGCGCCAGCGCATGATAGGGATTGCCCGCCAGACCGGCATAGGACACCCACTCGACCTTCGGATTGGCCTCCAGCCACTTGGCCACGGCCAGAGCGTTGTCGGCGTGGCGCTGCATGCGCAGCGGCAGAGTCTCGATCCCGGTCAGGATCATAAAGGCGTTGAACGGCGAGATCGACGGGCCGAGATCGCGCAGCCCCAGCGCACGACAGGCGACGATGAAGGCCGCCGGGCCGAACGCCTCGGTGAACACCTTGCCGTGATAGCTGGGGTTCGGCTGAGTGAGGTAGCCGAACTTGTCGCTGGCGGCCCAGTCGAAGCGGCCGGAATCGATGATCGCTCCGCCCATGGAGTTGCCGTGGCCGCCGAGGAACTTGGTCAGCGAATGCACGACGATGTCTGCGCCATGCTCGATAGGACGGCAGAGGTAGGGGCTGGCCAGGGTGTTGTCGACGATCAGGGGCACGCCTCCGTCGTGGGCGACCTTGGCGATGGCGGCGATGTCCGTGATCACCCCGCCCGGATTGGCGATGGACTCCACGAAGACCGCCCGGGTCTTGCCGTCGATGGCGGCTGCGAAGTCGGCCGGATCGTCGCTGTCGATGAAGCGGGTCTCCCAGCCCATGCGCTTGAACGATTGGCCCAGTTGGTTCAGCGACCCGCCATAGAGCTTGCGCGAGGCGACGATGTTGCAGCCCGGCTCCATCAGGGTGTGGAAGGCCAGGAACTGGGCCGCATGCCCGCTGCCGACCGCCAAAGCCGCAATCCCGCCTTCCAGGTCGGCGACACGTGCTTCAAGAACGCCGCTCGTGGGGTTGCCAAGCCGGGTGTAGATGTTGCCGGCGGCCTCGAGGTTGAACAGGTTGGCCGCATGGTCGGCGTCATCGAAGACGAAGGCCGTGGTCTGATAGATCGGGGTGATCCGGGCCTTAGTGGTCGGGTCGGGCGCGGCGCCGGCGTGGATGGCGCGGGTTTCGAAATTCTGGGTCATGCGGCGTCCTCTTGCATCTCGCTGCCCGCGACCTAGCCCGGCATGCGGCGAAAGGTCCAGCCAGGGCGGCTCCCAGGCGGCGCCAGATTTCTTGCGTCGGGACTCAGGCGGGCCGGCAATCCCTCAAGAAGCGGGAACCTGAGCCTTGGCGAAGCCTTCCCAGCAGTCGTCATAGTCGAGCTGGACGAGCGGGGTTTCGATCGCGAATCTGGTGGGACGGATCACCCAACGGCTCTCGAACATGAAGGCCATCGTATCCTCGATCCTGTGCGGAACGAGTTCGGCGGCGATCGCCTTTTCGTAGCTCGCGCGGTCCGGGCCATGCCCGGCCATGCAGTTGTGCAAACTGGCGCCGCCAGGGGCGAAGCCGCCAGCCTTGGCGTCATAGGCGCCGTGCACCAGCCCCATGAATTCACTCATGATATTGCGATGGAACCACGGTGGGCGGAAGGTATGTTCGGCCACCATCCACCGGGGCGGAAAGATGACGAAATCGCAATTGGCCACGCCCTGAACTTCGGACGGCGAGGTAAGAACCGTGAAGATCGACGGGTCCGGGTGGTCGTAGCTGACCGTGTTGATCGCATTGAAGCGCGACAGGTCATACTTGCAGGGGGCGAGAGTGCCGTGCCACGCGGCCACGTCCAGCGGACTGTGATCCAGCGTCATGGCCCACAGGCCGCCCTGGAATTTCTGAACGACTTCCGTGGGTTCGTCGCGATCTTCAAACCAGGCGACGGGATGAAGAAAGTCGCGTGCATTGGCTAGGCCATTGGCTCCGACCGGCCCAAGCTCAGGCAGGCGGAATGGCGCGCCGTAGTTCTCGCAGACATAGCCGCGAGCCGGCCCGTCCAATTCGACCCGGAAACGGACGCCTCGCGGCAGCACCGCAATCTCGCCCGGCGCGACCTCTAGACGGCCAAGTTCCGTCGCCAGCCGAAGCGCGCCCTGCTGCGGCACGATCAACAGCTCACCGTCCGCATTGCAGAATACCCGGCCCTGCATAGAGCGGTTGGCGCCATAAAGGTGGATGCCGATCCCCGCCTGCACCGAGACGTCCCCATTACCGGCATAGGTCACCAAGCCGTCGACGAAATCGGTCGGCTCCGTTGGAATGGGTAGCGGATTCCACCGAAGACGATTGGGAGTCGGCGGAGCCTCATCGAACGGGCCGGAGCGGATCAGCTTCCCGCCCTCATAGCGCCTGAAGGGCGAATGGCTTGCCGTCGGGCGCAGGCGATAGAGCCACGAGCGCCGGTTCTCGTGCCGCGGCGCGGTGAAGGCGCTGCCCGAAAGCTGCTCGGCGAACAGCCCGAACGGCGTCTTCTGCGGCGAGTTCTGACCGACAGGCAGGGCGCCAGCGACCGCTTCGGTCTCGAAACTTCCGCCGAAGCCGGACATGTAACTCAGCGGCATAGCTTTTCCTCGGCCGGCCATCCCATCAAGGATGCCCGCCTTCCCGGGACCTGTCAGCTTCCGGCCGGCCAAGACGCGCCCTACTCCGCAGCGTCCACCTTGATGACGCCGCGACGGATTTGATCGAGTTCGATGGACTCGAACAGGGCCTGAAAATTCCCATTGCCAAAGCCCTCGTTGCCCTTGCGCTGGATGATCTCGAAGAAGATCGGGCCGAACAGGTGCTCAGTGAAGATCTGGAGCAGGATACCCTCCTTCTCGACATCGCCGTCGATCAGAATGCGGTTCTTCTTCAGCCGCTCCAGATCCTCGCCATGGCCGGGCACGCGCTTGTCGACCAGTTCGTAATAGGTCTCGATCGTGTCCTGCAGCTTGACGCCGCGGGCGCGCAGACGCTCCACGGTCGCGTAGATATCGTGGGTGGTGAAGGCCAGGTGCTGGATGCCTTCACCATTGTATTCACGGATGAACTCCTCGATCTGCGAGGCGTCGTCCTGGCTTTCGTTCAGCGGGATGCGGATGGCCTTGTCCGGCGCGATCATCGCCTGACTGAAAAGACCCGTCGCCTGCCCCCGAATATCGAAGGACTTCTGCTCCTCGAAACCGAAGATCCGGCTATAGAAGCTCGACCAGCTATGCATCTGGCCGCGCTTGACGTTGTGGGTGAGGTGATCGAGCAGGTCGAGCCCGACGCTGTTGACCGCCTCCGCTTCGGCCGCGCCCGCAATCTGCTTCCAGCCGTCATAGAGTCCGCCCGCGTCGCCATAGCGGTCGATGAGATAGAGCAGCGAGCCGCCGATACCTTCCAGCGCGTAGGCGTTGGGAAAGGCGCTCCGCGAAGCGTCCGCCCCCTTGGCGCCCCGCGAGAGGGCCAGTTCATAAGCGGATTTCGCATCGGCCACACGGAAGGCCATGCCGTTGGCCGAGGCGCCATGGACGGCGCGGAATTCCGCCGCCTGACCATCCGGCTCCATATTGACCAGCAGATTGATGCGGCCCTGCTTGTAGCGGGTGATCGCTGTCGTGGGGTGCGTCGCGCAGGCGGTGAAGCCGAGTTGCTCGATCAACATGGTCATCTTAGCCGCGTCGGCGCTGGTGAATTCGACGAACTCGAATCCGTCGAGGCCAATGGGGTTTTCGGGAGTCACGGTCATGTCGGGCGTCTCCTTCGAAACAGGCGTTCAGCGCCTGAGTGTTCGAAATGATTTTACGCTCCAACTGCGAGACACGCTTTTCAAACTCACGGAGTTTGCGGGATGATCTGGCGATCTGTTTCAGATAGTGGCGAATCTATGAAAGACGATAATCATCTCGACGAGATTGATCGGAAACTGCTGCGCGCCTTGCAGCAGGACGCCTCCCTCAGCCACGCCGCCCTAGCTGAACAGGTAGGCGCCTCGCCAGCTTCCTGCTGGCGGCGGATAAAGGCCCTCGAAGCCTCCGGCGTGCTGCGGGAGGCCGTGCGCTTGGTCGACGCCGAGAAGGTCGGCCGTGGGGTCAATGTCATGTGCCAGCTACGCATGAAGTCCCACGCCGCCGGTCCGCGACAGGATTTCGAAGCCTTCCTGTGCGGCCGGCCCGAGGTGATGGAATGTCACGCCATGTCCGGCGAATGGGATTATTTGATGCGCGTCGTGGTCTCGGACGTCGCCGGCTACGAGCACTTCCTGATGGGCGTCGTGCTGAACCACCCCAACGTCGCAACCGCGGCCTCCCACTTCGCCCTCAACCAGGTGAAGTACACCACCGCCATGCCGGTCTGAGCCAGCCGCGCACTTGACCTCGCCGTCTCTCGCCCGCCAAAGCTGCACCAGACATGATCGCGCCAGGAGTTCCCGTGAACCCGTTTCCCGACGACATCTTCACCGAACCGGAAAACGTCGATCCGAACGGCTTGGCCAATCTCGGCCCCCTGCGCCGGCTGGCCGGCGTATGGGAAGGGCGTAAGGGTCTGGATGTGAATCCCAAGGCCGATGGTCCGGAACGGCGCGAATATATCGAGCGCATCGAGATGACGCCGATCGACCCCCAGGCGAACGGCCCCCAGCTCTTCTACGGCCTGCGCTATCACGTCCGTATCATCGCGGTCGGCGAGGAGACCACCTTCCACGACCAGGTCGGCTATTGGCTGTGGGAGCCTGCAACAGGGCTTGTGATGCAGAGCCTGGCCATTCCCCGCGGCCAAACCGCTCTGGCAGGCGGTAAAGCGACCGAAACCGGCCTCAAGGTCAGCGCCAAGCGCGGCGAGACCGAATATGGCATCAGTTCCACAGCGTTCCTCGAGCACGCCTTCAGGACCGATTCCTACACCTTGGAGATCACCTTCCACGACGACGGAAGCTGGAGCTACATCTCCGACACCATGTTGGCCGTCCGCGGTCGGGAAGGCCTGTTCCAGCACCGCGACCACAACACCCTGACCAAGGTCGCCGAGCCACAGGGCAACCCCCTGATGCGCAGACAGGACGGGTTGGACCTCTGAAGTCTCAGCGGCCTCCCTGCAGCCGGACGCCTGACGGCTCAACGTGGCGACAACGGCTCAAGTCGCCGAGAGCATCTTCTCGATGCTTTCGGCGACTGTCGGATGATAGCTAGGCCGCGCCTGTTCAAAGATCGAACGGGCGAGCGGCCTGCCCCAGTCTCCCTGTTTCATGAGACCGGCGTAGAGCGGCCTGATCAGCAGGCCGCGGCCGATGGAGGTCAGAAACGCCTCCAGCGAGGGCAAGGCGGGCTCATAGCGGTTCGCGATCGCCAACTCCAACCAGGCCGACCGAATATAGGCGTTGTTCGAGTCCGACAGCTTGAGGGTCGTGTCGAGGTCGTCCAACTGCGCCTTCGAGAGCTTGCGCGGCAGATTGTTCAGGAAGCGCTGCCACTCCTGCGTCGTCCAAGTCCCCGCCGACAGGCGTGAAGCCGGCGCGCCCGCTTCGAACATGGCGATCTGGTCGTCGACCCGCGCCAGCGCTTCCGATTTCACGTGCACCGCATTTGGCGGCAAGCCGCCGTCGTAAGCCCATCGATCGAGAGCCAGCTTCGCCTCGAGCGTCGCATCTCCCTTGATGAGATTGGCCCTCAGGTCCTTGAGGAACCCCGCCGTTGTCTGAGGCTGGAAGGCATGCCGATCGAAATAGGATCGGAGGTACGCATCCCATCGTACGCGCCCCACGGTCGCTTCGATCGTCCGCAGAAACACCGCGCCCTTGAAATAGGCGAGTTGCCCGCCCGTCTCGCCATAAAGCTTGGTGCCGTCGGAGGTGGGACCGCCCGCCTCCAGAATATCGGCCTGCATCTCGCCCCAGTCGAGGTCCGCCTCCATCTGGGCCCTCGGCGCGCCGTACAGCGCTTCCATGATGCGGTTCTCGAAGTAGGTGGTGAAGCCCTCGTTCAACCAGGTGTCCGGCCAGGTCGCATTCGTGACCAGGTTCCCCGACCAGCTATGGGCCAGCTCGTGAGCCACCAGGCCGACATTCGCCCGGTCCCCGGTAATGAAGGTCGGCGTCAGAAAGGTGAGCGTCGGATTTTCCATGCCGCCGAAGGGAAACGACGGCGGCAGGACGAGGACATCGTAACGCCCCCATCGATAGGGACCGTAGAGCTTCTCGGCGGTCGCAACCATCTTCTCGGTATCGGCCAGCTCATACGCGGCGCGATCCAGCATTTCCGGTTCGGTATAGACGCCGGTGCGGGGACCAAGGTCTCTGTACGCCAACTCTCCGACCGCGATCGCGATCAGGTAAGGCGGGATGGAATGATCCATCTTGAAGCGGAAGGCGCGCCGTCCCTCGCCCGCCGGTTCGCCGCCTGGCGTGAGGCGCTCGCCGCTCATGACGGCGGTCATACCCTCCGGCACGACGATCCGCGCCGACCAGGTCTGACGGATTCCCGGGCTGTCCTGAGTGGGAATCCAGCTTCGGTTGTTGATGTCCTGCCCTTGGCTGAAGAGGTACGGCCCGCGCTTGCCGGCCGTCAGCGAAGGCTCCAGCCACTGGAGCGCCCGCGCTTGCGGTTTGGAGGCATAGCCAATCACGATCTTTCGCGCGCCGGCGAGTTGGATCGTCAGCGGGGCGCCAAGCTCTGCATCGTTTTTGCCCACCGACCAGACGAGGTCGCGTCCATCGCCATCCTTGACCGACGCGATGTCGAGGCCAAGCTCGTCGAGCACGATAGCTGACGCTCCAGGCGCCGCCTCGACGTCCAACCGCGCCACGCCGCCGATCGTTCTGCTGGCGAAATCCACCGTCAGGTCCAGGTCGATATGCGAGACCCGCGCCACCAAGGGCTGGGCGTAGGACTTGGCGTCTCGCGCATCCGCGGTCGTCAGGATCGGCGCGACCACCCGCTCCACCGCAAGCACCCCCTGCGGCGCCAGAGCCGACACCGCGCAAGCCATCAGAAGACTACGAACCACAATACGCATGCTCAGACCTGCCCGACATGGACTCAAGACCGCCGCCCAGGGCGGCGACCGTCCATAGCAGGCATTCAAGCCGGCTGGCCTGTCGACTCATTTCCCGATACTCCTCCGGTCGCTCAACTCGAACCGGACCTGGACATGGCCGACTGCTCCGCGTTCGCCGGACACGAATTGATTGCTCGCGGGCAGTTGCGGGACGTCGCTCTGGCGGCGAAGGCCGCATGGGACGATGGCCGCGCCAAGCTGCTTATCTTCGACGACGAAACCGGGCGGCAGATCGAAGTCGACTTCCGCGGCGGCGCCGCCGAGGTCGCCGCAAAACTCACCTCCCCCCCACCGCAGCGAGGAAGACCGCGGCTCGGCGTCACCTCTCGCGAGGTCACCCTGCTACCGAGCCATTGGGAATGGCTCGCTGAACAGCCTGGCGGCGCATCGGCCGCCCTGCGCCGCCTCGTCGACGCCGCACGCCGCGGGGAAGCCAGTCGCCGACGCGACGCCCAGGAAGCCGCCCATCGCGTGCTCTTCGCTCTGGCCGGCGACCTGCCGGCCTTCGAGGAAGCCAACCGCGCCTTCTACGTATCGCAATGGGATCGGCTGGAAGATCTGACGTCGACTTGGCCGCCGGACGTCCGATCCTACGTCCTGGACATGATCGGCCGCGTCCGCGCGTTCGACCTGGATGAGGCTAGGTAGCCGCGCGAACCCCAAGACCGGCGAGGAAGGCGGCGACTCCCGCCGCGAACCAGGGTCCGGATCTGGCGATCCATGTCGAGAATGTCGCCACGCCGGCGACGCGATCGCGCTGGGCCTCCAGAACGTCGATCCGGGTGAGGGCCGAACGCAGTTCGCCCCGCAAGGTCTCGACCAGCTTCCCGGCCTCCTGAGCCTCAAGTCGCGCCAAGCGTTCACGCACGTCATCGACCTTGCTGGTCAAACCTTCCAGGCGCTTTGTCTGCGCCGCCAGATTTTCGCTGATCTGCCTCAACGCCAGAACCTGGGCTTCGTGCAACGCTTCGATCAAGGGCGCCATGCCGCCTCCTGTGTCGAGAGGCCCGCTCATGGCGTCCATCGCCCGGCTCTTCGTCGCCCGGCGCCGCCGACACCGCCGACGCTCCCGCCCGCAACAGGTCTCAACGTCCCTGGAATATCGATCGGGTCGGAAGCTTTTGCGCCGAAACCGTCGTCGGGATCGCGCAATATGCTCCCGATGTCATAGAGCAATTGAGCTCGCGACTTGCGGGATATCGGCGGCTCGTCGGCGGCGGGTTTGGGCGCAAGCTTGGCGAGTACGGCTGCCAATCCTCCATGAAACCCAAAGGTCATCGCCCGAAACCTCGAATGGTCGATCCGATCTGTGCGGCTTGGCCAAGCAGACTCAGGAAGCTTGGCGACTCCGTCGTCTTGGTGGACCCCGTCCCGCTCGAGCTTGTGTTCTGTCCCTGGAAGAGCTGCAGCGGCAGCCCGGAGAACATATCGACCTGGCTGCCGAGCTGGTTCTGCGGCGCATTGCGGTAGGCTTGATCGATACTCCTGAGTTGCTGGCCCAAAGCGGCCTGCGCAGCGACGTTCGCACGCATGGAATTCTCCCGCTCCAAGGCCAGTTGCCCCTGCATGCGCTGGTGTTCCAGGGCCATTTGGGCATTGGCCGCAGAGGCCTGCTGTCGCCGTTCTGCATCTTGTCCAGCCAAGCCTGCGCTGGTCGTGAACATGTCCGACAGCAGTTGGGAGACTCGTGTGTTGCGTGCGCGCGAGAGTTCACCCTGGATCATCGATTTGGTCAGCGCCGCACCCGAGCCGCCGAACTTTGAGTTACCGGCAAGGTCGAGATCCTGCATGGCTCGCGTCTTGCTGGCATCGGCGTCGAAGTCGGCGAGGGCCGCATCGGTCACCTGTTGCCGATAAGGGTTGGAGTAGGCGCTCAGATTGTCGAGCAGACTGGCCGACGAGACGGACGGCGCAGATCGCGAGAGGAGGTTGGCGAACCAGTCGTCGCCGCCCACTGATGTCTGGCCGCTTCCATAACCTTGTCCGAGCTTGGCCGCCGCGCCGGCCGCCTGCTGTTCCAGGTCGGATGCGGGAGCGACCAGCGAATATGGATCTGTTCCACCCAATCGTTGGATCGCAGAAGCCAGACCTTGGGCGGTCGAGCTCACCCATTCCGGGTTCGTCGGCGTCATGACCGAGGTGCTGCTTTGTGTCGTTTGACTAGTCGATTTACGTTTGCCCATCAGAGCATCCTTTTCAGCAACCTCCCCACAGGGAGGTATCCCGAACGCCGAAGGACACGCGCTCATCCGGCCCGCCCTTCGATCGTCACATATTGGCAACCCATGGCCCGTCCCCAGGCTTCCACACCGGGCTTGAGCGCCATGATCCCGGCAAGGTCGCCGCCGGCCAGCCAGACGTGGAGCGCTCGCCCCTGAGGCTCCACAACGCATTGGGTGACCATGGCCGCGGTCTCGCCTGGCCAGAGCTGCGCGCGGCCGGCCGCGATTTCTGCGATCAGTTCGGCTTCGGTCGCATCGCTGAGCGCCGGCGTCAGCCACGCCAGCCAATTGGTCACCGCTTGCCCGCCGGTGCGATGCTCACGGCGATCTGTCCCAGCCGTGCAAACGCCGGAAGCGATGCGCCTTCGAACCGCAACCGGAACAGGCGGCCGGAGCAACGGAAATCCACCTTGTCTTCCCCAGCCGCCATCACGAACGGCCCCTTGATGCTCTCATCGCCCTGCGGCTTCAGCCGACTGATGACCGTCACCTTGATAGGGCCGACCTGGTTCTTCACATCCGGCCAGATGCCCAACACCAGGGCGGTCTGCTCTTCGCTGAGATATTGGTCGGCCGTCTCTATCGACCATGAGAGCGGCCCGCCATCGGCGCTATGTCCACGCTCATGCCAATAGACGTTCCCCTCCGGCGTGACGCCGATGGGATCACTGGCCGGGCCGGCGTCGAGGAAGGCCGAGCGCGCCATGCGCCCGCGCGACCAGCCCTGCCCCGCCAGCGAGAGCGCCACATAGCGGCTGTTCTCCACGCCATCGCGCGCGTCGGGATAGTCCCAACGAACCTCGCTGAAGCGCGAGATGGACGAGGCGACCACCTTGTCGGCCTGGGCCGGGGTCAGATTGCCGAACAGGTCGTCGCGAATGGCGCAGGGGATCGGCTCGACGGTCCCGCCTAGGCCGTAGCGATAGAACTGCCCGTCATTCCCCATCCAATAGGCGGCCTGGCCGACCACCACGGCCGCGTTCGGCCCGATCAGGCCGCACTTCTCGGCCACCCGGTCGAAGCGCCAGGGCTGGGTCAACGCGCCCACCCAGCTTCCCAGGAACAGGCTGTGATTGGTCCAGACCAGCAGATAGGATCCGATCCCCCGGCCGGCGACGATCCGACCGCCGCCCGGTAGGATATATTCCCGCGCCGTCGTGTCGGCCGCCGTCCGCCACTCGGTGTTCTTGCGCACCGAGGAATGACGGATGCAGAGCGGATTGAACTTGCCCGACACCTCCTCGTTGCAGCCCAGGGCGAAGATCATGTCCTGAGGCGCGATCAGAGCGAAGGTGCAGTTGCGAGGCGCATCCAGCAGCGGCGCAGCCGGCGCGTCCGTGTCGTTGTCCCAGGCATAGAGCGTGCCGCCCCGTGGATTGGCGATCAGCTCTTCACCGAACGCCCCGAACGACCAGGTCCGCGGGAAATAGTCGGCCGTCGACGGCTCCGAATAGCCGCCGACGCCGTAGGCCCCGGTTCCGTATCCAGCACCGCCCGTGCCGTCGATGACGCCGGGCTGGTAGGGATTTTGGGGGGCGAACCGCAGGCCGGCCCCGCCAATGTCCGGCACGGATGCGACGACGGCAGCGCCGCCTCCGGTCGCCGTCGAGGTGGCGTTACTCTCGCACGTGAAACTGTAGTGGTCGGCGTCGATCTTGGTGACGACGAAGGTTCCGTTCGGCGCGACGCCGCCCACCGCCAAAGCGCCGGAGATCGTGACGCTCGTTCCGTCGCAGATATCGTGGCCTGCCTCCGTGACGGTGACGACCGCCTTGCCGCTCTCCACCGCCAGCGGATTCGAAACCAGGGTCTTGGAGAGCTGGGCGTCCGTAGCGGCTGCAATGGCGAAGGTGTCGGCGTCAAAGACCGTGACGGGATAGCCCCCCGCAAGCGCGATGCGGCCCACACAACTCTCGCCGGTCACCTCGACCGTATCGCCGTCTTGAAGACCATGGGTCAACAGCTTGACGGTCAGCAGCGACGCGCCATCCGTCACCGAGAGGTCGGCCCCGCGGAGCGTGAACGGCGGCATGGCCAGGATCGGTGTCAAGGTATACAGCGACCCGCCCACCCAAGCCTGAAGCGCCGCATGCGTGCCGAAAGCGATGTTCAGGGTAGCCTCGTTGTCGGTCCAGGCGAACACTGACCTACAAACCCCAGCCAATAGATCGGTCACCATGCCCTCCCAGCCACCGATAGTCTGCGGCAGATCGCGGTCGAAACGGACGCAGTTACAGGCCGCCCAACGGCCACAGGCGGCATAGGTAGTGTCGTCCGATACGATGCCCGGCGGGATGTTAAGAGGGGTGCGCATCGTCAAATCCGATAGAGTTGGATCAAGACCAGACCCGGACCGCCCCAGGTGGACCAGTTTGAGCCGCTTGTGTTTGCGCCACCCCCAGCCCCAACGCCAGGAACGATCTGAGCGCCGTTTGAACTCGTCGAACCGCGGCCATTTTCACCCGTCAGACCGAGGAATATGTCGCGAAAGCCACCGGCACCACCGCCGCCACGGAGGGCGCTGCCATTGCCGGCTGCACCACCGAACTCACCGGCTTCGCCGGAGCCACCGCCATATCGATTAACCTGAAAGCCGGCCGCCATCGACCTCGTCGCCGGCGAGGTCGATGGCATGCGTCCGCCCTGCGCCGTCATGATCACCCCATCGATAGTGACGATGCTGTCAAAGCCCACATTGCCGGAGGTCTCGGCTGTAGTGCCCATTCTTGGCGCAGCAGCCAACCATGTGATGGCGATGCCCGCTGGAATGATAAGCCGACTATATCCGGCCGAGCCACCGCCGCCGCCATGCGTATAGGTGGCGTCGGACGTGCCAGAGGCACCGCCGCCCCAGGCGAAAATGTTGGCGATGTAGTCAGCAGGCGCCGTATAGCTCCCCGAGCTTGTGCTGATCATCACCTCAGGCAATGGGAGAGACTGAGCTTCACGCTCACCCCCCATGCTCTGCCCGCGGAGCCCCGTGAGTCCCCGCATCAGTAGTCCGCCCATTCGACGTCATGGGCGATACCGTTCGCGAGCCCGACTGCCTGGGAGATGTAGAGTTCCGCATTCGGCGGGCCGAACAGCGGATTGGTGTCGCTATAGCCCCAATCGGTGACCGGAATCCCCGTAGTCGCGGCAACCGTGTGTGCGGCCATCAGCTTGCTGTCGATCAGCATCTTGGTCACCCCGCCATCGGTTGAGAGATAGAGATGCAGGCCGGTGGCGGTGACCGTGGCGCGCGGGATCGATCGCAGGCGGGTCAGCCGCCCACCGTTCGGACCAAAGGTCATGAGCTTCACGACCGCGGTGACGGGGGCGTTGTAGGCGGTTTCGGCGGTGGTGGTGACGACGGCAGCGGCCTGAATCGCCTGGGGGGGGTGATGATGCTGTTGGAAGTAACGGACATGAGGGCTCCTAGAGGGCGACAGCCATGGCGATGGCGAATTTCTTGAGGTCCTCGCCCAGGACCTCGGCGCGGTCAGCCTGGTCGGCCGCATAGTCGGCGACATCACTCGTTTCGAGGGACGCCCAGGCGGCCGTCTCCCCGTTCGAGCGGATGAACTGACCGTCCGTGGCCGGCCCCTGACCGGGCAGGTCCACTTCGTTGAAGGCCATGGAGTCGACATAGGCCCTGGTCGCGGCGTCCTGGCCGTCCACGGGAGCGCCCAGCCCGGTCAGGCGCGCGCCGGCCAGATCGGTAAACTGAACCCGCCGGAAGTTGGCTCCGTCGCCGACGACCAGCCCCACCTCGCCCGGCTTCACGACCGCCGCTGCGCCGCCGCCGGTCGTGACCATGACCTCGCCCGCGGCGGCGTTGCGGACGATGTACCACTTCTCGACCGCGGGCGCGGTGATCACGCCACCGGTCCCGCTGGTAATGTCGAGGAAGGCGCAGCGGGCCTCGTCTTCAAGGCCGTTGGCCGTGCTCAGGCTCTTCGCGCCCGAGAGCGGGAACGCCACTCCCTTGGTCAGCGCGTCTTCGAGACGCTGGAAGACCTGTTGATTGAGGATCACGCCCCAGGCGTTCAGGTTGTCGCCCGGCGCCTGGTAGTTCAGGCGCAAGCTCATGGACCATGTGCTAGGCAATAGGCGCTCCCGTATCTTGCCTTATCCAGGCCGAGCCGTTCGAGACGGCGAGAATGTCGAGGTCGGCGACCCGCAGGACGCCGCTCGGCCAATCGGCGGCCGGCGGCAGATCCGCTGAGACGACGGAGTGGACGAAGGCCGGCTGACCCGGCTGCTGAAGCTGGACGATCGCATCCACCACCGCCCGGAAGAACGGTCGCAGATCCTGCCGAGGGTTGACCGGCGCGATGAGACCGATCATCAGCGCCCCCTCAGGTCGACATGCCAACCACCGACCAGCGCCGGCTCGCCACGCAAGGCGGAAAGGCGCCGGCTCTGGGCCTCCTTGGCGTTCGCTTCCTGCATGGCCGCGTCGAACCTTGCCTGGAACAGCGCCAGCAGGTCCGCATCGCGCAGGAAGGGCGCGGCCTCCAGCAGCGCGCCGAACAGGTAGAGGTCCGGATAGTCGGACAGGATCGGATTGCTCGGTTCGGCGTCTGAAAGCGCGAACCTGCGCAGATGACGCAGCCTGACGCCGTAGGCCTGGTCGCAGGGCCGCTCGAAGGCGAGGGTTCCGCCCTCGATGGTCCAGAAATCCGGCCGCCCGGGTTCAGACCGCAATTCCATCAGCGATGGATCGACAAATCGCAGCGCCTCGGCCCAGCCGGCCAGATGAACGGAAACGGCCTCGGAAAAGGCCGCCGGCAAGGCGATGGTTCGAGCGCCAGGAGCAGCGGCCAGCGCGGCGTTCACCTCGTTCATGCGGCCCCGGAACAGCCGGTTGAGACGGCTCTCGGCCAGGGCGATGAAGTCGGGAATACGGTCGGCGAGGTCCGCGCGCTCCAGCCAGTCGGCCACAGCGCTCTTGAGGTCGGTATAGCTGGCGAGAGCCATGACGCCACGCCTCCAATCTGCAGGGAACGAAAAGGCCGACCCCGAGGGATCGGCCCAGGCGGTCAGCCGTATCGCGCGGCCTAGACCTCGTTCGAATGCAGGCGCGCGGCGAGCTGCGGCCGTAGGGTCTGGTAGCCGTAGAGAACGTCCAGACGGCACGGGAACCGGTCGTTGTTGATGTCGTACTGGCGCACGACGCGCATCGAGACGCCGTCGAAGACTTCGCGCGCCGAGAAGTCGACGCCGCGCGGCATCTGCATGTCGGCGGTCGCAAAGGCGAAGGCGCCCTTCTGGTAGAGCAGCAACGTCCCGTAGAGCTTGGACGGACTGCCTGCTACCGACACCGGCGCGGTGGCCGACGCGGCGGCGACCACCACGTTCTGCCGCGGCCCGCCGGTGACGATCGCCGGCGAGATGCCGATGGCGCCCGCCCCGCCCGCGGCGTCTTCCTTAACAACGAACTGCATCGGCACGCCGGTCGACTGCTTGGTCTCCGGATGTACGCGGAAGACCTTGTCGATGGTGATCACGTCGCCCTTCTTGAACGCGCCTGTCCCCGTCGCCAGGGTGATCGTGGAGATCGGGGTTTCCGACCCGGCGGGAATCGTCCCCGCCTGGGTGTTGGTGGTGTAGGCCGCGCTCGCCGCCGCCCCGCGTGCATGCGCCGGCCACAGCGTATTCTCGACGAAGTCGAAGCTTGCGGTGCGGCCCATATAGCCCTCACGATATTGCTCGGAGAGCTGCTTCTGGTCGTTGAACAGGCCCTTCAGCGCATCCACCAAGTCGGTGTTGTTCTGTGAGTTCAGGTTCGCCGTCCGCTTGTTGAGCGGCGCCAGCGCATCGACCAGCTTTTGCCGGCCGTTGAGCACGTCCTTGAAGGTCGGCGCCCCGGACAGCCAGATCGACTGCGCCACGTCCTTGTACATGCTCATCGCGTCCGCCTCGATATTGGCGGCCAGGACCGACATGGCCGGCTCGATCACCCGCTCGGAAAAATCGTCGAGCGACAGCGTCAGGTCGGCGGAGGTGAAATTCAGGTCGACGCCCTTCTGGGTCGCCACCTTCAGGTCGACGCTCTGCTCCTTGATGTCCTTGGCGTCCAGCGGCGCGCCGGTGCGCACCGTATACTCGTTGGGCAGCCGCACCTTCAGGGTGTCGCCGATCTTGGCGCCCTGGCGCGCGAAGCTGTCGTCGTATTCGCGGGTGATGGAGCCGACGAAGTTCAGCTTCTGATGCAGCACCCGCAGGGCTTCGCGAGTAACCGCCGTGGCGGAAAGCAGCGTATTGGCAGTAAAGGCCATGGTGTCCTTTTCGATATGCACGCCGAAACGCGGGAGCGCCCGGCGGCGGCCCCGTGAAGGTCGGCAGGTTTCAGGAAAATGCCGCGCAAGAGCCGCGCGGCGGTGGTCAGAGCGCCGCCAGGCGGCGGCTCTGTGGGGGCGTCGTCCCTACCGGCGCTTGGCCGACCAGTCGATCAGCCCGGCTCGGAAGCCGAGCCTCGCCCGGCCGGCGATATTCGGAATAGGGATTGCTGTCGTAGATGGACTGCAACATATCGGCCAAGAGCCAGCATGCGACGCCACGGACCGATGGGAATGTCTGTCGCTTCCAGAGCCTGGATCATGGCTTCCTTCGAAAAAGGAACATGTGCTGGTTGAGGAGATCGGACAGGCATCCCATAGGCGAGGATCGTTGCGCCGGCGCATCCACTTGTGCCTGGCCATCTCATCTCTCACGCCGCCGACGGCCAACAGCCGACAACCTCCAAAGTCAGGACCTTGCCGGCCTGCAGCAGTTGCTCGTCCAGTTGGTCGGCGAGACGCTCTGTTGACGCTCTACAATAGAAACTCCGGTTTAGACGCGAGCACCTTCCAAGATTCAATCGGCACATGCCATGCATCGAGACAGCGATTTTTTGCGATATCCACCGTCTCGAACCAATAGTCTTTCTCAAAGATCGATGCATCACGGCTAGAGAATAGATATACTTGCGCATCACCATCCTCGCTCTCGATTACGATGCGCTTCCACGGCCCATCCTCAGCTCCGTGGCTTTCGAAATATTCGACCAATACGACACTCCCAAAGCTGACGGCGTTTCTACCGAAGGGATGCCGCAATCATAGCACAAAGGAAGAACAATCAACAGCAGGAAATCCATTCGCCACCGCCGGCGCGGATCTATTTCTTGAAGAAGAACATGTGCTTATCGAGCAAATCCGAAGGACCTCCCTT
The DNA here is from genome assembly GCF_041920015.1 of Phenylobacterium sp. Taxonomy (GTDB): domain Bacteria; phylum Pseudomonadota; class Alphaproteobacteria; order Caulobacterales; family Caulobacteraceae; genus Phenylobacterium. The sequence goes on from NZ_JAYRST010000003.1 coordinate 47,409, forward strand.
CAGAGGCGCGCTCTCTAGATGGAAATGTGGCTCATAGGCCTTATGCCCCTTGAGGTCCATTCGTAGCTGGGCGGAGCCGTCCTGGCTCCGAGCCACGAAATTGCGCGGCGTGCTTTTTATGACTTCTCCTCGGCCGAATACGTCTTCGACCGCCCTCGCCGCCCTGTTGATGCGCACCCGGCTCGCCAGGCCGCGCACCATGCCGGCGACCAGCGGCGCACCTGCCGCCGCTCGTCGTCGAAAGCCTGCTGCTCCGGCGTCAGGTAACCGCGCTTGCGGGGCGCCTGGGCCAGCATGACCCGGTCGCCCGGCGTCAAGATCACCGCCCCCGACATCAACGCGCCCGCAGGGCTTGATCGTTGCGCCGGCGCATCCACTCGCGCGTGGCCATCTCATCGCGCACGCCGCCGCCGGCGCCGCCCGAACCGCTCACCTGGACAGCCGGGCGCACGGCCTGGAGTTGCTCGGCCTGGCGGGTGGTTTCCTGGCGCTTGGCCGCCTCGTCGCCCAGATGCGCACGGTGCAGGATCTTCCACAGCCGCGGATCGGCCACCTCGCGCAGTTCCTCCAGCGTCACGCCGAAGGCCGCCGCATACTCCACCAGCCTGGTCGCCACCTCCGGCGACCAGCCGTCGATCTCCGAAGCCAGGATCTTCCCGGTCTGCATCAGTTGCTCGGCCATTTCGCGTTCGGCCTGCTGACGGGCGCGGTATTCGCTCTGGGTCAGCGACCAGGCGAAACGGTCGCGCGCCTCGGCCAGACGCTGGTACTGGCTCCACAGATGCTGGGCCGTCTGCGGATTCTCCTCGCCCAGAACATCCCAATCGATCTCTTCCAGGTGCTGGATCTGACTGTCGATCGCCGCCAGGTTCGCCCGGTCGGCCAGAGTCGCCTGCATCAGCTCCCGCTCGGCGGCCAGGCCGCTACGGTCGCGGTCGATCCCGCGCCGATGCTCGGCCAGTTCCTCCAGCTTCCGCGCATAGTCCGCATTGGCCAGAAAAGCGCCCGAGAGCGCCCGCGGAATACGATAGAGCTGGCCCTCGTGTTCGACCTCATCGGTCTCGTCGTCCGGAACCTCGGGCGGCTGGCCCGTCATCCGGGCGTGCGAAAGCTCGCCGAAAATCGACGCATCGTCTCTTTGCATGTTGTCCTCTGGATGCCGCCTCGCCGCGCGAGGCCTTGCCTGGCGGGACGCCGCACGCCCCGCGTCTTACCGCTGCGCGATCAGCGAAGCGGGGGAAAGGATCGACCGCGCCGGGTTCGGCCCCGCGCATCTCTCCCCGATATCAATATCCTCCCAAAATCCCCGCGGATGTCAAGAACAAAATGGGAACATTTCTTGTGACGTCTCGGCGTACGAACTCGATCCCATCGCCAATGCCGCCAATCCGTCGGGCAAGGGCCGCGAACGCCGCGCCCCTATCGCGACTTGCCGAGACAGCAAGGCCAATCCAGAACAATTGGGGAACTACACGTTCAGCCTGAGTTCCACCAAGCATGCGTTCGCCGCCATCCCCCTTCTGGCTTCCCGCGCTTTGCGCGATAGCGTTTCTGGCGCTGTTTGCGCTCGGGTTGTGGGCGCCGCCCTGGTTCGTCCCGCCGGTCGTCCTGGCCTGGACCTATGGACTGACGGCGCTCACTACGGCGACGGTTGTCACCACGATCCGAGCCGTCGCCGCCCGCGTCCGTGGAAGCCGCGTCAAACGCATTGCGCTCTGGGTCATCGCCACGCCGACCGTGACGGCCACCCTCTTGCTTGCCCTTCTGACTCCGTTCGTCAACGGAGCCGAGGATGACTTTGGAGCCCTTCTCCTGCTCTTGATGGTGTCGCTGTTTGGTGTCGCTGTGTGCGGTCTGGCGATCCTGCTCGTCCTCGCCGCCTTGCCTGCGCGAGCCTCCAATAAGGCGCCTCAGTAGCCGAACATCAGGAAGCGGTCGCCAAGCCGATCTCCCACATCTTCTGCTACCCTGGTGACGGCTTGGCCCAGGGTGGTCGATCCAAACCCGGAACCAAGCAAACGGCGCGAACGCTGCAGATCAGCGGACATTCCGCCCTCGCCCAAGCGAGTCTCATTGCCCCACGTGTCGTAACCCGCCGAAGGTCGGCGGCCTGTTGAGCGTTCATAGGAGTCAGCCGCAAAGCTGTTCGAATTTGTGCCGGCGCCATAGAGATTTCCACCCCGGTTGACACCCGCCGAATATGCTTGAGCAGGGCGGACAACCTCTTTCGCAGTCCGCCCCGGCACAAAGGTCTCGGCGACCAGCTTCGTACCTCGGCGATAATCGTCACTCCGCGATGCAGGTCGAATCTCGCTCGTCACCTTGAGCTGCCCGCGGAGCCCCTCGTCGAAGCCCGCGCGCGAGGGAATGAGCTGGGTAGGGCCGCCTTTCGCAACAATAGGTTCTCCCCCATCCTCATACTGGACATACGTATGATCTGGCGTAATCGCCTCTACGAAGCTCGGCAACTTAACCCCAAAACGGTCTTCGAGAATGTCGTATCCTCGAAGTTGCACACGCGTCCCACCTGGCCGTGGATTGGTTTCGGGAACCGGCGCAGCTCGCCTCCACTGAATGGCGGCGCTCAAGTCGATAGGGGAGAGCAGAATGCTCTGTAGCGGGTGGACTCGCGATCCAGCCATGGGAATCTCCTAGTTGAATCTCGCCAGCCTTCAGCAGCGAAACCTGATTGGATCTTGGTTTTGGGGTGGCGCCGAACAGACTGCGGTTCAGCCTCGATTTGGCTGGCCGCACGAGCCTCGATTTCACAAACTTGACCGCGGTAAAGGGCGAGAACAAAGATGGAATATCCATACTGAGGCGTCTTCAATGAAGCGATTTTGGCTCCCACTGCTCTGCGCTTTGGCGCTGGTCGCCATGTCGATTCTGGGCCTGTCGGCGGCATGGATGGATGGGACCATCTGGGAAACCGCTCTTGGCTTGGTGATGTTGGCGCTCGTCCTGGCGATGGTCGGCACGATGATCTGGGCGGTGGCCGAGCGCGTCCGGGGAAGCCTGGTCAAGAACATCCTGCTTTGGATTGTCGCCGTCCCGACCGTGCTGGGCGCTCTCTCGTTCGTCGGGCTTACGATCGCCACCGTCGCTACGCCGTCAAGCGGCGGCGGCGACATGGGGCTTGTCTTGATCCCCCTGTTCCTGATCGTGCTGGGCGGGCTTGGTATCCTGCTCATCCTAGCCGCCCTGCCCAAACGGGCGAGCGGCGCATCGCGGACGGGCTGAAGGTTCGCCCCAGCGATCGACCCGCATATCACCCTGGCGGCGGCGACTTGCCCTCCGCCAGCGCGCCCATCACCCGCATCCGGTTGGTCTCGGCCTCGAAGGCCTCGATCTCCAGCCGCTGCGCGGCGTGCGCGCCGTCCTGCTCCAGGGCGGCGATCTTCTGCTGGGCGGCCTGCAGCGCCTGGACCAGCTTGGCCATCTGCACCTGGGCCTGCTCGACCTCTGGCCTCGCCCCCTTGATCTGTGCGGGCAGCATGGCGCTCAGGCGCTGGGCGATCTCATCGGCGCCGGGCCAGTCGAGGTTGCGGGCCAGCAGGTCGCCGATCATCGGGGCGGCCGGCGGATAGGCGCGGATCAGCTCGATCATCTGGGTCGCCGCCTCCTCGCGGCGGCTGGTGAAGCTCGGCCCCGAGCGGACGGTGACGTCGTACTTGCCCGCGCCCAGGTCGTAGATCTTCTCGATCTGACGCATCTGGCCCGCCGCATCTGCGGCCTGCGCCTGGAACCTCTGGTTCACCGGCGCCATCTGCGCCTCCCCGCTCGGCCCCAGCACCCGCAGCACCCGCGGCGTCGAATAGACCTTGGGGATCAGGTCGATGAGGATGCGGCCCGCATGGCGGATCGCCCGCGACAGGTTGTCGATATAGTGGAAGGTCGAAACGTCCCCTTCCCGCTGCCTGGCCATGATCGCCCGGCCCGAAGTCTCGTTCGACCGCGCGCCCAGGCTGGCGTCGTGCAGCCCCATGATCGACTTCATGTCGTCGCCGGCGTGCAGGGCCTCCTGGATCGCCCCGACCGGAACGCCGGCGAACGACTGGCGCATCGGCGGTTCGGGTCCGTCATATTCGATATAGGCGTGGGTCTGGGTATTGGCGCTCGCCCACTTCGCCGCGTCGGTCTCGAAGGCGCCCTTGCGGCCGATGAACGGGGTCTTGGGCGCCAGGGCGACCAGCTCGGTCGACACCGTGCGCCAGTAGTTGAACATCCGCTGCGGGTCCTTGGCGTCGCGCACCAGGCTGCGCAGCCGGCGGCGACCGTCGACGTGCAACTCCTCGCCATAGACCGGGACGATGGGAATGTACTTGCCGGCCCAGTCGACGGTTTCCAGCACCTCGGCGCCGCTCATGATCCGCTGGACCACCCGATGCGAGGGAACCTGCCGTGGCCGGCCGACGACACTGACGCCAAGGGCGTCGAACATCGCCTTCTGCTGTTCGTAGATGTCCTGGGTCACCACCTGCCCGTCCGACAGCGCCAGGATCGAGCGGGTCGTCGCCTCGCGCCGCCAGTATTCGGCCACCGTCACCTGGTCGCCCTCGCGCCACGCATCGGCGGGGCCGCCATAGGAATCGGCCTCCCAGTCGAACGCTTCCGCCCCCTTCCAGCGCGCCGCGAACTCGGCCTTCGGCATCGCATCCACCACGAAGGCGGTGTTCCAGTCCGAGGAGTCCGCCGCGGTCGAGGCCGGGTCGCCATAGATCGAGAACGGGTTGGCCACCCGTTCGATCACCAGGTCCTGGTCGAAGGCCTCGTCGCTGGCGTAGCGGGTGTTGATGCGGAAATAGCCGAACCCGCCCGTCACCGCGAAATCCAGCGCGGTGTCGTAGGCCACCTCGGCGTCCGAGCTCTGCTCGATGTTGCGGATCAAGCCGTTGAACACCTCGGCGGTCTCGGGATCGGCGCTGCTGTCGACCGGATGGCAGGTGATCGACGGCTTGTTCAGCCGCGCGTCGTTCACCACCTGGCGGATGAAGGCCGGCAGGCGGTTGATGGTCAGGCAGGGCCGCCCGTCCAGTTCCCGGTCGCGCCGGATCGCCGCCGGCCACTGCTCACCCAGCCGCGCAAAGCGGATGTCGTCCAGCGCCTCGCGCCGGTTCTCGGCCTCGTGCTCGCGCGCAAGGTCGAACGCCGCGCGGGCGTCCTTGATGATGTCGCTCATGGAACTCCTTCGGCGGTCAGGGCCAGCCGCAAGTGCTTGGAACGCGCCGGACGCCAGCGGATCGGCGGCCCCAGGCCCAGCGCTTGAGATCGGTCGCCGCCTGGCGGCCTCCCGGCCGCCGACACATGGCGCAGTCGCAATCCCCGCCAATAGGAAAATGATCGCTCATTTCCCGGCGAAGATCAAGAACAAAATAGGAACAATTCTAACGCTTCACCAGACTGAGCTTCAGCACAGTCAGATCGCCGCTGGCGTCCCAGACATACTCGTAGTGAGCGCCCTGCCCGATCGGCAGCGGCAGGGCCGCCGGCCGGAAGATCACCACGTTCACGCCGCCGTCCCGGCGCACGCTGTCGAAGACGAAGCCGTCTTCGCCCGGCTCGGCGTAGGGCCAGCGCCGCTCGCGTGCGAAGGCCTGCGAGCGGCCATAGTCCGAAGCCGCATAAAGCTCAGGATGCGAGGCCTGGGCGCCGCGCAGATCGAGCAGGTCCGCGTCCAGCCGCACGACCAGCTCACGCATCTGAATCCGCGCCGGAAAGCCGGCCGCCGAAGCCCGCAGCCGCCGTTCGTGGTGATAGAGCGTCTCTGCGAGCGCCGTCTGCAGGTCGGTCGCGGCGTACCATGCCCCCAGGTCCCCGTCGGAGAACCGCCCGCCCTCCGGCGCGCAATGCAGGAAGGCGGCCATGGCCAGCGAGGCGGTCGGCCCTGACGCGATCCCGCCTTCCGGCAGCGCCTCGAGCCGCGCATGGCTGCGCGCATTGGTCAGGTCTTCGAGCAGGAACGCGACCCGCAGTTCCTCCTCGTTCGCCGCGATGTCGTCGAACACGCCGACGGTCGGAAAGCGCGAAGCGATCAGCCGGTGCGTGCGCGCCTGGACGCGCGAACGCTGGAAACTCATTTCACCCCGCGCCAGGCGTCCAGATAGCGGCGCACCTCATGCAGGCCGCCGATCCCGCCCTCGGCCATCAGTTCCAGTGGGCTGCGGTCGCCGAACGGCGCATCCTGGTTCGCCGCCTTCAGCCAGCGCACGCCGGCCGCATCGTCAGCGAACACCAGCCGCAACCCCTTCAGGACGCCCAGAACCAGCGAAATCCGCTCGAGCTGGTCGCGCCCCAGCACCACCGCCTTGCCCGATTTCCAGTTGTGGTAGGTCTGGCGCGAAATCCCGCCCAGGATCGCCTGGCGGTCCTCGACCTTCAGGTCCCACAGGTCGCAGGCCCGGACGAACAGCGCCACCGCCGGCGCCGACAGCCGCCGCCGCGCCTGCGCCCCGTTCAGCCCGTCCAGGCTGAGGGGCGTCTCTGGCCGTTCATCGACGCGAGCGGCTTGCGCCACGATCTTCTCCATCCAATCTTGGATCGAATGTATAATCTTGGACGCGAAACTTCAAGGCGCGGCCGGCGCCGGGCACCTGAACGGCAGGTCCGCTCCGCCCGCCTGCGCCCAGCGGCAGATCCGCGCCACGGCGGCCCAGCCCCGCTCGCCCCAGGCCTCGACCGCCGCATCGTGCTCGGCCAGGGCGTTGTCGCTGACCAGCGCCTCGGGCGCCAGGAGCGGCTTGGCCTCAACCCTCAGGTCGGCACTCGGCGGGTAGGCGGTCAGCCGAGGTTCCCTGCTGGCGCAACTGCACGCAAGCGCGGCGCAACCGGCCAGGGCCAGGCTTCTCATCGGGCGCGGACTGGATCGCATGGGACTGTTCCTCTTGGGCTGACGTGATGCGGTGAGCGTCCTCGGCGCGCTCGCCAGCCGCCGCGGCGTTGGCCCGGCCGACGCGCTCGACCGCAGGGATCGCGGCGACGGCCTGGCGGCGCTTCTCGATCTGCGCGCCCGAGCACTGGCCCAACAGAAACACCGGCCCGGCGATGACCGCCGCGCCAACCAGCCCCGACCACCAGGTCCGCGCGGCCATGCGGACGAGCGTCCAGGCGATCATCGCCAGCCTCCGGCCTGCAACGCCGCCTGGAACGTCTCGGCATAGCCCGCGATCAGTTCGGCCTTGTCGGTTCCGTTGACACATTTGCGCGCAGCGACGAACTGCTCGCGCCGCGCGAGCGCTGGCAGGAACAGCCGCAACCCCTTGCCGGTGAACCAGCCGCCCTCCAGCCCCGCGACCAGGATGCGCGCCGACACCTGCGGATCGAGCGCCAGGTCGTAGTCGGCCGTCAGCGCGCCATTCAGCCCCAGTTCGCGATCGGCGCGCTCGTAGTTCTCATCCCAGGTCAGTTGCACATCGCCGCGCCCATAGGCGACCTGACCGCCGTTGCGCCCCGGCTTGCCATAGGGCCGCCGGCCTCGGGCGTGGAGAAGGCCCCGCCTGGCGCACGCAGGCCATCGCCGATCTCCAGCGCTCCGCGCGAGCCGCCCTGGCCAGCGCTCTGCGGGCCCGGCGTACGCTCGAATCCTAGAGATTCCAGGTCTAGGCGCCACGCGGCCCGCACGCCGGGCGCCAACCGCGCTCCTCCTCACGCCGCGCGCGGATGGCGTCATGCAGCAGGTCGGCCAGTTCGAGCATCTGGTCCCGCGACAGCCGCCGGGTCGCGCCCCGCATCTCGCGCCTGAGCAAGTCCATCTGGGGTCGGGGCAGTTCGTGTCTGAACGCCATCGCTGTCATCCTCCGGCGCCTCCCTTCACCTCCTGAACGAGACTCCCTCGCAGATGTTCCCGTTTACCGGGAATGGTTGACCTCCCGCACGCGACGCGCCTAGATATAGTTAGTTAGCCTAACTAATAAGATGCCCATCTCCTCCGATCCCGCCATCCTTGCCGAAGCGCTCCGCGCGCCCCTCCTGCAAGTCTCCCGACGCTTGCGCCAGGAGGCCCAGCGTGTCGGCATGTCCGCCCTCGACGCCCTGTTGCTGGGCCACGTGCGCAAGCGGCCGGGCGTGACGGCGTCCGAGCTCGCCGACATCGAGCGCATGACCCGGCCCAGCATGAGCAGCCACATCAAGCGCCTCGAGGCCGCAGGCTGGATCACGCGCTCGGGCGACCGGGCCGACGGCCGCCGCGCCGACCTCCAGATCACCCCGGCCGGGGAGGCGCAGCTCGCCGCCATCCGCCAGAGCCGCAACGACTGGCTCGCCGCCCGCCTGGCGCGCCTCGATCCCGACGCCCGCGCCGCCTTGGCCGCCGCCCACGAGCCGCTGCTCCAACTGCTGAGTCTGGAACCATGAGTCCCGTCAACGACGCCCTGGCGGCCCAAGGCTCGGCGACCCGCCGCGGCTGGCTGATCCCCGCCATCATCGGCTCGGCCATGCTGATGCAGACGATGAACGCCACTGTCATCGCCAACGCCCTGCCGACCATGGCCGTGGCCCTGGACGAGCCGCCCCTGCGCCTGAACCTGGCCATCACCATGTATCTGCTGGCCTCGGCGGTTTTCCTGCCGATCAGCGGCTGGGTGGCCGACAAGTTCGGCGCGCGCCGGATCTTCGTGCTGTCGATGATCCTCTTTGCCGCGTCCTCAGCCGCCTGCGGCTTCGCCCAGGACCTGACCCAGCTCGTCATCGCCCGCGTCTTTCAGGGCGCGGCCGGGGCGATGATGGCCCCCGTCGGCCGCCTGGTCCTGTTGCGCACCACGCCCAAGGAGGAACTGGTCGGGGCGATGTCGGTGATGACCATGCCGGCCCTGCTCGGCCCGGTCATCGGCCCCATCGTCGGCGGCGCGATCGTCACCTTCGCCGACTGGCGCTGGATCTTCTTCCTGAGCATGCCTGTGGCCGTGGTCGGCGTGTTCCTGGTCCTGCGCTACGTGCCCGACGTACGCGAGCAGGACGTCTCGCCCATCGACGTGAAGGGCGCGCTCCTCACCGGCCTTGGCCTCGCCGCCCTCATCTTCGGCTTCGAGAACCTCGGCCGCGCCATGCTGCCGCCGCTCGGCGTCGCCGGCCTGTTCGCGAGCGGCGCCCTGGCCCTGACGCTCTACTGGCGCCACGCCCGGAACAACCCGCACGCGGTCCTCGATCTCTCGGTCTTCCGGCTGCAGACCTTCTCGGCCTCGGTGATCGGCGGGGCCTTCATGCGCATCGCCATGGGCGCCAGCCCCTTCATGCTCGCCATGTTGCTCCAGGTGGGCTTCGGCCTCTCGGCGATCCAGGCCGGGCTGATGACCTTCATCTCCGCCGCCGGGGCCCTGGTCATGAAGACCGCCGCCCCGCCGATCCTGCGCCGCTTCGGTTTCCGCACGGTGCTGATCGTCAACGCCTTCATCGTCGCCGCCAGCTTCGCCGCCTACGGACTCTTCAAGCCGACCACGCCTCACTGGCTGATCATGCTGGTCCTGGGCGTCGGCGGCTTCTTCCGCTCCCTGCACTTCACCAGCCTCAACGGCCTGGCCTTCGCCGACATCGAGCAGGACCGCATGAGCCGCGCCTCCACCACCTCCTCGATGGCCCAGCAGCTAGTTCAGTCGATCGGCATCGGCCTGGCCGCCGGCCTGATCCACGCCTTCATGGTCGCTCGCGGCGAGGACCAGCTCACCGCCGGCGCCGTATCGCCGGCCTTCGTCGTGGTCGGGGTGGTGTCGCTGATTTCGCTGGTGTTCTTCATTCCCCTGCCACGCAACGCCGGCGACGCCCTAAACGGCCGCGGCCAGCGTTAGGCGGCACGTTCGGAGGCGCTCGCCATCTCCGCCTCGAGGTCGCCGGACGCGGCGTTGTAGACGGCCGTGTCCAGGATGCCCTCCTGCTTGGCGACCAGCGTCGGGACCAGGGCCTGGCCGGTCACGTTCACCGCCGTGCGCCCCATGTCGAGGATCGGGTCGATAGCCAGCAACAGGCCGACGCCCTCCAGCGGCAGGCCCAGGGTCGACAGCGTCAAGGTCAGCATCACCACCGCCCCGGTCAGGCCCGCCGTCGCCGCCGAGCCGATCACCGACACGAAGACGATCAGCAGATAGTCGGTCAGGTGCAGCGGCACGCCATAGAACTGGGCCACGAAGATCGCCGCCACCGCCGGATAGATCGCCGCGCAGCCGTCCATCTTGGTCGTCGACCCCAGCGGCACGGCGAAAGCCGCATAGGCGCGCGGCACGCCCAGGGCCGATTCCGTGACCGTCTGGGTGACCGGCAAGGTTCCGATCGACGAGCGGGAGACGAAGCCCAGTTGCATGGCCGGCCAGACCCCGGCGAAGAACCGCATCGGATTGAGCCCGTTAGCCAGCAGCAGGCTGGGATAGACCACCAGCAGCACCAGGCCGAGGCCGAGATAGACCGCCAGGGCGAACGCGCCGAGCTGGGCCAGCGCGTCCCAGCCGTACCGCCCGACCGCATTGCCGAACAGGCCGATGGTGCCGATGGGCGTCAGCCGGATCACCCACCAGAGGATCTTGCGCACCACCGCCAGCGCCGAGGCGTTGAACGCCAGGAACGGCTCGGCCGCTGCTCCGGACTTCAGGGCGGCGATCCCCGTCACCAGCGAGATCACCACGATCTGCAGGACGTTGAACGACAGCGTCGTCGTCGCTCCCCCGTCCGAGACCGAGGTGCTGGCCGCGATGCCCAGCACGTTCGACGGGACGAGACCGGTCAGGAAGTCGAGCCAGGACCCGGCGGTGTGCGGCGTCTGCGCCGCCGTCGCCGCCACGCTGGTGTTCACGCCCGGCTGCAGCAGCAGGCCCAGGCCGATCCCGATGCTGACCGCGATCAGGGCCGTGACCGCAAACCAGAAGAGCGTGCGCCAGACCAGGGCCGCGGCGTTCTGCAACTCCCGCAGATTGGCGATGCTGGCCACGATCGCCGTGAACACCAGCGGCGGCACCAGCACCTTCAGCAGTTGGACGAACATCGAGCCGGCCAGGCTCAGCCCCTGCGAAAGCCCATGTCCGGCTTGGCCTTCCTCGACGCCGAGGTGGCGCGCCAGCAGGCCAAGACCAAGCCCGACGGCCATGCCCGCCATGACCTGGAATCCGAAAGAGGCGAGAACGCCGCCTCGCCTGCGCGCCTGCGCCATGGACTGCTCCTACTGGGAATTGACGCCAAGCATGGTCGCCGCATGCGCCTCACGCCAGCGGTTTGAGCTGACTTCACTCTCAGAAAAGCTGAAAGCGGCCAGCGGGCCCCGCCCCACCCGGTCGGCACTTCCTGCCGGGACTGGAGCGCAGATTTTGCCGTCGAAACTCGGCAAAATTTACCATGCGCAGGCCGCGCCCCAAGCGCCCGCTCCGGTTGAACGGGCGGGGTCGCCTGAAAAATTCCTTGGTAATCAAGGGCGAGACTTCGCGGCCCGCAATCTGGCCCGCCCCTTGCTCAGGAGCTTCGCAGGCAAAACGCCTCCGGCAGTCAAAATGACGCCGGTCCCTGAGAAAAGGAACCCCGTGTATGTCGTTGAATTCGGTCAACACGAACAAGGGCGCGATGATCGCGCTCCAAAACCTGAACTCCACCAACAAGGACCTGGGCACGGTTCAGAACCGGGTGAACACCGGCCTGAAGATCGCCACCGCCAAGGACAACGGCGCCATCTGGGCCATCGCCCAGAACCAGCGCGCGGAATCGGCCTCGCTCAATTCGGTCATCTCGTCGCTGCAACGCGGCCAGTCGGTGGCCGACGTGGCGATGTCGGCCGGCACCGCCATCTCGGACATCCTCGTCCAGATGAAGGAAAAGGTCCTGGCGGCGACGGAAGCCGGTCTCTCGACCGCCTCCAAGCAGGCCCTCAGCGATGAATATCAGTCGCTGCGCGATCAGATCGACACGATCGCCAACAACGCGTCCTTTGACGGCGTCAACCTGATTTCCTCGACCGGCGTGAACAACGCGTCGATCAAGGCTATCGCCAACGCCGATGCGACCGCGACCATCGACATCGATCACATCGTTCTGTCGAAGTCGAACACCAAGATCGCCGCCACCCTCAGCACCCTGACCGGTACGGTGAACTCGGCCGACGTGAAGGAGATCGAGGACGCCATCCAGGACGTCTCCTCGGCCCTGTCGAAGCTCGGCACCGGCGCCAAGGCGCTCGACACCCACATGACCAACGTCATGAAGCTCCAGGACACCCTGGACGCGGGTATCGGCAACCTGGTGGACGCGGACCTGGCGAAGGAAAGTGCGAAACTGCAGGCCCTGCAAACCAAGCAGCAGCTTGGCGTCCAGGCGCTCAGCATCGCCAACCAGTCGTCGAGCGTCCTGCTCGGACTGTTCCGATAGGTCTGAAGAACTCTCCGAGTTCAACGGCGGCGGGAAGGGAAACCTTCCCGCCGCTTTCTTTTTATGGCCCAGGATCGACTTCAAGGTCGCGGCCGGCGCCCGAACGACGTTCGGCCAGCCGATTGACCTGGGCCAAGGCGGCGCTTAGGGTCTGCGCCTTCTTTGAAATCGCTAGGTGTCCCCATGCCCCAGATCCTGGTTCAGGACCTGGCCAAGACCTATCGCGTGGCCGAACGCGAGCCTGGCTTGCTCGGCGCCGCGCGCGGCCTCGTGCGCCGGCGGACCCGCGCGGTCGAAGCCCTGCGCGGTGTCTCCTTTTCGCTCGAAGCCGGCGAACTGCTTGGCTTCATCGGTCCCAACGGCGCGGGCAAGTCCACGACGATCAAGATCCTCTCCGGCATCCTGCGCCCGGACAGCGGCCGCGTGGAGGTCGGCGGCCTCGTCCCCTACGCCGATCGCATCGCCCACGTCTCGCGGATCGGCGTGGTGTTCGGCCAGCGCACCCAGCTCTGGTGGGACCTCCCGGTGATCGACGGCTTCGACCTGCTGCGTGACATCTACCGGGTCGATCCGGTCCGCTACGCCCGCACCCGCGACGAACTGGTCGAGATGCTTCGCCTGAAGCCTCTGCTCGACCAGCCCATCCGGCAACTCTCCCTGGGCCAGCGGATGCGTGCGGAAATCGCTGCGGCCCTGCTGCACGAGCCGGACGTGCTCTTCCTCGACGAACCCACCATCGGCCTGGACGCGCCCTCGAAGCTGGCGGTGCGCGACTTCGTCAAGCGGCTGAACCGCGAGCGCGGCGTGACCGTGCTGCTCACGACCCACGACATGCACGACATCGAGGCCCTGGCCGAGCGGGTGATCGTCATCGGTCATGGCCAGGTTCTGGCCGACAGCCCTTTCGACGCCCTGCGCAACGATGTCCTGCGCGAACGCCGCCTGATCGTCGACTTCGCCGAGGAGGCTCCGGCTATCGACCTGCCGGGCGTCGAGGTCCGCAATCGCCAGGGCCGCTCCCTGGCGCTCGCCTTCGATCCGGCCGTCGTGCCTGCGCCCCGGCTGATCGCCGCCATCACCGCAGACCATGCCGTCGACGACATCCATGTCGAGCAGCCCGCAATCGAAGAGGTGATCGCCCGCTTCTACGATCTGCATGGCGCGGCGGAGGCTTGAGCCTTGGACGCCGCACGCCCCTACGCGGCCGCCTTCGCCGCGCGGTTCATGCTCCTCCTCCAGTACCGCGCCGCGGCCCTGGCCGGCTTCGCCACCCAATGCTGGTGGGGCGGGATCAAGGTCATGGTCTACGCCGCCTTCTTCGCGGCGGCGCCGGCCGCGGCGGGCTCTCTCGGCCTTTCGCAGACCATCACCTACATCTGGCTGGCCCAGGCTCTGCTGGCGCTGGTTCCCTGGAGCGGCGATCCCGAGATCGGCCAGGCCGTGCGCAGCGGGGCGATCGGCTACGACCGGCTGCGCCCCCTCGACACCTATGGCTGGTGGTATGCGCGCGCCGCCGCCTGGATGACCGCCAGGGCCCTGCCCCGCGCCGCCCTCATGCTGGCCTTCGCCGGCGTCCTGCTGCCGCTCATCGGTCTGGAAGCCTGGTCCTGGCGCCCGCCGCAGAGCCCGCTTCAAGCCGGCCTCTTCGCCGTCTCGGTCATCCTGCTGGTGGCGCTGTCGTCGGCCTGGGTGATGCTGCTCAACCTCGCCGCGGTCCGCTTCCTCGACGAGCGCGGCGTCAACGCCCTGACCGCCTCGGCCATCATCGTCTTTTCGGGCAACCTGCTGCCCTTGCCGCTCTTCCCCGACTGGATGCAGGGCTTCCTGTTCGTCCAGCCCTTCGCGGGCATGCTCGACATTCCAGTCCGTATCTATTCAGGCGACCTGACCGGCCAGCGCGCCCTCGCCGGGCTCACCCTCCAGGCTGGCTGGACGCTCGCCTTCATCGCCCTCGGCCGGTTCTGGATGCGCCGCGTCATGGGCCGACTCCAGATGCAGGGAGGCTGAACCATGTCGGCGCTTCTGCTGCTCGCTCGCCTCTTCAGCGCCTCGGTTCGTGGCCAGATGCAATATCCCGGCTCGGCCATCGCCCTGGGCGTGGCGCAATTCTTCGCGACCATCATCGACATCCTCGCCGCCTGGGCGCTCTTCGACCGCTTCGGCCCCGTCCAGGGCTGGACCTTCGGCGACATCGCCCTCTTCTTCGGAATGGTCAGCGTCTCCTTCGCCGTCGCCGACTTCCTCAGCCGCGGTTTCGACGTCTTCGGGATCGAGTTCATCAAGACCGGGAATTTCGACCGCGTGCTGCTGCGACCGCGCTCGGCCGCCCTGCAACTGATCGGCCACGAGTTCCGCCTGTCCAGGATCGGAAGGCTGGCTCAAGGCCTTGTCGTCATTGGCCTTTCCACCAGCGCCCTGGCGCTCGACTGGGATGCCGGAAAGCTCCTGCTCGCCGCCTGGACGATCGCGGGCGGAGTCGCACTCTTCATCGGCCTGATGGTTCTGCAGGCCACCCTCGCCTTCTGGACGGTGGAGAGCCTGGAGGTCATGAACCTCCTGACCTATGGCGGCGTCCAGGCCGCGCAGTTCCCGCTCAGCATCTATGCCGGCTGGTTCCGCAATTTCCTCATATTCGTCGTGCCCCTGGGCTGCGTCGCCTACTTCCCGGTGCTGGTGCTGCTCGGCAAGCCCGACCCGCTGGGCGCGCCCGACTGGCTGCTGCCCCTCACCCCGGCGGCGGGGTTCGCCTTCCTCGGCGCGTCGCTGATCGCCTGGCGGCTCGGCGTGGCCAAGTACACCTCGACAGGCAGCTAGAGCATTTTCCGCCGAAGTGGACGCCGGTTCGGCGCAGAAAATGCTCTAAATTCAAAGAGTCTGGAGCATGATCCGATTCCATCGGAACGGATCATGCTCCAGGAAGGCCGGCCGAGCCGGCCTTCCCGCTACTCCGCCTATTCGGCCGCCATGGCCAGGGCGGCGCCGCGCGTCAGAGCGGTCTTGCGCGCCAGGTCGGCCTTGGCCGCTTCGTACTCGGCGGCCAGGCGGTCGATCATTTCGCCGGCCGTCGGAATGGCCTTCACCGCGCCGATGCCCTGACCGCAGCCCCAGATGTCCTTCCATGCCTTGGCCTTCTGGTTGCCGCCGGAGCCGAAGTTCATCTTGGAGGGGTCGGAGACCGGCAGGTTGTCCGGGTCCAGGCCCGCCGCTTCGATGGATGGGCGCAGATAGTTGCCATGCACCCCAGTGAAGAGGTTCGAATAGACGATGTCCTCGCCCGACGAGGCGACGATCATGTCCTTGTAGCCCTGCACAGCATTGGCCTCCTGCGTGGCGATGAAGGCCGAGCCGATATAGGCCAGGTCCGCGCCCATCGCCTGCGCGCCCAGGATCGCCGCGCCGTTGGCGATCGAGCCCGAAAGCGCGATCGGGCCGTCGAACCACTCGCGCAGTTCCTGCACCAGGGCGAAGGGCGACAGATGCCCCGCATGACCGCCGGCGCCCGCCGCCACCGGAATCAGGCCGTCGGCCCCCTTCTCGACGGCCTTGCGGGCGAACTTGTCGTTGATGACGTCGTGCAGGACCACGCCGCCATAGGAGTGGATCGCCGCATTGACGTCCTCGCGGGCGCCCAGCGAGGTGATGGTCACCGGCACCTTGTACTTCACCGCCATCTCGACGTCGTGCTCGAGCCGGTCGTTGGTCTTGTGGACGATCTGGTTCATCGCGAACGGCGCGGACGGCCGGTCCGGGTTCTTGCGGTCCCAGTCGGCCAGCTCTTCGGTGATCTGCGCCAGCCATTCGTCGAGCTGGCTGGCCGGGCGCGCGTTCAGCGCAGGGAACGATCCCACGATCCCCGCCTTGCATTGGGCGATGACCAGTTCCGGTCCTGAAATGATGAACAGCGGCGAACCGATGACGGGAATGCGCAGGCGCTCGGAGAGAACGGGTGGCAGGGCCATGGAGAGTCGTCCTTGAATGAATGGCGTCGATCTAATTTTTACAGCGTACACACAAAAAATCTCAAGGTGCAAGTCGTGACCCGGCGTGAACTTGACGCATCGCGCGGACAGGCCCCAATGACGGGGCGATGACCGACATTCCGACCGCCTTCGGCCCTCCCCCGACCGCCACCGCCGCCGACTGGCGCGCCCTGGTCGAAAAGACCTTGAAGGACGCACCCTTCGACAGCCTGCGCCGCACCACCGTCGAGGGCCTGCCCATCGCGCCGCTGTACGAGGCCGGAGCCGTGCCCGCCTTCCCGCTGCGGCCGCACGACGCCGACCGGCCCTGGGAGGTGCGCGCGCTCGCCCGCCGGCCCGATCCGGTCAAGGCCCGGGCCGACCTGCTGGCCGACCTGGAGGGCGGGGCCGCCTCGCTGCTGGTGCGGATCGACCCTGCGGGGGAAAACGGCGTCGCCGTGGGCTCGGCCGCCGATCTCGGCCAGGTTCTGGACAGCGTCTTCGTGGAACTGGCCGCTGTCGCCCTCGACGCCGGCTTCCTCGGTCCCAAGGCGGCCGACTGGCTCAGCGCCGCCGCCAAGAGCTCGCCCGCCGCCCTCCTTCAGTTTCACCTCGATCCGCTCGGCGCCTTCGCCGAGGCCGGTGAAAGCCCCGGCCCCATCGAGAGCCACGTCATCTCGGCCGCGACGGTCGGGGCGCGCCTGGCCGAGACCTATCCGAAGGCGACGCTGTTCCTGGCCAGCGGCCGCGTCGTGCACGAGGCCGGCGGCGGCGAGGCCGCCGAGCTGGCCTTCGCCATCGCCAGCGCGCTCGCCTACGCCAAGGCCCTGGTCCGCGCCGGCCTGCCGACAGATCAGGCCTTCGCCGCCATCCAGCTCGGCCTTTGCGCCGATGCCGACTATTTCGCCGTCATCGCCAAGCTGCGGGCGGCGCGGCGGCTCTGGGCGCGGCTCACCGGCGCCAGCGGCGCGCCCTGCCCGGCGCGGATCGAGGTCCGCAGCTCCCAGCGGATGCTGACCGTGCAAGATCCCTGGACCAACATGCTGCGCCTGACCTCCGCGGCCTTCGGCGCGGCGGTCGGCGGCGCGGACGCCGTGGTGCTGGGCGCCTTCACCGACGCCATTGGCCTGCCCACCGAATTCGCCCGCCGCCAAAGCCGCAACACCCAGCTCGTGCTGATGGAAGAGGCTCATCTCGGCCGCGTCGCCGATCCGGCCGCCGGCTCAGGCTATGTCGAGGCCCTGACCGACGAGATGGCCCGCGCGGCGTGGACGCAGTTCCAGGCCATCGAGGCCGCCGGCGGGATCGTCGCCGCGCTCGGCCAAGGCCTGATCGCCCAGGCGGTGGCCGAGGCCAACACCGCGCGCGAGGCGGCCGGCCCGCCGAAGATCGTCGGCGTCACGGCCTTCCCGCCGACGCAGGACGCGCCTGTGGAGGTCGAGCCGGCCGAACGCCATCGCGCCGAGGCGCCGTCCGCCCGCCTGCCGGGCCCCGACAGCCGCTGCCCACCGCTCGTTCCCATTCGTCTCGCCGCGCCGCATGAGGCCGCCCGATGAGCCCGTTCCCCGACTTCTCCACCCTGCCCTTCGACGCCACTCAGCCCGAGCGCGAGCCGCTCGCCGGCCCGACCTGGGAGACGCCGGAAGGCGTCGCGGTCAAGCCGTCCTACGGCCCGGCCGACATCCATGGCCTGGCGACCGGCTATCCGGGCCTGGCGCCCTTCGTGCGCGGTCCCTATCCGACCATGTACCTGACCAATCCGTGGACCATCCGCCAGTATGCGGGCTTCTCCACGGCCGAGGACTCCAACGGCTTCTATCGCCGCAACCTGGCGGCTGGTCAGATGGGCCTGTCGGTCGCCTTCGACCTCGCCACCCACCGCGGCTATGACAGCGACCATCCGCGGGTGAAGGGCGATGTGGGGATGGCGGGCGTCGCCATCGATTCCATTCTCGACATGCGCACCCTCTTCGACGGCATCCCGCTCGACAAGATGAGCGTGTCGATGACCATGAACGGGGCGGTGCTGCCGATCCTGGCGCTCTACATCGTCGCGGCCGAGGAACAGGGCGTGCCGCACGACAAGCTGTCGGGCACGATCCAGAACGACATCCTCAAGGAGTTCCTGGTCCGCAACACCTACATCTATCCGCCCGCCCCCTCGATGCGGATCATTTCGGACATCTTTTCATATACTTCGCGCGAAATGCCGAAGTTCAACTCGATCTCGATCAGCGGCTATCACATCCAGGAGGCCGGGGCGACGCTGGACCTGGAGCTGGCCTACACCCTGGCCGACGGGATCGAGTACGTGCGCGCCGGCGTCGCCGCCGGCATGAGCGTCGACCAGTTCGCCCCGCGGCTGTCGTTCTTCTGGAACGCCGGCATGAACGCCTTCATGGAGATCGCCAAGCAGCGCGCCGGGCGCCTGCTGTGGGCCAAGCTGATGAGGGACGAATTCGACCCGAAGGACTCGCGCTCGCTCTCTCTGCGCGCCCATACCCAGACCAGCGGCTGGAGCCTGGCGGCGCACGACGTCTACAACAACGTGCCCCGCACCTTGGTCGAAGCCATCGCCGCCACCGGCGGCCAGACCCAGAGCCTGCACACCAACTCGCTGGACGAGGCGCTAGCCCTGCCGACCGACTTCTCGGCTCGCATCGCCCGCAACACCCAGCTCTTCCTGCAACTCGAAAGCGGCCAGACGCGGGTGATCGATCCCTGGGGGGGCGCCTATTATGTCGAGCGGCTGACCGCCGATCTCGCCGCCCGCGCCCTCACGCACATCGCCGAGGTCGAGGCCCTGGGCGGCATGGCCAGGGCCATCGAGGACGGCCTGCCCAAGCGCCGCATCGAGGAGGCCAGCGCCCGCACTCAGGCCCGCATCGATTCCGGCCGCCAGAGCGTGATCGGCGTCAATCGCTACAAGCCGGTCGTCGCCGACGAGATCCCGGTGCTGAAGGTCGACAACTCCGCCGTGCGCGAGCGGCAACTGGAAAAGCTCGCACGCCTGCGCGCCGAGCGCGATCCGGCGGCGGTCGAGGCCGCCCTCGCCGCCCTGACCGCGGGCGCGGCCGGCAACGGCAACCTGCTGGAGCTGTCGGTCAACGCCGCCCGCGCCAAGGCCAGCGTCGGCGAGATCAGCCTGGCGCTGGAAAAGATCTTCGGCCGCCATGCCGCCGACGCCTCGGCCGTCACCGGGGTCTATCTGCGCGAGGCCGGCGCCACGCCGCAGGCCGACCGCGCCCGCGCCATGACCGAGGCCTTCCGCCAGGCCGACGGCCGCAAGCCGCGGGTAATGATCGCCAAGATGGGCCAGGACGGTCACGACCGCGGGCAGAAGGTCATCGCCTCCGGCTTCGCCGACCTCGGCTTCGACGTCGACATCGGCAACCTGTTCCAGACCCCGGCCGAGGCCGCCGCCCAGGCCGTCGCCGAGGGCGCACATGTGGTGGGCGCCAGTTCGCTGGCCGCGGGCCACCTGACCCTGGTGCCAGAACTGAGGGACGAACTGGCCAAGCTGGGCCGGCCCGACATCCTGGTGGTGGTCGGGGGCGTGATCCCCCCCGAGGACTTCCAGGCCCTGCACGAGGCCGGCGTCGCCGCCATCTTCACCCCCGGAACGGTGGTGCCGGAGGCCGCCATCGAGGTCATGGACCGCCTGAACGAACAGATGGGCTACGCCCAGCTCGAAAAGGCCTGACCCCGCTTAACCGGGCCGCACCTTCACCGCGCCGCGGCCCTTGCCGCGCCGCCCCCAGCGGGCCGGCAATTCGGCGGGGCCGTGGCGCGCCTCGATGTCCTTCTGCAAGGCGCCGGCCGCCATCAGGTGCCCTGGGAACAGAGTGTCGACCACCCAGCCCACCACCGGCGGCACGGAGGCTGCGGAGTCGAGCACCAGATAGGCGCCCATGCGCGCCAGGGTCGGCAGCGAGGCCTGGGCCATGACGCCGTGATACATCAGCAGCGCGCCGGCCCCGACGCTGTAGGCCGTCCCGGCGAACGGAACCCAGGCCAGCACGCCGTCCAGGCCGACGCCGATGGGCCCCACCCCCACCAGCCGGTCGGACAGGCGCTTGATCCGCTCGGCGGCGCGCCAGGCGCTATGAGCTCTCTCCCGATCTTCGGACATGTCGCCTCAACGTCGCAGCGCCGGAATGTTCGAGGCCGCCTAACCCCAGAGCTCTCGCTCCGGCGGATAGATCAGCGAGCCATCATAGCGCAGGCCCGGCTCGCGGTCGCGGGCCAGAAGCAGCGGCGGCCCGGTCGACATCGTCCGTCCCGCAAGCTCTCAGGCGCCGCGGGAAATGACGAAGGCCGCGGCGAGCGGCCACCGCTCCTCCCGAGCCGTCAACCGTCGGGTCAAGCCAGGTCGCCGACCGCGGCGTCGAACAGCAGATAGGTCCGCCCGGCCTCGGAGTTCAGCAGAGTCTCGGCCAGCAGCCCGCCAGGATCACGCTCCACGGCCTCTTCGATCAGGCCCTGATAGCGATGCAGATAGCCATGCACCTGGCGTTTCAAGGCCTCGTCGGTGAAGAGCTTGCGCGCCAGGCGGCGGCTGGCGGCCGGGGCCAGCCTGCGCACGATCTGGCGCGCCTGGTCGCCGTCCCGCGCCTGCAGGGCGGCCGTCACGTCCTGGATTCGCGAACGGGGCAACAGGGCGGTCGGATCGATGCCCATGGCGCCGATCTCGGCGGACAGGACCTCCTCCAAGGGGCGCTGGACGACCTCGGCCTCCTCGCCCTCCTCCAGCGAAGACAGCAAGTCCTTCCAGGTCCAACCGCCGTCTGCATCGGTCTCGTCCGGCCGGCGCCCGCCGGCCTGCTCGAAGACGCTGTTGAACTCCGCATCGGTCGCCGTCGGCGTCAGGCGAAGCCGCGCGCGGGGCGTCGTCGCCTCCGGCTCGGGCGGCGGCGGGATCGGGTCGCTCAGCTCCAGAGCGATATCGTCCACAGGATCGAGATCGTCCAGGACCGGCTCGGCCTGCGGTTCGCTCGCGTGTTCGCTCCCCTGGGCCTCCTCCATCGGCGGAGGAGCAGCGGTCTTGTCGATCGCCGCACGCAGCGAGGCGCGGGCCGGCCGCTCGCGCAGCAGCGGCGGCGGCGCAGCGGTGGTGGTCGCGACCGAGCCCATCATCCGCACCGCGTCGCTCAGCATCTCGTAATTGCGGCGCACGCGCTCCTGGAACGCTTCGTCGATGGCCTGGGTCTCGTCGGCCGTGCGCCGCGCGTGATCCATCAGTTCGTCGATGCTTTCGGCGACGGCCAGCCGCACCTCTTCGGCCTGGCCGCGTGCGGCCTGGGGCAGCTTGGCCGTCCGCTCCTCGATGTCGGCCAGCAGGGCGGTGAGTTCGCCGAGCGTCGTGCGAGCGGCCTGCGCGCCCTCGTCCAGCCGGCGGATGGTGGCGGCGCCGGCCTGCTCGACCATCGCCGCCGACTGCTCGATCAGGGCGCGGGCCTCGGCGAGCCGCGCCTCGAACACCTTGTTGGCCTGCTGGCCGGCGGTGAAGGCCGCTTCGGAAAGCTGGTCGACCTGGTCGCGGGCGCTCTCGGCGTGCCGGGCCGCGGCCTGGCGGGTTTCCTCCGCCGCGCTGGTCATGGCGGCGATGGTCGTCCGGGTCTGTTCCTCCAACCGCTGGCGTTCGGCCGCGGCGGCGGCGGCCACGGCCTCCACCGAATGCAGGGTCGATTGCCCGAATTCGTCGCGCTCGGCCTTGGCGGTTTCGGCCAGCTCGCGGAACTGTTCGCTCGCCTGGCCCATGAGCTGGCGCAGGGCCTCGCCGCCCTTCACCGCCCGGTCGCCCATCTCGGCGGCCGAGAGCCGCGCCTGGCCGACGAATTCCGAAAGCTGGGCGGCCAGGGTTTCGGCCTGGGCCGCGAAGCTCTCCTGATCGGAGCGCATGGCGTGGGAAAGGTCCATCAGCCCGGCGCGCTGCTCGCTCAGGCCCTTCTCCACGGCCCCGATCTGCTCGGTGACGCCGAGGCCAGCGTTTTCCAGCCTGGCGATATGGCGGGTCAGGTCTTCGGCCGCGGCGCGGGCCGCATCGCTGGTCTCGCCCGCCGCCGCCGCCAGATCGGCCGCGCGCGCAGCCAGGGAAGCCTCGGCCTCGCGAAGCTGAGCCTCGGCGAGATCCGAGGCCTCGCCGACCATCTTGGCCTGCCGCGCGATGGCGTCGGCGACCGCCGCCGACTGGGCGTCGAGCGTTTGGGCCAGACCGCTCAACTCGC
Source organism: Phenylobacterium sp. (assembly GCF_041920015.1). GTDB lineage: Bacteria > Pseudomonadota > Alphaproteobacteria > Caulobacterales > Caulobacteraceae > Phenylobacterium. Next base: position 69,922 of record NZ_JAYRST010000003.1, read on the forward strand.
TGCGTTCGCGGCCCAGGGTCTCGGTCAGGCTCCGGGCCGTCCGGGCCGCGTTGGCCGCGGCGGCGGCCAATTGCTCGCTGTCGCCGGCCAGGGCCTGGCGCAGCACGACCATGGTGTCGGTGGCCTCCTGGGCCGCGGCGCTGGCGCGAACGATCTCGTCGCGCACGACCTGGACCATGTCGGCGGCCTGGACGCCGGCCGCCATGGCCGGGGTGACCAACTCGTCGGCCAGCGCCTTGGCGCGCCGCGCCTCGGCCGCCAGCTTCTGGCCCTGACGGACCATGTAGGCCAACAGCCAGACCAGGGCCGCCGGGCCGATCGCCAGCATTGCAAAGACCAGGACGGCGAAGGGCTCGTAGTCGAACGGGGCGATCGAGCGGCGATACCCCCAGGCGAAGGCGATCGGCGCGCAGGCCCACAACACCGACACCACCAGGGCGGTGAGATAGACCGGCCATCCCGAGGGCTCCCCGGCGCCGATCGGGGTCAGGGCCGTGCGGGCCACGGCGGGCGGGGCCGCGCCCTGTGGGTCGCTCGAGGTCTGAGGCGGGGTGGCGGGTTTCGCCTCGACCGCCAGTTCGCCGACCGGGGGGGCGGCGAAGGCGAACGAAGGCTCGCCAGCCGGCGGCGGCGTTTCCGCGGCCGCCGAAGGTTCGCCGTCAAGCGATTGAAAATCAAAAGGTTGATGCCGCTTCTTGATCTTCATGGCCCGTGTAAGCGGCCTTCCCAGCCCTGCGGGTCCGCGCGCCCCCGACGCCCGCAACCCGTCATTAAACCCAGGGGCGAAGGATTACCGATGAACATCGGCCGCGCAAAGCACTGATCGGGCCCAATCTGCGCGCGGGCTGCGACGAAAGGTCAGGCCGGGACCATCCGCGCGCGCTGCTCGGGACAGACCTCGCGGACCATGACCGTCCCCTTGCCGGCCTTGGACGCCACGCGCGGCGCGTTACGCGGCGGGGTCGTGCGCGCGATGGTGCGTTCGGCCGGCGCCGGTTTTTCGACCTGCTGCGCCTCGAGCGTCACGCCGAAATGCGAATAGGCGGCGGCCGACGAAGAGACGACCACGGCGGCGACGATTTCGGTCAAGGTCTGCATCGGAGTTCTCCCATACGTCCGATACGATTCCGGCGAGCATCGTTATACGACAGTCGCCTGCGGCCAGCGATGCGGCGGAACATGAAATTTCGGTCATGTGCCGGGCGTCAGGCCGCTGCGCGGAAACTCGCCCCTTCGTGGGTCAGCAGCCAGCGCTTGCGCTCCAGCCCGCCACCATAGCCGGTCAGGCTCCCGTCCGAGCCGATGACGCGGTGGCATGGGACCACCACGCCCACCGGATTGGCGCCGTTGGCCAGGCCCACCGCCCGGACCGCGCTGGGCCGTCCGATCCGCTCGGCAAGCTGCTTGTAGGTCACGGTTTCACCGACCGGGATCGCGCAGAGCGCGGTCCAGACGCTGCGCTGGAAGTCGGTGCCGCCGGTGCGCCAGGAGATCGCGGCCAGCGCCGTCAAGTCTCCAGCGAAATAGGCGTCCACCGCCTCGCGGATCACGGCCGGCGCACGGCCTTCGACCAGCGTCGTCGGCGGGTTTTGCCGACGCAGCAGCAGGCGCAGGCGCGCCTCGTGGCTGGTCCAGTCGAAGGCGCGCAGGACGCCTTGCGCATCGGCGACGAGGATCGCTTCGCCGACGGGGGTCGGCAGACGCTCGAGGATCAATGTTTCAGGCGGCTTCGACATGTTTGGCGTCCGTGGGGCTCTTGGGGTCGGCGGCCCAGAGATGGGAAGCCGCATAGGCGCGCCAGGGCCGCCAGCGCTCGGCCCGGGCCAACAGTTCGGCGGCGGTGGGGCGGCGGCCATCCGGCCCCTCCAGCGCCCGCATCAGGCCGATGTCGGCGCTGGGGAAGGCGTCGGGTTCGCGCAGGGCGCGCATGGCGATGTACTGGGCGGTCCATTCGCCGATCCCCGGCAAGGCGCGCAGGGCCGCGACCGCTTCGTCCAGGCTGCGGCGCGCGCCGAACAGGTCTGGGTCGGTCGCGGCGGCGCCAGCCAGGCCGACCAGGGCCCGCCCACGCGCCCGCGGCATGGCCAGGGTCTCGACATCGGCCAGGGCCAGTTGCTCGGGCGTCGGGAAGAAGCAGGTCAGGCCCAGCGCATTGGCCGCCTCGTCTTCCAGCGGCGATCCGTAGGATGCGGCGATCTTGCCGGCCAGCATCCGCGCGGCGTGCACAGTGATCTGCTGGCCCAGCACCGCGCGCACCGCCAACTCGAAGCCGTCCCAGGCGCCGGGCGCGCGCAAGCCGGGGCGGGCGGCCACCATCGGCGCTAGGTCCGGGTCTTCCGACAGATGGACGGCGATCACCGCCGGGTCTGCGGCCAGGTCGAACACTCGGCGCACGCGCGCCAGCACGGCGGGCCAGGCCTGGACCTTCGCAAAGCGCAGGGTGACGCGCAGGCTCGCCCCCTCGCCCGGCTCGATCATCACCACGCCGCGCGCCTCGCCCACCGCCAGGGTGCGGGCGTAGCGGCCGTTCCGAACACTCTCCACGCCCGGAATGGCGCGAGCGGCCAGGAACGCGATCATCGCCTCCCAATCGTAGGGAGGGCGATAGGCCAACTGAATGGCGACAGCCCCGCCCTGGCCCGCGGCGATCTCGGCCCCGCCCAGCCGGCGGAGCTTGGCCGGCGGGCGGTCGAAGAGCTGCTGGAAGGTCTCGTTGAAGCGCCGCACGCTGCCGAAGCCAGCGGCCAGGGCGACCTCGGCCATCGGCATACGGGTCTCGTGGATCAATTGCTTGGCCAGCAGCACGCGGCGCGTCTGGGCCACCGCCACGGGCGAGGCGCCCAGATGCTGTTGGAACAGCCGGCGAAGCTGGCGCTCGCCTACACCCAACCGCTCCGCCAGGGCCTCAACATCGCCGCCATCCAGCGCCCCGCTCTCGATCAGGGCCAGCGCCCGCGAGACGGTGTTCGAGGTCCCGCGCCAGGAGCCGAGATCGGGCGAGGTTTCCGGCCGGCAGCGCAGGCAAGGCCGAAATCCCGCTTCCTGGGCCGCGGCGGCCGAGCGGAAGAACCGCATGTTCTCGCGCTTGGGCGTCCTGGCCGGGCAGATCGGCCGGCAATAGATCCCTGTGCTCCTCACACCACAGAAGATGCGTCCGTCGAAGCGGGCGTCGCGCATCTGGAAGGCGCGGTAACAGGCGTCGTCGTCCATATCCATGCAGCGATCATCGGCCTTGGCGCAGCGGCTGTCTCGCGGTTTTCGGACATGGCCGCGAGGCGATGCGCGACTTTCGGACGCCGCCATTTTCCTCGGTCTCCTGTCAGGAAAACTCTATCGTCAGCGGCCGCCGCGTCCCGTAATCCCTCGGCCAGGGCCAAACCGCATGTCGCATCGCCAGCGACAGGCGGCTATTTCGTCATTAGATTTCCAGGCTGCGGCCCGAGGTTCACGTGCAAGGTACAGCCCTGATGCAGGCGCCGGCGCCGGTCATCGCCCCCGAAACCCTGACCCATCTCCAGCGCCTGGAAGCCGAGAGCATCCACATCATGCGCGAGGTGGCGGCCGAGGCCGAGCGCCCGGTCATGCTCTATTCCATCGGCAAGGACTCGGCCGTGATGCTGCATCTGGCGGCCAAGGCCTTCTATCCGTCCAAGCCCCCGTTCCCGCTTCTGCACGTCGACACCACCTGGAAGTTCCGGGCGATGTACGAGATGCGCGAGCGCATGGCCAAGGAGCTCGGCTTCGAGCTGCTGGTCCACAAGAACCCCGAGGCCGTGGCGCGGAACATCAATCCGTTCGACCACGGAAGCGCCCTGCACACCGACATCTGGAAGACCGAGGGCCTGAAGCAGGCGCTCGACAAGTACGGCTTCGACGCGGCCTTCGGCGGCGCGCGCCGCGACGAGGAGAAGTCCCGCGCCAAGGAGCGCATCTTCTCGTTCCGCTCGGCCCAGCACCGCTGGGACCCGAAAAACCAGCGCCCCGAACTCTGGCGGCTCTACAACACCCGCAAGAATCCCGGCGAGAGCATCCGGGTGTTCCCGATCTCCAATTGGACCGAGCTGGACATCTGGCAGTACATCCACCTCGAACAGATCCCGATCGTGCCGCTCTACTTCTCGGACGTCCGTCCGGTGGTCGAACGCGACGGCGCGCTGATCATGGTCGACGACGAGCGGATGCCCCTGCGCGAGGGCGAGGTCCCGATGCAGAAGTCGGTGCGCTTCCGCACCCTCGGCTGCTATCCGCTGACCGGCGCAGTCGAAAGCACCGCCGCCACCCTGCCTGAAATCATTCAGGAAATGCTGCTGACCACTACTTCCGAGCGCCAGGGCCGGATGATCGACCACGACCAGGCCGCCTCGATGGAGAAGAAGAAGCAGGAGGGCTACTTTTGAGACCTCCGCTCATCCCCGCGCAGGCGGGGACCCAAGCTGAATCAATGAGGTACGCGCCGAGGGGCCGTCTAGGTTCCCGCCTGCGCGGGAATGAGCGGATTTAACTGTATGGCCCACCAGTCCGCCCTCATCGCCGAAGACATCGAAGCCTATCTCGCCGCGCACGAGCGCAAGAGCCTGTTGCGGTTCCTGACCTGCGGGTCGGTGGACGACGGCAAGTCGACCCTGATCGGCCGCCTGCTCTACGATTCCAAGATGATCTTCGAGGACCAGCTCGCCGCCCTCGAAGCGGACTCCAAGAAGGTCGGGACGCAAGGCGGCGACATCGACTTCGCCCTGCTGGTCGACGGCCTGGCCGCCGAGCGCGAGCAAGGCATCACCATCGACGTCGCCTACCGCTTCTTCTCGACCGACAAGCGCAAGTTCATCGTCGCCGACACCCCCGGCCACGAGCAGTACACGCGCAACATGGTCACCGGCGCCTCGACGGCCGACGCCGCCGTCATCCTGATCGACGCGCGCAAGGGCGTACTGACCCAGACGCGGCGGCACTCGTATCTCGTCAGCCTGCTCGGCATCCGCCACGTGATCCTGGCGGTCAACAAGATGGACCTGGTCGGCTGGGATCGGCAGGTTTTCGACGCGATCTTGCAGGAATACGCCGATTTCGCCGCCCAGATCGGCATCCAGGACTACACGGCCATCCCGATGTCGGCCCTGAAGGGCGACAACATCACCACCGCCAGCGATGCTGCGCCCTGGTACGACGGCCCGGCCCTGATGCCTCTGCTGGAGAGCCTGCCGGTCGAGGACGACCAGCGGGAAAAGCCGTTCCGCATGCCCGTCCAGTGGGTGAACCGGCCGAACCTCGATTTCCGCGGTTTCTCGGGCCTGATCTCGTCGGGGACGGTCCGGCCGGGCGACAGGATCAAGGCCCTGCCCTCAGGCCGCGAAAGCACGGTCGAGCGCATCGTCACCTTCCGCGGCGATCTGGACGTGGCGGTCGCCGGCCAGTCGGTGACCCTGACCCTGGCCGACGAGATCGACATCTCGCGCGGGGACGTGATCGCCGAGGCCGGATCGCCGCCGCCGGTGGCCGACCAGTTCGAGGCGACCCTGGTCTGGATGGACGACGAGGCCATGCTGCCCGGCCGACCCTATCTTCTGAAGGTCGGCGCGCGGGTGGTGTCGGCCCAGGTCACCGAGCCGAAGTACAAGATCAACGTCAACACCCTGGAGCGCCTGGCCGCCAAGCGGCTGGAGCTCAACGAGATCGGGGTCTGCAACCTCTCGCTCGATGCGCCGATCGCCTTCGACGCCTATGCCGAGAACCACGACCTCGGCGGCTTCATCCTGATCGACCGGCTGAGCAATCGCACGGTCGGCGCGGGCATGCTGCACTTCGCCCTGCGCCGCAGCCAGAACATCCACTGGCAGGCGCTGGACGTCGACAAGGCCTCACGCGCGGCGCTGAAGGGCCAACGCGGCCGCGTGGTCTGGCTGACCGGCCTCTCCGGTTCGGGCAAGTCGACCATCGCCAACCTGGTCGAAAAGCGCCTGCACGCCGACGGGCGCCACACCTACCTGCTCGACGGCGACAATGTCCGCCACGGCCTCAACAAGGACCTCGGCTTCACCGACGAGGACCGGGTCGAGAACATCCGCCGGGTGGCCGAGGTCGCCAAGCTGATGGTCGACGCCGGCCTGATCGTGCTGGTCTCGTTCATCTCGCCGTTCCGCGCCGAACGACGCATGGCGCGCGAACTGCAGGCCGAAGGCGATTTCGTCGAGGTCTATGTGGACACCCCGCTGTCGGTCGCCGAGCAACGCGATGTGAAGGGCCTCTACCGAAAGGCGCGGGCGGGCGAACTCAAGAACTTCACCGGCATCGACAGCCCCTACGAGGCGCCCGAGAACGCCGAGATCGTCATCGACACCACCGCCATGACCGCGGCCGACGCCGCCGAGAAGATCGTCGCCTGGCTGGAAGGCGAACTCGACTACTCGATCTGACCGCCGCCCTACCTCAGTAGTGGAATCGACATTGGGCGATTTCCAGTTGCTGGGCTTCGCCCCCACCTGCGATGCGATAGACGAGGCGGTCTTCGAGCGTAATGCGGCGCGACCACCAGCCCTGCAGATCGCCGCGCAAGGGTTCCGGCTTGCCCGTTCCCTTGAAGGGTGAACGCATGCACTCCTTGATGAGGCCGTTCAGCCTTTCGAGGGTGTTGGGATCGGCGGCCTGCCAGTGAAGGTAATCTTCCCAGGCCCTGGCGGCGAAGACCAGCTTCACGGCTCGATCAGGTCGCGCTCAATCCCGTCGCCAGCATCGAGTTGACGGATCGCCTCGGCCAGCCGCGCGGCGTTGGCCGGGTTGGACATCAGATGCAGGGTTTCATCCATGGCGTTCCAATCGGCCAGAGAGACCATCACCACCGCCTCCCCACGCTTGCGGGTGATGACCACCGGCGCACGGTCTTCCACCACGCGGTCCATCACGTCCTTCAGGTTTGCACGGGTGTCGGAATAGGTCAGCACGTCCATGAGGGCCTCCAGGCCTCCTATATGTACAACTGATCGTACAATTTCAAGACACCTCCTATTCCGCCCTCCGCCCGGTATCCAGGAAGTCGCGGCCGCTGAAGCCCTCCGGTGCGGCGACCTCCACGATCGGGTCGTCGCGGTCGTCCCATTCCGTGCGCAGCGCCCGGCTCATCACCGCATGCATGTCGTAGAGACAGGTGATGTAGGTGAGTTCGAGGATCTCATCGTCGGAGAGGAAGGCCTTGAGCGCGGCGAACACCGGTTCGGGCGTGCGCCCGCCTTGCAGCGCCAGGCAGTCGGCATAGGCCAGCACCGCGCGTTCGTCAGCCGTATAGCAGTCGGCGACCTGCCAGTTGGGGACTGCGGCGATGCGATCCTCGGAGACGCCCAGGCCGCGGAGCGACTTGCAGTGCTGGGAGAAGACGAACTGGCTGCCCTTGGCCCAGCCCACGCGGGTCTGGGCCAGTTCGCGCAGCACCGGGTCCAGCTTGCGGTCGGGACTGCGATAGAGCGCGAAGCCGCGGCTGGCGTGCTCCAGCACGTCGGGCACGAGGGCGAAGACCGTCCACCAGTCGCCGGGCGTACCGGTGCTGGTCCCGGGTTCTGCAACCGGGTCGCGGTCGCCGAACAGCAGGTCGTAGGTGCGCTGGACGATCTTGGAGTCGGCCTCCACGCGCGAAACCTGACGCAGGCGCGGCATAGCCCTACACTTCCACGCGGACGGCTCGCGCCGGCTCGTGCCGGATGTCGTCCGGGCCGAAGGCCTTGGTCGTCGCCGCCAGCTCCAGCATGATCCCGTTCGGGTCGGTGAAATAGACCGAGCGGAAGAAGACCCCCGGATGGTTCTCGGCGCTGACGCCCATCGGGCTGTCGTCGTGGTTGACCACCATGTTCGGCAGCACCTTCACCCCGGCGTCGACCAGCCGCTGGCGGTATTCGTCCAACTTCTCCTCGGGCACGTTGAAAGCGACATGGTTCATCGAGCCGATGGCCGACTTCGCCTCCTCCGGGAACGATTTCACCGAAGCGATCCCCGGCGCTGCGGGCGGGGCGTCCGGCCACCAGAAGAAGGCGACGCTGTCGCCGCCGCCGCAGTCGAAGAAGAAGTGCTGGCCGCCGTCCGGCAGGGCGACAGTCTTGTAGAGCGGCATGCCGAGGACTTCGGTGTAGAATTTCACCGTCTCCTCCATGTCGCGGCAGACCAGGGCCAGATGGTTGATACCCGTCGTACGCATCGCCTGCTCCTTGGCTAGAACTGGAGAACGATCTTCCCGAAATGCTCGCCGCCCTGCATAGCGCGGAAGGCGGCCGCCGCATCGGTCCATGCGAACACCTTGTCGACCACCGGCTCGATCCGATGCAGCTCGATGGAGCGGCACATGGCTTCGAACATGTCGCGCGAACCGACCGAGAGGCCCTGAAGTCGGGCGCTGTTGCCGATCAGCGCGCCGGGATGCACGCCCTCGGTCCCGCCAGCCACCACGCCGATGACGGCGATGTGGCCGCCGATGCGTACGGCCCGCAGGCTCTGCTGCATGGTGCCTGCGCCGCCGACCTCCATGACGAAGTCGGCGCCGACACCGCCGGTCGCAGCGCGGACCGCGCCGGCCCAATCCTCGGTGGTGCGATAGTTGACCGTATGGTTCGCGCCCAGCGCTTGGGCCCGCGTAAGCTTCTCGTCCGAGGACGAGGTGATCACGGTGCGATAGCCCGCCGCGTGGGCGAACTGCAGGCCGAAGATCGAGACCCCGCCGGTCCCCTGCAACACCACCGTGTCGCCCGGCTCCAGCCGCGCATCTTCGAAGAGCCCCCGCCAGGCGGTCAGGGCCGCACAGGGCAAGGTGGCGACCTGCTGGTCGGTGAGGAAGTCGGGAACCTTCGAGACGCCGTCCTGGCTGAACACCGCCAGTTCGCGGCCGGCGCCGGGGATCGGGAAACCGAGGGCCGAGGTCAGCTTCTCCAGGGTCGGGCGGCCGGAAATCCAGTTCTGGAAGAACAGGGTCGCGACCCGGTCACCGACCGCGACCCGCGTCACGCCCGGGCCGACCGCCTCGACCACGCCGCAGCCGTCGGAAAAGGGCGTGATGGCCTCGCCGGCGCCGGCCGAACCGCGGCTGTATACGCCGCCCACCATCAGCAGGTCGCGATAGTTCAGCGACACCGCCTTCATGCGGATCAGGACCTCGCCCGGTCCGGGCGCCGGATCGGGCGCCTCGACGACCTTGAGGGCGTCCAGGCCCCAGGGCGCGGCGACTTCCAAGGCCCGCATGCATGTCCTCCCAGACGGTCGTTGCGGGAATAGTCGCCCCTTCGCGGGGACCCGCAAGACTGTCGTCGCGGAAAGTCAGGCGTCGAGCCGCTTGACCCCGTAGAGCCGCAGAGCGCCGAGAACGCCCAGGGCCGACATCGCCGCCATGGCCAAATATCCCTTGGCCCCGACCTGATCGTAGAGCCAGCCCGAGCCGATGGTCGCGATCCCCATGAGGAAGCCGCCCGACAGCGCGGAATTGATCGTCTGGGCCGCCGAGGCGTTGGCCGGGGTCGACAGCCGCTCGACCAGTTGGAGCGAGGCCAGGAAGGTCGCCGCAAAGGTGAAGGTGTGCAGCACCTGCAACGGCGCGACCATCCAGAGCGGCGGCGAAAAGGCCAGGACGCTCCACCGCACCAGGGCGGCGAGGCCGCCCAGCATGAGCAGGTTGCGCGGACCGACACGCCGCCGCCAGGGCTCCATGAACCACATGAAGCCGACCTCGACCGCGACGCCCAGCCCCCATAGCAGGCCGGTCATGCTTTCGGGCAATCCCTGCTGTTTCCAGGTGAGGGCGGAGAACGAGTAGTAGAAGGCGTGGGCCGACTGGATCAGGCCCACCGACACCACCGCCAGCATGAAATGGCGGTCGCGCACCAGGTCGCCCAGACCGGCCAGCCGCTCGGAAAACCGGCTCGTCTCGCCGCCCTCTCGCACCGTGTCGGGCGGCAGCAGGCTCCGCGACGCCGCGGCGGCCGTCATGGCGGCGCCAGCGATCCAGACCAGCACGAGTTCGGGCGAGTAGCGCGCCAGCAAGGCGCCCACCGCGACATTGGCGACGATGTAGGCGACCGAGCCGATGCCGCGCGCAAAGCCGTAGTTGAAACCGTCCAGGCCCGCGCGCCGGAAGACGATCACGTCGGTCAGCGGGACCATGGTCGAAACCAGGGTCGAGGCGACGAACCAGACCCCGAACCACCAGGCCAGGCCGAACGGCGCGGCCAGCAGGCCATAGGCCAGCGCGGCGGCGAACCCCATGAGCGCCAACGGGGTGCGGCGCAGGCGGAAACTGTCGGCCCACATGGCGATGGCCGGCGCGCTCACCGCCCGCGCCAGCATGGGCGCCGACAGGATCAGGCCAATCTCCGCGCCATTGAGCCCCCGGTGGGCGAACCATACCGGAATGTAGGGCGCGCTGGCCCCCGTGCCGACGAACAGGGCCGCATAGACGAGACCGAGGCGCACCGGCTGGGACATCGACGTTATCTAGAGCGAGTCGCAGGCCAACAATCGTGTGACATGCCGCCTTTTCGCCACGGCTTTGCCTTTCGCTGCGGCGCCTGGCCATGTTAGCGCCAAGCTTGAAATGTCCGAACATCGAGAAGCCGCCAGCGTCACCGAACTGCTTGAACTGATCGCCGGGCGAGCGGGCGATGCGGTGTCGGTGGCCGACCTGCTGGAAACCTTCGGCGACCGCGCCTTCGGGGCGCTGATGTTCGTGTTCGCCGCGCCGCTGGTGCTGCCGATGCCGCCGGGCGTCTCGGCCCTGCTGGGCGCGCCGCTGATCTTCATCACCGCCCAGTGGACCATGGGCCGCAAGACCCTGTGGCTGCCCAAGGCGCTGCTGGCGCGCACCATTCCGATGGCGGACTTCCGGGCGCTGGTCGTCAAGCTGAAGCCGCACCTGGCGCGGTTGGAGCGGCGGCTGCGGCCGCGCCTGACCTTCATGTACAACCCGCTGGGCGACCGGCTGGTCGGCGCCCTGTGCTTCATCCTGGCGCTGATCGTGTTCCTGCCGATCCCGTTCGGGAACATGCTGCCGTCCTTCGCCATCGCCGCCTTCGCCATCGGCGGGGCCGAACGGGACGGGCTGGCCGCGGTGGTCGGCTGGATCGCGGCCATCGCCTCGATCCTGGTGCTGGTGCTGCTGATCAAGCCGATGATCGCGGCGATGCTGGCCTTCTTCTCGGCCCTGGTCGGGATGTTCTGAGCGCGCGGCGGGCGCGCCGCCACGGACTCTCTTCGGTTGCCGATGCGCCAGGGCCGCGTAAGGTTCGTGAAAACGGCCCTGTCGATGGAGGTGTCCCATGACGCGTGCAAGCAGCCAAGACCGCGCCCTGCGCGAGCGCGCGGCCGCGGTGATCCCCGGCGGCATGTACGGACACCAGGCGGTCGGCCTGCTGCCGGACGACTATCCGCAGTTCTTCAAGCGCGGCGACGGCGCGCACATCTGGGACGTCGACGGCAACCGATACCTCGACCTGATGTGCGCCTATGGCCCCAATCTGTTCGGCTACGCCCATCCCGAGATCGACGCGGCCTATGTGCGCCAGCTCGGCCTGGGCGACACCCTGACCGGTCCGACCGCCCTGATGGTGCGGCTGGCCGAGGAAATGACCGAGATGGTCGGTCACGCGGCCTGGGCGATGTTCTGCAAGAACGGCACCGACGCCACGACCATGGCGCTGATGACTGCGCGGGCGCACACCCGCCGCAAGACCATCGTGCGGGCCAAGGGCGCCTATCACGGCGCGGCTCCCTGGTGCACGCCACGGCCGGCCGGGACCATCGAGACCGATCACGCCCATCATATCTTCTGCGACTACAACGACGTCGCCAGCCTGGAAGAGGCCGTGGCGCAGGCCGGCGACGACCTGGCGGCGATCTTCGCCGCCCCCTTCAAGCACGACGCCTTCATCGACCAGGCCCAGCCGGACCTCGCCTACGCCCGCAAGGCCCGCGAGCTGGCCGACGCGACCGGCGCCCTGCTGATCGTCGACGACGTACGCGCGGGCCTGCGCATCGCGCGCGACTGCTCGTGGAGCGTCATCGGGGTGGAGCCCGACCTCTCGACCTGGGGCAAGTGCATCGCCAACGGCCACCCGATCTCGGCGCTGCTGGGGTCGGAAAAGGCGCGCAAGGCGGCCGCCGCCATCTATGTGACCGGCTCCTACTGGTTCCAGGCCGCGCCGATGGCCGCGGCGCTGGAGACCCTGCGGCTGGTGCGCACCACCGACTATCTCGAACGCATCACGGCCATGGGCGAGCGCCTGTCGGCGGGCCTGGTCGAGCGGGCGGCGGCGAACGGGCTTGGCCTGCGCCACACCGGCCCCGGCCAGATGCCGCTCTATCTGTTCGAGGACGACCCGGACCTGCGCAAGGGGTTCTTCTTCGTCTCGCAGATGCTGGACCGGGGCGTCTACCTGCATCCCTGGCACAACATGTTCCTCTGCGCGGCGATGACCGACGCCGACATCGACGGCGTGCTGAACGCCGCCGAGGACGCGTTCGCCGCCCTCAGGCGCGAAGGGCCGGGCCTGGCGCCGGTCGCCAAGCTGGCCTTCCTGGCCGGCGGCCAAAGATAAGATCTTTCAAAGGGGTAGGATGATGGACGCCTTTTCCGACTATGACGGCCTGGGCCTCGCCGAGCTGGTGGCCAAGGGCGAGGTGACGCCCCTGGAGCTGACCGAGGCGGCCATCGAGCGGATCGAGCGCCACAACCCCGCCCTCAACGCCGTCGTCTACAAGGCCTATGACGAGGCTCGGCAGGTCGCCAAGGGGCCGCTGCCCGACGGGCCGTTCAAGGGCGTGCCGTTCCTGATCAAGGACCTGGCCGTGCCGGTCGCCGGCTGGCCGCGCACCTGCGGCAGCCGCTTCGCCGCCGGCCTGGTCGACACCGACGACTGCGGCCTGACCCGTCGATACCGCGAAAGCGGCGTGGTGCTGCTGGGCAAGACCAATACGCCCGAATACGGCATCACCGGGGTGACCGAGGGCGGCTATCTGGGCGCCTGTCGCAATCCCTGGAACCCCGACCATGTCTCGGGCGGCTCGTCCGGCGGGGCGGCCTCGGCGGTGGCCAGCGGCATGGTTCCCCTCGCCCACGCCAGCGACGGCCTCGGCTCGATCCGCATCCCGGCCGCCTGCTGCGGGCTGGTGGGGCTGAAGGTCACCCGCGACCGCAATCCGAACCTGCCCGACGGCGACAACTACGCCATGGGCTTTTCGGTCGACCATGTGGTGACCCGCACCGTGCGCGACAGCGCCGCCATGCTGGACGCCACCGGCCGCCCCGAGCCGGGCGCGCCGTTCGAGGCGCCGCACAAGGAGCGGCCCTACATGGAGGAGATCGAGCGCAGTCCGGGGCGCCTGCGCATCGCCTGGTCCTCCGAGACCCCGGCCGGCCGGCCCATCGACCCGCAGGTACAGGCGGCGCTGGAACGCACCGCCGATCTTCTGAAGCGGCTGGGCCACGACGTCTGCGAAAAGGGCCTGGGCATCGACTACCGCGCGCTCTACACCGCCCGCGCGCCGGTCTCGGGGGCCAACTTCGCCGCCAATATCGCACGGCTGGCGGCCCAGCTCGGCCGCGAGCCGCAGGAGCATGAGCTGGAGCCCCTGACCTGGGCGACGCTGAAGAGCGGGCGCAAGGTCACCGGCGAGCAGGCGTTCCGGGGCTGGCAGGACCTGCGCGACCTCAACCGCAAGACCCTGCTGTTCTTCGAGGACGTCGACGTCTATCTCTGCCCGGTGCTGGGCACGCCGGTGCCCAAGGTCGGCCACATCGACCCCGTCGCCGTCGAGCCGCGCGAACTGAACAAGCGCCAGAGCGCGGCCTTCCCCTATACGCCGCCGTTCAATTTCTCCGGCCAGCCGTCGCTGTCCCTGCCGCTGGAAATGGACGAGGACGGCCTGCCGATCGGCATGATGTTCACCGCCCGCTTCGCCGACGAGGCCACATTGCTGCGCCTGGCCGCCCAACTGGAGAAAGAAGCTCCCTGGAAGGTTCGCCAGCCGCGTCTGTGGGGCTAGAAAGCGTCACGCCGTCCGCGTTAGCTTGGCTCCAGGATTCTAGGAGTTTTACATGAGCGACCGGATCGAACGGCCCTGGGCCCTGATGCGCCATCACGCGGGCTGGGCCGACGTCTTCCATATCGAGAACGAGACGGCGGACTCGATCACCGGCTTCTATCCCGACCGCGAGACGGTCGGCCCGCCCGTGAACTACAGCGTGCGCGCGGTGCTGGCCCGCTTCCCGACCATGGAGGCCGCCCGCGCCGCCCGCGAGGGCGCGGTGCTGGAATGGCGCAAGCACGACGCGGCCGTGCGCGAGGCCGAGGACAAGCTGCGCGCAGCCGAGAAGGCGCGCGAGGACGCCTGGCTGACCTGCCTGCGCGGCGCGGCCAACGGCGGCTGAGAAGACCTCCCTAGAGCATGCTCTAGCGGCGCGCTGGTCCCGAGATCGGCGCGCCCTGGCGGCCGGCCTGGGCGATCAGAGCGCCGCAGGCCGCGTCGTCCGCCTCCCCCAGGTCCACGAACGGCAGCACCGCCGCCAGCGGCGAGACCAGCGCCCCCAGCGCCGCGGCGATCCCGCCCTGGGCCACGACATTGGAGGTCTCCACGCCGATCTTCGGCTGGACGATCGGCCCCTGCACCGTCACCGGCGCCAGCACCCGGATCAGTTGCGGCCGCTTCGGGCGGCCTGAAATCCGCAGGTCGAGTTGCTCGCTACGCAGGTCGATCCGCCCCTCCCCGACGCCCAGGACCGGCTCGGTGTCGAAGATGATCCGGTTGGCGGTCAGGACGCCGTTCCGCGCCTGGAAGTGCGCCACGGCGCAACGCAGGTCGGTCTTGCTCTGGTCCTTGGCGAGCAGCAGGCCCAGCCCCCTCACCACATTGACGCCCAGCAGTTCGGCGAAGGCCGCGCGGATCTCGCCGCTGGGCACGACCACCAGGACCTGGCCGTCGGCGTGGGCGGCGGCTTCGCGCACCGAGGCGCCGGCGCCGCTCAGCTTCGCGCGTCCGACCAGGCCGCCGGTCAGGGGCGCAGCGCCGCCGCCACGGATGGGGATGAGCTGCTCCAACCGCGCCTTGGAGAGCCGCAGGTCCAGGCTGGTCACCGGCGTATCCTTGCGGCCGTCCAGTTGGACCTGACCGGCGATGGCGCCCTGCGGAAGGTCGAAGCGCAGCGGGTCGGCCGTGAGCAGGCCCTTGTCCAGCTTGACCCGCACCGATCCGGCCCGCAGCGGCAGCATGGCGTCGCGGATGCCTGCGGCGCGATAGGTCACGTCCGCGTCGATGGCGCGGATGCGGCGCAGGTCGAGCCTGGCGTCGGGCAGGAAACGCCGCTGGGCGGCCAGTTGCGCGCCGGTCGCCTTCTGGCCCTCGGAAGCGGTCTCGCCCGCACGCCGAGACGGGGCGCCGCCGAACAGGGTGGCCAGGTCGTCGAAATCCAGGCTGCGCGAGCGAAGGTCGGCCTTCAGGAACGGCCGCGCGCCCGAGGCGTCCACGGAAAGTTCGCCGGCCATGTCGCTGTCGCCGATCCGCCCGCCGATGCCGCCCGCCCGCCACAGCTTCTGCTGGCGCGCCAGCTTGGCCGACAGCCGGTAGGGCGGCGAGTTGGGGAACGGCACGCCGGTCAGGTCGTAGAGATCGGCCAGGTCCGCGCCGCTGGCGCTCACCTGGGCTTCCATCTGGCCAAAGTCGAACGGCTTGAGGATCGCGCCCTTGGCGAGGATCTGCGTGGAACCGGCCCTGACGTCGGCGTCGAACCGATAGGGCTTGTCCGGCTGAAGGTTCAGCAACGGCCCGCCGCGCACCTCCAGCCGAAAGGGCGCGGCCTTGATCGCTCCTTGGCCAGTCAGGGTGAAGCCGCGATCCGAACCGCCGGCCTGCTCGGCGGCGTTCAAGGTCGCGGCGAGGGTGAGACGCCGCCCTGCATCGGTGAATTTCAGGCGCCCGTCGCGAATGGTGAAATCGCGGATCGGCGGCAGGCGCAGCGGCCCGCCCGCCGTGCTCTTGCGCGACAGCGACCAGTTGGCGCGCCCTTTGGCGTCGCGGATCAGATCGAAGGCGGGCCGCTCCAGCGCCAGGCGGCGCATCATCAGCTTGCCGCGCAGCAGGGGCCAGAGCTCGATCTGGACGTCGAGCCGCGGGATCTCGGCCAGGCGTCCCTGCCCGGCCCAGGCCGGATTGCCGATGCGCAGCCCCTGGACCGAGGCGCTGGGCGCAGCGCTGAACAGCCGAACGTCGAGGTCGCCGGTGATCGCCACCTCCCGCCCGGTGCGCGCCGAGGCGAGGCTGCCGATCGGGCCGCGCAGCAGGTTCCAGTCGAGGACGGCCAGGGCGAGCGCCGCACCGCCCAGAACGGCCAGCGTCCCGCCGCTCCAGAGGAGGGTCTTCCTGCGCCGTGCGAACCACGGCCTGTGTTCAGTCGATTGCTCCACGCGTCGGCTCCGAAAGGGCGAAACGCGCGAAGGGCGGTCAGGTTGGGCTCAATGCCTCACGCCGCGGCCCGAAAAGGCGGCGACGAGGGTGACCAGGATGATCTTCAGGTCGAGCAGCAAACCTTGCCGCGCGAGATATTCGGCGTCCAGCCGGGCCTTCTCCGGCACTGGGAGATCGTCGCGGCCGTTGATCTGCGCCCAGCCGGTGACGCCGGGGCGCAGGGCGTCCACGCCCGCCGCCGTGCGCAGGGCGACGAGGTCATCCTGGTTGAACAGGGCCGGTCGCGGCCCGACCAGGCTCATGTCGCCGGTCAGCACGCTCCAGAGCTGGGGCAACTCGTCAAGGCTGCTGCAGCGCAGGAACCGCCCCAGCGGCGTGATCCAGGCGTCGGGGTCGGGCAACAGGTGGGTGGCGACATTGGGCGCGCCGATCCGCATGGTGCGGAACTTCGGCATCTTGAAGATCGCATTGAAGCGCCCGACCCGGCTGGACCAGTGCAGCGCCGGGCCCGGGCTGCCCAACCGCACCGCCAGGGCGATGCCAGCCAGCAAGGGCGACAGCAGGATCAGGCCCGCCAAGGCCGCCAGAATGTCGAAGGCCCGCTTGGCCATCAGCCGGCGGTCCAGACCTGCGCCTTGCCGCCCTGCCCGAGGCGCGAGACAGTCCAGTCGCAGATCTCGCCGAGCGGCGCCTCGAACCCATCCGGCGCATTGGCCAGCACCAGGGCGCAGCCGTTCATCTTCATCGGATCGCTCAGCGGGCGCATGCGCGCCTCGGCCGCCAGCAACGGTCGGCCATAGGCGTCCTCGGCCTCGCGAAGGAAGGCGTCGAAGGTCTCCAGATCCTTGAGCGGCGTCCAGATCATCACCACCGCCTGCGGCGACTTGCGGGCGATCTTCGCCAGGGCCTGGACGCAGCGCTCGTAGTCGTCGCTCTTCTCGAACGGCGGATCGATCAGGACCAGGGTGCGAGCGGCCGTGTCGATCCGCTTGGGAACCTCGACATAGCCGTCCGCGCAGGCGGTGCGCGCCGCGGACCAGCCAACCAGGGCCTCGCCGAGGGCCGAATGCTCCTGCGGCCGCAGTTCGCAGCCGAGATAGGCGTCGCCCTTGCGCAGCGCGCCGGCGACCAGCATGGGCGAGCCCGGATAGAGCGCCGTCTCCCCGCCGCCGTTGAGCTGGGCGACCGCCTTGCGCAGCCCGGCGAACGCGGGAGGAAGATCGCGCGCCTGCATGAGCTGGATCACGCCCTCCTCGGCCTCGCCCGAGCGTTGGGCCTCCTCGCCGCTCAGGTCGTAGAGGCCCCGCCCGGCGTGGGTGTCGAACACCTGCAGCGGCCGCGGATCGGCCTGCATGCGCTCCAGAAGCTGCAGCAGGGCGGCGTGCTTGACGAGATCGGCGAAATTGCCGGCGTGGAAGGCGTGGCGGTAGTTCACGAGAAGCCTCGGCGGAACCGGGGACGGCGAGCCCCCGTTTGTGTGGCGCTTCCTGCCACGTCTCGCCGCGAACTCCAAAGGCGCTCCATGCCCCGCGACGCCGAGGCCCCGGCCACGCCGGGCCTCACCTATGTCAACGACGGCGATCCAGGGCTGGCCCGGATCTCGACGCCGCAAGGCGTGGGCTATCGCGACGCTGGAGGCCGGCCGATCAAGGACCGGGCCGTGCTGGAGCGGATCGCCGCCCTGGTCATCCCGCCGGCCTGGACCGAGGTCTGGATCTGCCCCGATCCCGACGGTCACGTCCAGGCCACCGGCCGCGACGCGCGCGGTCGCAAGCAGTACCGCTATCACGACGCCTGGCGACAGGCGCAGGACCACGCCAAGTTCGAGCGCACCATCGCCTTCGGCCGCGCCCTGCCCAGGCTGCGCCGACGGGTCGAGACCGACCTGCGGCGCAAGGGCGTCTCGCGCGAGAAGGTGCTGGCCGCGGTGGTGCGGCTGATGGAGCTGACCCTGATCCGTGTCGGCAACGACGAATACGCCAAGGCGAACAAAAGCTTCGGCCTGACCACCCTGCGCGACCGCCACGCCGCCATCACCACGACCGGCGCGACGTTCGAGTTCCGCGGCAAGTCGGGAAAGCTGCATCGCACGGCCTTCCACGACCGCCGCCTGGCCCGGATCGTCAAGGCCTGCCAGGACATTCCGGGCCAGAGGCTCTTCCAGTACCTGGACGCCGACGGCGTTCGCCACCCGGTCGAGTCCTCCGACGTGAACGCCTACATCCGCGCGGCCGTCGGCGAGCAGTTCTCGGCCAAGGACATCCGCACCTGGGCCGGCACCCTGGCGGCCGCCCGGGCGCTGGTCGAACCGCCCGGCCCGGTGAGCGCGCCCGAGGCGAAGCGGCGCGTCGTCACCACCGTCAAGGCGGTCGCCGCCCTGCTGGGCAACACCGCGGCCGTCTGCCGCGGCTCCTACATCCACCCGCTGGTGCTGGAGGCCTATGAGCGTGGCGCCTTGCCCTTGAAGCCCTCGCGCTCGCCGCGCGGCTTCGAGCTGTCCGTCCTGCGTTTCCTGGAAGCTGCGCAGGCGGGCGTGCGTTGACGGGGGGTCAGTCTGGCGCTGGCCGAGGAACAGGCGTTAGCCTGACCGCCTGACGCCGTGGGAGGTGGTGAGATGCTCGGGACCAAACTGCGCTTCGGCGCCTTCATCGCGCCGTTCCATCCGATCGACGAGAACCCCACCCTGGCCATCCAGCGCGACCTGGAGCTGGTGCAGTGGATGGACCAGCTCGGCTACGAGGAAGCCTGGATCGGCGAGCACCATTCGGCCGCCTACGAGTTGATCGCCAGCCCCGAGGTGTTCATCGCCGCGGCGGCCGAGCGCACCAAGCACATCCGCCTGGGCACCGGCGTCGCCTCCCTGCCCTATCATCACCCGATGATGCTGGCCGACCGCATCAACCAGCTCGATCACATGACCCGCGGACGGGTGATGTTCGGCGTCGGGCCAGGCGCCTTGGTCTCGGACGCCTTCATGATGGGCATTCCGGTCGCCAAGCAGCGCGACCGCATGGACGAGGCGCTGGACGTTCTGGTCCCGCTGATGCGCGGCGAGGTCGTCACCCACGAAAGCGACTGGTTCAGCCTGGTCAACGCCCGCCTGCAGATGGCGCCCTATTCGCGGCCGTCGGTGGAGATCGCGGTCGCCAGCCAGGTCTCGCCCACCGGCGCGCGGGCGGCCGGCAAGCATGGCGCGGGGCTGCTGTCGCTGGGCGCCACCACCAGCGCCGGCTTCAACTCGCTCGCCGCCAATTGGGCCATCGCCGAGGAGCAGGCCGCCGCCCACGGCCAGGCCATGGACCGCAGCCGCTGGCGGCTGGTCGGCCAGATGCACATCGCCGAGACCAAGGACAAGGCGATCGAGCAGATTCGCTTCGGGCTGGAGAAGTGGATCTACTACTTCCGCGAGATCGCCAACCTGCCCATGGTGCCCGACAACTTCTCCGGCGATCCGGTCGAGGCCTATCTGGCCCTGGGCCAGGCGGTGGTGGGAACGCCCGACGAAGCGATCGAGCGCCTCCAGCAACTGGTCGACGAAAGCGGCGGCTTCGGCTGCTTCCTGCTGATGGCGCACAACTGGGCGCGCTGGGAGGACACCAAGCGCTCCTACGAGATGATCGCCCGCTATGTCGTCCCGCACTTCCAGCAGCTCAACGTCAACCGGCGCGCGTCGATGGAGTGGGTCGGCGCCAACAAGAGCGAGTTCACCAGCCAGACGCGCGCTGCGGTCGGCGCGCGCATCGTCTCGCACATGATGGAGAAGGGCGCCGAGAACATCCGGCCCGAGATCGTGGCGATGATCCAGGGCGCAGGGCAGCCGCCCAAGTCATGAGCGGCATGGACGTCCAGGCCTATCTCGACCGCATCGGATACGCCGGCGTCCCACGTGTCGACCTTGCGACCCTGACCGAGCTGCACCGTCGGCACCTGCGCGCCATCCCCTATGAAAGCCTGGACGTGCTGTTGGGCGCGCCGCCCGGTCTCGATCCGGCCGCCGCCTACGACAAGATCGTGCGGCGCGGGCGCGGCGGCTGGTGCTACGAGATGAACGGCCTGCTGGCGGCCATGCTGCGCGCCATCGGTTTCCAGGTGACGGAGATGGCCGGGGCGGTGCTGCGGGTCGAGCGCGGCGCCATCACCCTTGGCAACCACCTGCTGCTGCGCGTCGATCTCGACAGGCCTTACCTCGCCGACACCGGGTTCGGCGACGGCATGATCGAGCCCGTTCCCATGACGCCAGGCGCCTATCATCGCGGCGGGTTCGACTTCCGTGTCGAGACCCTTGGAGACGAGGGCTGGATGCGGTTCCACAACCACGCCCACGGCGGGGCGGCCTATTACGACTTCCAGAACCGCCCGGCCGACCCGAACCAGCTCCTCGCCACCAGTCGCTGGCTCAGCCATTCGCCGGACTCGATCTTCACCCAGACGGCGCTCGCCTTCCGCCATGGCGAGGGCGAGGTGGTCAGCCTGGTGGGCCGAACGCTCAACTACATCCGGCCGGGCGGCAGGAGCAGCCGCCTGATCGCGACGGAACGCGAGTTCGTCGAGATCCTCCGGCGCGAATTCGGCCTCGACCTGGCGGAGGCCGCAAGGCTCTGGCCGGCGATCTGCGTCAAGCACGAGCAACTGTTCGGCGAAACCGCCGCATCCTGACCGGACCGGCGCCTCAGCCCTCGGTGTCGATCGCCGCATGCTGGGCCGGCGAATAGCGCGAGCCGGCGACCGTCTGCGGGTTCACCAGCGCCTCGACCGCCGCCATGGTCGCCGCAGACAGGCGCACCTCGGCCGCGCGGGCGTTCTCGATCATGTGGTCCGGATTGGTCGTGCCGGGGATCGGCACGATGATCTCGTCCTTCTGCAGCAGCCAGGCCAGGCAGAGCTGGGCCGGGGTGCAGCCGGCCTCTTTCGCCAGCGCCTTGAAGCCCTCCAGCAGCTTCAGATTGGCCTGGAACGCCTCGCCCTGGAACCGCGGCATGGCCCGGCGCAGGTCGCCCTCGTCCAACGCATCCGGGTCGGTCACCCGGCCGGCCAGGAAGCCGCGGGCCACCGGGCTGAACGCCACGAAAGCGATCCCGAGTTCACGGCAGGCGTCCAGCACCGCGATCTCCGGATTGCGGGTCCAGGGCGAATATTCGGTCTGCAGAGCGGTGATCGGATGCACCGCATGCGCGCGGCGCAGGGTCTGAGCCGAAACCTCCGAAAGGCCGATGGCGCGCACCTTGCCCTCCTGCACCAGCTCGGCCAGGGCGCCGACGCTGTCCTCGATGGGCACGCGCTTGTCGTAGCGATGCAGGTAATAGAGGTCGATCACGTCGGTCTTTAGGCGGCGAAGGCTGTCCTCGCAGGTCGCCTTCAGCACCGCCGGATAGCCGTTCACCTCGCGCTTGTCGCCATTGCTCAGCCCGGCCTTCGAGGCCAGCACATAGTCCCGGCGGCGATCGCCCAGAACCTCGCCCACCAGGGTCTCGTTATGGCCCATGCCGTAGACGGCTGCGGTGTCCATCAAGGTGTAGCCGGCGTCGAGCGCGCCCTTCAGCACCCGCTCGGCTTGGTCGCGGGGCGGCGGCGCGCCATAGGCGTGCGAGAGGTTCATGCACCCCAGGCCGATGGCCGAGACCTCGAACTGGCCGATTTTCCGCTTGTCCATCCGCGACGCTCCCTGACCGATTGCGTCGCGAGAAGGCGTCAGGACCTGGCCTGGGGTCAACCGCCCTTACGGGGTCAGCTTCATTTTGATGAGCACCCGGCCTGGATTGGCCAGGGCGAAGGCCTCGGGCACCTCGACCTGCTCGGCCAGCTTCTGGGCCTGGACCGCGTCGGCCCCGTCGGCGTCGACCGCCTTGCAGTCGGTGAGATTCGCGCCGCTGACCTGGCAATCGACGATCACCGCCTTGGCCACGGCCTGTTCGATCGGGGCCTGGGGCGCAGCATTGGCGCCAGCGATGACGGCGGCGGCGGCGAGAGCGGACAACAACATGGGACCTCGACGTTAACGAAGGTTACTCAATGGTGAAGCCCCTTGCTTGGCAAGTGTTTCGTTTCGGGGCTCGCGGACTTGTCCACCGCAAAGCGCGTGCCCACGGCCATGGCGCGGCTGGAAATCAGGCGCCGGCGCCTATCGAGACCGCATTCCGTCGGTGCGCTGCTGCGCCGCAACATCTTCACTTGAAGCGGCGCTCTTCAGCCGGCAGGAGACGCACAGGCGAAGCGGTCGGCCTGATTTGAACCGCCGCCATGGGAAACGCCGGGAGGTGGTTGGCTCCAACCCCTTTCCGGGAACTCAAACTATGATCCGCACCCTTGCCCTGACCGCCGCGGCCGCCCTGTCGAGCGCCGCGCCCGCCCATGCCGGCGGCGTTCGCGTCGACCTGGCCGGCAAGTCTCAAGCCCAGATCGAGGCCGACGTGGCCAAGGCCGCGCGCTCGGTCTGCTTCCGCGCGACCCGCAACGAAACCCTGGTGCTGCACGCCTACACCCGCTGCGTGAAGGCCACGACCAAGGCCAGCCTGGACACCTACGCCATGGCCCAGGCTCCGTCGAACTCGGCCCTGGCGGCGCGTTAGAATCTTGAGGAGATCGGCGAAGGCCGGCAGCGACGCCGGCCTTCGCTCGTCAGCAACAGCGGAACCCGCCCTTGCCGCCGCCATAGCGCGCATCCTGCCGGTCGCGGAAGAACTCGGCCCGCGTCATCGGCGCTTGGCCCGGATGGGTGGCGGCCATGTGCGCCACATAGGTCTCGTAGTTCGGCACGCCGACCATCAGCCGCGCCCCGTCACAGAGGCAGCGGGCCAGATCGGCGAAGGGGTTGGACGCTTTCGCCATCGCCCTACTCCGCCGCCACAGCGTCGGGATTGAACTCCCGCGCCGTCCAGCCCGGCGTCCGCAGGGCCTTCAGGCAGGCCATGACGCCGAACACGATCATGCTGACCACCACCGCGATGAAGACCGCGCACAGCGCCGCGTCGATGCGGTCGTTCCAGACGATCTTGCTCATGTCGGCCATGCTCTTGGCCGGCGCCAGCACCTGGCCCGCGGCCAGGGCCTCGCCGTACTTGCGCGCATGCGACAGGAAGCCGATCGCCGGATCGGGCGAGGCGAGCTTCTGGAAACCGGCCGTCAAGGTGCAGATGCACAGCCAGGCGGCCGGAAGCACGGTGACGAAGGCGTAGCGCTGGCGCTTCATCTTGAAGATCACCACGCTGGCCAGAATCAGGGCGACGGCCGCCAGCATCTGGTTGGAGATGCCGAACAGCGGCCAGAGCGTGTTCACCCCGCCCAGCGGGTCGGTGACGCCCTGATGCAGGAAATAGCCCCAGGCGGCCACGCAAAGCCCGGTCGCGGTCAGGTTGGCCGCCCAGGACGATGTGTCCTTGAACTTCGGAACGAAGGTTCCGAGCAGGTCCTGCAACATGAAGCGTCCGGCCCGCGTGCCTGCATCGACGGCGGTCAGGATGAACAACGCCTCGAACAGGATGGCGAAGTGGTACCAGAAGGCCATCATCGCCTTGCCGCCCAGCACGTGGGAGAAGATGTGCGCCATGCCCACGGCCAGGGTCGGCGCCCCGCCGGCGCGCGAAATGATGGTGGTCTCGCCCACGTCCCGGGCGGTCTGCTCGATCAGCGCGGCGCTGATCGGATGGCCCATGGCGCCGACGGCGGCCGAGGCGCTCTCCGCCGTCATCCCGACCACGGCGGCCGGGCTGTTCATGGTGAAATAGACGCCGGGGTCGAGAATCGAGGCGGCGATGATCGCCATGATCGCCACGAAGCTCTCCATCAGCATGCCGCCATAGCCGATGAAGCGGGCGTCGCCCTCGCTGGCGATCAGCTTGGGCGTGGTGCCCGACGAGATCAGGGCGTGAAAGCCCGAGACGGCGCCGCAGGCGATGGTGATGAACAGGAACGGGAACAGCGAGCCCGACCAGACCGGCCCGCCGCCGGCCGCGAACGGCGTGATCGCCGGCATCTGCAGTTGCGGCCGCATGATGACGATGCCGACGGCCAGGGCCAG